>JAFAHO010000223.1 GCA_019237205.1 Hyphomicrobiales bacterium
TCGGTTTGAAAGGGAGTTGCCCCACGACACCGTGGGTCAAATCTCTTTTGCCATAAAAGAGCAAATTCTTCGTTCGGCGGATGACGCTACCAGGCTCGGCGCCAAGACAAGGTAAAACCTGGGTCATGAACCTGATCTCCTTGCCGCTGGTCAAAATTCGATCGTTCCTATTGGCGGGCTCGCCTTGCGACCCGGCGCAACGCGGCGAACCGCAAAGAGCCTATCCGTTGGTTGGCCAAAGGGAATCGGCTTTAGTCGTCCGGCGCCAGCTCTCTGAGCTCGCCGAGCCAGGGCTCGTACCGCCGCCAGCGTTCCACGGACGTTCGGTAGATCGGCTGGCGCGCCTGCCACAGGCTTGCTGTTTTGACCGTACGCGCATTGCGATGTGGCGCAAGACAGGCGTCATTCCACTCGAGGCCGCAGGCGGCGACCATGCGCCTTGCGTGGAGCTGGGGATCGACGACCAGCGCCTCGTAGTCGACCTCGACAAGCCGATCCGGCGGCAGCACCTCTCGCCAATGGGCCATCACCCGCTGATACTGCCGGTAGTAGAACACGAGGTCGCCCCTGTCCGCGAGGAACGCGAAGTTCGTGTCCATGTTCGTCGTAAAGATTGATAAGGCGTTGTCGATCGGATGGCGGCGGCAGTGGATGAACGTAGCATTGGGGAAAACGCGGTTGATGACGCCGAGCCGGATGAAATTGACGGGCGCTTTATCGGTGATCCGCTTGGCGTCCGGCCCGAAAGCTCGCAGCGTCGTGAGATAATCGTCGGCGAGGCGGCGCGTCGCCTGCGGCGTCGAGCTGATGGCGAACACATCTTTGCCGGGCGTATCGCGCACGCCCCAGAACGCCAGTTCGCCTCCCGCCCCAACGTCAGGATGGCTCGTCAGGATCTGCTCTATCAGAGTTGTTCCCGACCGCGGCATTCCCACGATCAGGACGGGGGTTGCGTCGTCGACCCCGGGATCGGGCTGACGATCGCGGTACCCCGGCGGCGTCGCGGCGATAAGCTGGTCGACGCGCCGGACGAGCGCGTCGCGGTTGAGGCGGCCCATTAGCGCGCGAACGCGGTTACCCGCTTCGAAGTTTTGCATCGCCAATTCATACTGGCCCAAGTCGTCATGCGCTTTGCCCAGCGCAAAGTGGAGAGATTGGCGGTGGCGAGGCGTCAGCTTCGGCAGGGCGAGGGCAGCGTTCATCCGCGCAATTAGCGGGCCGTCTCCTGCGGTGAACTTCTTGTTGGTCGCAAGGCCGGACCAGGAGACGAACGTGAGCGGATTAAGCTCAGCCGCGCGATCATGATGCGCCGCGGCCTCCGCCGACAGGCCGGCCTCGCCCAAGAGCTTGCCGAGAATCTCGTGGGCTGCCGAGTTCTCAGGATGCGCTTCGACGATGCCGCGCACCGTGGCGATCGCCTCGTCGCTTTGGCCGGAGGCCTCCAACGCGCGCGCCTCCGCGATTCGAGCCTTTAGGGTCTTAGGGGCCGCCGCCGCCGCGGCGCGGAACGCCGCCGCCGACTCCAGCCGGCGACCACGCTCGAGATAAATTTCACCAAGACGGAATTGGGCTTCGGCGATATCCGGCTTCAGCGCGACCGCTGCCTGAAAGCCTGCGATCGCCTGTTCCACGTGGCCGAGGTTGTCGAAGATCTGCGCCAGTTGGAAGTGGCCGCTCGCGAGATTCGGGTCGAGGCTGACTGCGGCGGCGAAAGGCTGGATAGCCTGCTCGAGACGGCCTGCGAACAACAGCGCGGCGCCGAGATTGTGGTGGTACGCCGCGACGCCCGGATTGAGTTTGATTGACCGCTCGAATATCGGGATCGCCTCAACGGCGCGCCCCTCGCGAAACAGGCGTGCGCCCTCCAATGTGCAATGGTGGGCTTCGCGCGCTTGCGCAGTGGGTATCGGCGTGGACCCCGGCTTTTTCGCAAGGAAAGACTCCAGCCTGGCTTCGGGTCCTGCGCGCGGCAGCAAATCGGCAAGGCTCGGGGCAAGTCCGGGACTGGCGAAACGCGGAGCTATTGCGGCGCGGATTGGGGCGCCGCGTCCTCTGCGTGACTTCGCCATCGCCGTTCTCTCCCGCCTCAATATACGGGCGTTTTATCGGACGCTCTCGCCAAACAGAAGGCTGCTTCGCCGGCTGCCGCGCCGGAAGGCTGGATCGCAATTCACAACGCATCGCCGCAACGGGAAACCGCGCCTGGCAAAGCGGGCGCGTAAATGTCCGGCAGGGCGTAAACGCCAACCGGATCTGCGTGTAAATTTTGTTGACAGCGGCTCAATTGTTACGTAAAGTTAATCCGCCTCCAGCGAGTCTGGGCGAGGACCCGGCGTTTTCCAACGTCGTTCCAAACACTTAGGGGAGAGAAGACATGAATAAACTTTTATTGTCTTTGGCGATCGGTGTTTCGAGCTTCGCATTGGCGCCCGCGGTCGGGTACGCCCAGCCGATCGTACTTCACAACGCGACTCCCGCCTATTGGCAACTTGTGCCAGGCGCGGGCGCGACATGGGTGTTGCCCGCGACCATCCCCGGCTGCGGAAGCGAGAATGGGACAACCTGCGAGCCGACAGGGATCTGGTACGGAAATACCGCGTGGAGCGGCGTTCCTTCCAAGATCACGATGACCGAAAATACGGGCGGCCCGTCGGATGTGATCCTGTTCGATAGCGGCGGTCCCAACGGCGATTTCCGCGTCCGCTTCTATTCGGATCCGAACCCTGGCGCTTTTGGCGGATGGCCTGGCTACGCTCTCTACGCCAACTACAACGAGACCTTCAGTGCAGGCGCCGTAAGCGGCCCGCAACCGATCTGTTGCCAATTGACCGGCGTTAACGTCAATGTCGCCAGCGACGGCGAGGTCGCTTTCGATCCGTTCGGCGCGGGATTCGACACCAGCGACGGCATTCAATTTACCGGCAACGTGGTGGTCGGGTCGAACGTTCCGGAACCGGCGACCTGGGCGATGATGCTGCTAGGCTTCGCGGGGCTTGGCTTCGCCGGCTATCGCGCGCGTAAACAGACGGCCGCTCTCGGGGTCTGATCCTCGAATCAAGCCGATGAGGACAAGGGCCGCTCGCAAGGCGGCCCTTTTTTCGCGCCCTACTCCCGCCCCCGCTCCTTGCGCAGCCGCGCCCAATAGTCGAGGCGCTTTTTAAGTCCTCGCTCGAAGCCGCGTTCCGCAGGCTCGTAGAGTACGCGCCGCGCGAGCGCGTCGGGCCAGTAGTTCTGGCCGCTGAAGGCGTCCGGCGCGTCGTGGTCGTATTCGTAAGCTGCGCCATAGCCCTCGCGCTTCATGAGATGGGTAGGCGCGTTGAGAATGGTCTTCGGCGGCGTCAGCGAGCCCCCAGTCTTCGCAAGCGCCTGCGCGGCGCCGAAAGCCCTGTAGAGGGCGTTCGACTTAGGCGCGGTCGCGACATAGACGACAGCCTCGGCGATCGCGAGCTCGCCCTCGGGACTGCCGAGAAAGTCGTAAGCATCCTTTGCCGCGTTGGCGACGACGAGCGCCTGCGGGTCGGCTAGACCGATGTCCTCGGAGGCCATGCGCACGACCCGGCGGGCGATGAAGAGCGGGTCCTCGCCGGCGTCGAACATGCGCGCGAGATAATAGAGCGCAGCGTCCGGATCGGAGCCGCGCACGCATTTGTGCAGCGCGGAGATCAGGTTGTAATGGCCGTCTTGCGCCTTGTCGTAAATCGGCGCGCGCCGCTGCACGACCTCGATGAGTCGCTCCGCGTCGAGAAGCTCGCCGGGCCGCGCCGCGCGCCAGACTTCCTCGGCCAGAGTCAGGACCGCGCGACCGTCACCGTCGGCCATGCCGATGAGCGCCTCGCGCGCTTGCGGTTCGAGCGGCAGGGGCTTGGCCAGAAGCCGCTCGGCGCGCTCGAGCAGCGCCTCAAGGGCCTCGGCCGAGAGCGGGCGAAAGACGAGCACTCGCGCGCGCGACAAGAGCGACGCGTTGAGCTCGAACGAAGGATTCTCGGTCGTCGCGCCGATAAGCGTGACAGCGCCGTCCTCCATCACCGGCAGGAAGGAATCCTGTTGCGCGCGATTGAAGCGATGGATTTCGTCGACGAACAGCAGCGTCCCCTGCCCTTTCGCGCGGCGCGCTCGCGCGGCGTCGAAGATCTTCTTCAGTTCCGCAACGCCCGAATGGATCGCCGAGACCTGCACGAAAGCGTCGGCGCGCGCCGCGCCGATCAGCCGCGCGACCGTCGTCTTGCCGCTGCCGGGCGGCCCCCAGAAGATCATCGATCCCAGCGTCGGGGACTGGAGAAGGCGCGTCAGCGCGCCGTCCGGTCCGGTCAGATGCTCCTGGCCCGATACTTCGGCGAGCGTCGTCGGTCGCAGGCGCTCCGCAAGCGGCGGCGGCGGCGGTTCGGCCTTCGAACTCGCGTCGTCAAAAAGGCTCATCACGCTCCTTGTCCAGCATGCGGGCGGCCGATGTCCAGCATGGCGCGCGGCGACGGCTTGCCCCGAGCGATGGCGTGCCGCATTCTCTCCACCCTTCCCACATCGGCGAGACCGTCCATGAGCTCATTCGTGCTGCCCTATGCCCCCTCCGAGAGTGTGGGCTTTCTCCCGGACCGGCTCGATCGGCTAACCGCCGTCATGGCCCGCCAGATCGAGGAGAAGAAGGCGCCAGGCGCCTCGATGCTCATCGCACGTCACGGCAAAGTCGCCTATCGCCAATGCCTTGGCGAACTGCGTCCCGGCGGGCCGGCCATGAGCGAGGACGCGATCTTCCGCATCTATTCGATGACCAAGCCGATCGTTTCCGTCGCCGCGATGATGCTGGTCGAAGAGGGGCGGCTCTCGATCGTCGATCCCGTGTCGGCGTACATCCCCGCCTTCGCGGACGTGAAGGTCGGGGTGGTCAACGGCGACCGGCTGGACCGCGCGCCGCTCAAGCGGCCGATCACGATCCAGGACCTGATGCGCCACACGTCCGGCCTGACTTACGGGTTCACGGGCATCGCGCCGGTTCAGAAGCTGACCAAAGCGGCCGATGTGGTCAACTCCAACAGGACCTTGGCCGAGAACATCGACGCGACCGCCTCGCTTCCCCTCATGCATCGGCCGGGCGAGGTCTGGGAGTACGGCGTGTCGACGGACGTGCTCGCTCGCATCGTCGAGATCGTCGAGGGCGCTCACTTGAGCGAAATCCTGCAAAGTCGCATCTTCCATCCGCTCGGCATGGCGGACACGGCCTTCTTTACGCCGGAAGTGAAGCTCTCGCGCCGCGCCGCGCCCTTCTCGTTCGACTTCATGACCGCAGCTGGCGTCGACGCATGCAATGCGACTGCGCCGCCCAAGTTCGAGTCCGGGGGCGGCGGACTGATGTCGACGCTGAGCGACTATACCCGTTTCGCGGCGATGCTGAGCAGCGGCGGGGCCTTCGAGGGCGTCCGCATCCTCGGACCGCGCACGATCGCCTTCATGGCGAGCGACCACCTCGACGCCAACACCGACCGAAGCCATTTCCTGTTATGGCCGGGCCATGGCTTCGGACTCGGTTTCGCGGTGCGCAACGAGCCCGGAAGGGCGCCGACCCCTGGCAGCATCGGCGAGTTCTTCTGGGGCGGCATGATGGGCACGGCCTTCTGGATCTCGCCGCGCGACTCCCTGTTCGCCGTCCTGATGGTTCAGACGCCGGAATATCGCGAGTATTTCCGCGTCTTGTTCCGAAACCTCGTCAGCGCCGCGATCGCCTGAGCGCAAGCGCGCGGCGTTTCACCAGACTCCGGTGTTCGCCATCGAGGCCCAGGGCTCGACCGGGGGCAGCGAACCGCCTTTTTGGAGGAGTTCGATCGAGATGTTGTCGGGCGTGCGGATGAAAGCCATATGTCCGTCGCGCGGCGGACGGTTGATCGTGACCCCGGCGGCTTTCAGCTTGGCGCAGGTCGCGTAGATGTCGTCGACCTGATAGGCAAGATGGCCGAAGTTGCGCCCGCCCGCATAGACTTCGGGGTCCCAGTTATAGGTGAGCTCGATCACCGGCGCATTATCCTTGCGCGTCCGTTCGACGTCGCCCGACGCCGCCAGGAACACCAGGGTGTAGCGGCCCTTCTCGTTGTCGAATCGCCGGGTCTCGACGAAGCCCATGAGCTCGAAGAATCCGATCGTGGCCTTGAGATCCGTCACGCGGATCATCGTGTGAAGGTATTCCATCGGGCTCTCCTCGTCGGGTGGTTTCAGCGTGGATTTCGGAGCATAGCGCCTTCGCTGCAATGAGGCAGCCCCGATCATCAGCGGCTCGACGCGACGCGATGTATCGGGAATCAAGGATTCCCGATACATCGGCGGCCGCGAGCGTCCGAGCCGCGCCTTCGCAAGGGGGAAACGAGATGCAAACCGCCTATTGCTTCACGCCGGACCGCACGTTCTTTCCGCCGGCGGTCCGCGCGATCGCCTCGCTGATCGAAGCGGAGCCAAAGGCGGAACACGAGATCTTTCTCGTCTGCGAGCCTGACGATGTCACTCCGGGCTTCGACAGGCTGCCCCGCGCGCTCCGCGAGCGCATCAAGCTCATGACCCTCAACTTTTCGCGCTTCGAGGCCAAGCTCGCCGGCAAGGGCCGTTTTTCCCGGGCGGTCTTTCGCCGCCTCTTTCTCGACGACATCCTGCCGGCGGGAATCGAGCGGGTCGTCACCGTCGATTCCGACATGCTGATCGTCCGCCCCGGCCTCTCGCGGCTCGCAGGTTTCGACCTTGGCGATAAGCCGCTCGCCGCCGCCTACGACATGATCTTCCTCATGGACTTCAAGGCCGATGCCCTCGCGCGGCAGTTTCAGCGATCGCGCCGCTCGCTCGGGCTCGCGCTCAAGACGCCCTATTTCAACGCCGGGCTGATGGCGATCGATCGCGCCAGGTGGCGCGTGGAGAAACTGACCGAACGAGTGACCCGAGCGCTTCGCGACGATCCGAAGCGCTTTCCGTTCATGGAACAGGATGCGCTCAACGCGACGCTTGCGGGCCGCTTTGCGCCGCTCTCGCCGCGATTCAATTTCATGGGCGATTTCTTTCTGCTCGACCTCGAACGCCGGCTCGAGCCGATCGTGCTGCATTTCGTCAACGCGCCGAAGCCCTGGGAGCTCGCGACTTGGCGGGGGGAAGCGCGCTTCGCCGAAAACTATCGCCACTGGTTCGCCGCCTCCCCCTGGCCCGACTGGGCGAAGGCGCCGGGGACGCCGCCCTGGCGGCGCGCGCGGCCGCCGCGGACCCGCCTCCGGCAGGCCTTCGCCGCGCGCCTCTCGGCCTTCCTCGACGAGACCCCATTCATCGACCGATAGCCGCGTCCGGGCCGCTTGACGCCGGAGCCGTTTCAGCGTCCCCTCGGCGGCCGCTTCCAAAAGGACGCGAAGCCATCATGTTCCGGACCTTGATGACCTCGCGGCGGTTCGCGCCGCTGTTCTGGTGCCAGTTCTTCTCCGCCTTCAACGACAATTTCGTCCGCAACATGCTGGCGATGCTGATCCTCTTCCGCTTTGGCGGTGAGAACGGCAGCCTCAAGATCCTCTTCGCCACGATGATTTTCGTTCTGCCGGCGATCCCCCTCTCTGCCCTCGGGGGAGAGATCGCCGACTCGCACGACAAGGCAGTCGTGGCGCGGCGGCTGAAGCTCGCGGAAATCGGCGTGCAGTTGATCGCGGCGGCGGGATTCGTCTTCTCCTCGCTCGCCCTGCTCTATGTCGCGCTATTCGGACTCGGCTGCATCGCGGCCCTGTTCGGCCCGATCAAATACGGCATTCTGCCCGATCACCTGCGGCGCGAGGAGCTCATCTCCGGCAATGCGCTGGTCGAGGGGGCGACCTTCGCGGCGATCATCTGCGGGCTCATCGTAGGCGGCTTTGCGGCGGCGGAAGGCCGTTCGGGCTTCAGCGTGGTGACGCAGCTGATGGCCGTCGCTCTCGCCTGCTACGCCGCGGCGCGTTTCATCCCGCCGACCGGCGTTGGCGCGCCGGGGCTCAAGGTCGACCCCAACGTCTTCGCCTCCACCTGGCGGGTGATCGCCGAAGTGCGCGCCGACGACCGGCAGTGGGTCGCGGCGCTCGGCACGAGCTGGTTCTGGACGGTCGGCGCGATCACGTTGTCGCTCATGCCCGTGATCATCAAATCGCGCATCGGCGGCGGGATCGACGTCGAGATCGCGATCAACCTCTTTTTCGCCATCGGCATCGCCGCTGGTTCGCTCGGCGCGGCGTTACTGTCGCGCGGCCGCATCGAACTCGCGCCCGCGCCGTTCCTGGTCCTCATCCTGGCGGCGCTCGCCATCGATATGGGCCTTGCCACCCGGGCGATGGCGCCGGCCGCCCATGAAGTTCCGCTGGCCGAATTCTTCACAAGCCCGTTCGGGTTGCGCCTGGCGTTCGAAATTCTCCTCTACTCCGCTGCGGCGGGCCTCTTCGTCGTGCCGCTCTTCGCTGCGATCCAGGCCTGGGCGGGCGAGGACCGGCGGGCGCGCGTCGTCGGCGCCGTCAATGCGCTGAACTACATTTTCATGGTCGGCGGATCGGTCGTGACCATGCTCTTGCTGCAGGTCGCAGGTTTGAGCGAACCGATGGCCCTCGCCGTCCTCGGCGCCGCCAACATCGGCGCCGCAATCTTCTTCTTCCGCCGCCTGCCGGCGAACTTTCTGGCTTTTGTCCTGCGCCTCCTGTGGCGCGTGCTGTTCCGCCTCGAGGTCCGGGGACTCGAGAACCTGCCGCCGTCGAGCGCGCGCAGCGTCATCGCCGTCAATCATGTGTCGTTCCTCGACGCGCCGATCATCCTTTCGCTGATGGACAAGCCGCCGGTCTTCGCCATCGACCACGGCATCGCCAAGCGCTGGTGGGTCAAGCCCTTCCTCCGCCTCGCTGACGCGCGCTTGCTCGACCCGGCATGGCCGCTCGCCGCCCGCCAGCTCGTCAACGAGGTGCGAGCCGGACGGCGCCTGGTGATTTTCCCCGAAGGGCGCATCACCGTCACCGGCGCGTTGATGAAGATCTACGACGGCGCCGCCCTCATCGCCGAAAGGAGCGAGGCCCTCGTCACGCCGGTGCGCCTTATCGGCCCGGAGCGAACCTATTTCTCGCGCCTCGGCGCGGCGCAGGTCGGCCGAAGGCTTTTCCCGAAGATGACGGCGACCTTCCTTCCGCCGGAACGGCTCAAGGTTCCGCCGGGTCTCCACGGCCGGGCGCGCCGGCACGCCGCCGGCGCCGCGCTCTACGACGTGATGTCGGAACTTATTTTCCGCACCTCGAATATCCGCCGCACTCTCCACGCCGCGTTCGAGGCGTCGGCGAAGCTGCGAGGCCTCTCGCAGATTGCGGTCCAGGACCCGCTCAGCGGCGCGCTCACGTTGCGCATGTTTCGCATCGGCGTCAGCGTGCTCGCGCGGAAGCTAGCCTTGATCTCGACGCCAGGCGAGATCGTCGGCGTCATGCTGCCCAACGCCAACGGCGCGGCGGTGACCTTCATGGCGCTGCAGGCCGCGGGCCGCGTGCCGGCGATGCTCAACTTCACCGCAGGCCCAAACAATCTCGTCGCCGCCTGCGAGACGGCGAAGATCAATACTGTATTGACCTCGCGGGCCTTCATCGACAAGGGCAATCTCGCGCCGGTCGTCGAAGCGCTTTCTGCGGTTGCGCGCATCGTCTGGCTCGAGGACGTGCGCCAGAGCGCGACGAGTATGGACAAGCTCCGCGCGGCTCTGACAGCCGGCCGCGCGCTCGAACAGCGCGAGCCGGACGAGCCCGCGGTCGTGCTCTTCACCTCGGGTTCGGAGGGGGTGCCGAAGGGTGTCGCGCTGTCGCACGCCAACATTCTCGCCAATGTGGCGCAGATCGACGCGCGCTTCGACATGACGATGACGGACGTCGTCTTCAACCCGTTGCCGATTTTTCACGCCTTCGGCCTGACGGGCGGGCTTCTGCTCGGCCTCGTCGGCTCGATGCGGGTCTATCTCTATCCGACGCCGCTTCACTACCGTCAGATCCCCGAGCTGATCTACGCCAACAACGCGACGGTGCTGCTCGGAACCGACACGTTCCTTGCGGGCTACGCGCGCTCGGCCAACCCTTATGACTTCCGCTCGCTGCGCTACGTCATCGCCGGCGCCGAGCCGGTCAAGGCCGAGACGCGGCGCATCTATATGGACAAGTTCGGCCTCCGGATTCTCGAGGGCTACGGCGTGACCGAAGGCTCGCCGGTGCTCGCCGTCAACACGCCAATGTTCAACAAGATCGGAACGGTCGGCAAGCTTCTGCCCTTCGTCGAGCCCAAGCTCGTGTACGTGCCGGGAATCGACGAAGGCGGGCGGCTTCTGGTCAGCGGCCCCAACATCATGATCGGCTATTATCGCGCCGATAATCCAGGCGAACTCGAGCGCCCGCTTGGCGGCTGGCACGATACCGGCGACATCGTGGCGATCGACGCGGAGGGCTTTGTCGCGATCAAGGGGCGGGCCAAACGCTTCGCCAAGATCGCCGGCGAGCTCATTTCGCTCGGCGCCATCGAGGACCTCGTCTCGGGCCTCTGGCCCGATGACGTCGTCGCGGTCATCGCCGCGCCAGACCCGAAGAAGGGCGAGCGGCTGATCCTCGCCACCGCAAAGGCGGGCGCGACCAAGCTCGAGGTCCAGACCTGGATGAAGATCAAGGGCGCCTCTCCGCTCATGGTTCCGGATTCGGTCGTCGTTCTCGACGCGATCCCTCTGCTCGGCTCGGGCAAGACCGATTATATCGCGCTCGCCAAAACGCTGCGCGAGCGGGGGGCGTGAGGGAGGCGGGAGGCGAGGCTGCAAGCCAGATTGCGCTTCTGCATTGACGCCAGTCTTTTCAATCGATTGGGCGCCGAAATCTGCAACTTTCGCGAGACGGAGCGCCCGCTCGAGTGTCATTCTTCATAGCGTAATTCAATCTTTTCAAGGCCTTACAACGACTTTTCCATCGGACCTTCATAGAAGCGATCGCGCGTGAGTGCAACCGCGGCAATCCGGCCTACTTCAAGTCCTAATTTCACCTAAAATATCGTGTGTTATTTCTGGTTAATGCATGTCCATGCTACCACAACTTTCGATATTCAGCAAGGAAATGCTTCCAAAAAGCGTCAACCTTGTCAGGAGCGAGGCCGCGACCGCCGACGCCACGATTCGCTGAGGCGCTGCGGATGACGACTGCGTTCGCGCACGCGGAAGCGCTTGTCGCCGCGATTGTCGCGTGGCACGCTGGACAATGATTCAACGGGCAGTTTCTCGCGGAGCGGGAATGGCGCATCGTCGATCAAGTGCGTGGGGTCGTTGTCGGCTGGCTCTTGGCGATTGGGGATGCTCGTCGATTCCATATCTCTTGGCCAGCGTGTTGTGACAGGCGCGGCGCGCATGGATCAGCCCTCGCCCCTCATTTTCTTGAGCCATTCCGGCGCGGACACGACAGCGGCGCAAGAGCTGAAGCGCCGGCTGCTTGAGAGCCCCGACGCGCGCGCGGCTGGCCTCAAGGTTTGGTTCGACAAGGACGACCTTAGGCCCGGCGGGCAATGGCAGCCGCAGATCGAGCAGGCGATCGCCAGTGCGAGCTCCTTCGTCGTCTATGTCGGCTCGAAAGGCGTGATGAACTGGGTCGAGGCCGAGGTCAGGGTCGCGCTGTCGCGCGCGAACACGAACAAGGATTTTCTCTTCATTCCCGCGCTCGCCGCCGACAGCGCCGGATCGAGCGCCCTGCCGTCCTTCGCCAAGCTCTATCAGGGCGTGCGCGATCCGCTGAGCGACGGCGAGGAACTCGCGAAGCTCCTCAAGGCGGTTCTCAAATCGGATTGGGACAAGGCCCCACAGCTGATCGACGAGCCGTTTGTTGGCCTGCGGTCGATGCGGGAGGAGGAAGTAGACCGGTTCTTCGGCCGCGACGCGGAGGTCAAAGAGCTTGTCGAGAAGTTCCGCAAGCATCGCATCGTCGCCATCGTCGCCGACAGCGGCACTGGCAAGTCGTCGCTGGCGGAAGCGGGTTTCGTTCCCGCGTTTCGGGGCGGCGCGCTCGCCGATCCCGCGCGCAGCGAGCCCGACGACCGCGTCTGGCATGTCGTCTCGATGCGGCCGCTTTCCAACCCGGAAGAGGGGCTGCGAACGGGTGTCAGCGAAGCGGCGGAAAAACTCGCCCGGTCCGGCGACGAGCGGGCGGGCCTGCGTAAGCGCATCGCGCTCGGGGACCCGAGCGAATCGGCCTTCGCGCTCCAATGTGACCTGCCGACGAAGAACACGGCCACACTCCTCATCGTCGATCAGTTCGAGGAGCTGTTCACCGCGACGCCCAATGCGCTTCAGGCGCCCTTCGTCAGGCTCCTGCTCGGGCTCGCCGACAGCGACAAGGACGTAAGGATCCTCCTCACCGTCCGAGCTGACTATTTCAACCTCCTGAGCGGCGTGAAGGACGGGAAGGACGAGCCGGTCCGGGGCGCGGACGGAAAGACCTTGCTCGAGCGCCTAAACGCTGACGGCGGCGATGCAATCCTATCGTTGAAGCGCATGTCGGACCCGGGGCTCGCCGAGGCCATCTGCAAGCCGCTGCGGCTCGCGGGCGAGAAAGACGAAGATGCGCTGAACGCGCTCGTGAACCGCGTTCGGCGCGACATTTCGGACCAGCCGAGCGACTTGCCTCTGTTGCAGGTCGCCCTGCGTGCCGCGTGGCAGGAGCATAACGCTGCCCGGAAATCTCTGCTCGTGGCCTACGAGTCGGTCGGCGGCGTGCGCGGCGCGCTCGCCAGCGAGGCCAAGAAGGCTCTGAAGAAACTGCCAGAGGACGATCGGGCTCGACTCGAATCGATCTTCGTCCGCCTGGTGCGACTTGGCGACACGGGCGGCGCCACGCGGCGGACAGCGGCGCTCGACGAATTTGACGGGCCGAAGCGCAAACTCGTGCAGCAGCTCGGCCAAGATGAATGCGGGCGGCTCGTATCGGTTAGCGCAGGAGCCGCAGAAATCGCGCACGAGGCGCTCATCACGCAATGGGATTGGCTGCAAAACCTGCTGAAGAACGACGACAACGATCCCCGCGCCCGCGACGTCCGAACGCTCGAGCAGTTGATGACGAAGGCGCGCGAGTGGAACGAGGCGGCGGAGGACGCGAAAAAGTCCCGTTTCGCTTACGGCGCTGATCGCGATCTATTCAGTGAGCTGGCGGGCCGGCGGCCCCAGTGGCTCTCGTCTCAAGATTGGGACTTCATCGAGGCCTCGCTGAACTGGAAGGAGCAAGAGCAAAGGAGGAACTGGTGGATTACCTGGCTCTTGAGAGGGGCGGCGGCGGCCATTGTCTGCGCCCTTGCCGTCGTCGGATGGCTCTACTTCAAAGAAAGGAGCGCGACAGCGGACGCGGAAGCGCAGAAGACGATAGCCGGACGGCAAAGGGACATCGCCTTCAAAGAATTGAAGGAGGCCGCCAAAAACGAGTCCGTCGCGCTGACGGCGCTCGCCGACATCGAAGCGGAAAGACGTCCGATCAACGCAACGAAGCTCGCGCTCGCCGCTTGGCCGCGCGACAAAGACGACCTTGCGACAACGCCGCAGCTCGCCGCGACGCTCGACGCGCTGGGTCGGGCAGTGCCCGATCTTTACGAACGGCGGCTTCTCAGGGGGCATGGCGGGCCGGTTACTTCCGCCACCTTCAGCCGCGACGGGAACCGCATCGTCACCGCGTCTGATGACTGGACGGCGCGGATCTGGGACGCGGCGACCGGCAAGCCGATCGGCGAGCCGCTCAAAGGCCATGAGGATATTGTGCGGAGCGCGGCGTTCAGCCCCGACGGCCGGCGCATCGTCACCGCGTCGGAAGACAAGACGGCGCGGATCTGGGACGCGGCCTCGGGGCGCGAACTCACCGCGCTCAGGGGGCACGACGGCGAAGTCACATCGGCCGCCTTCAGCCCCGACGGCAAGCGCGTCGTCACCGCGTCTGACGACAAGACCGCGCGCGTCTGGGACGTCAGCACAATCCCAAGTGGCAACATCCTTCAAGTCGCCTGCGCGCTCCTCAAGATGCACGAGGACCCAGTCAGCCTCGACGGCGTAACCGACTATCCGTTGACCTTCGACCGTCCGATCTGCGTGACCGACCCGCCGCCGCCGGACTTGATGCCCGTGCCGGCGGCGAAGGCGGCGGACGCGAAATGAACGACCAACCGCAAGCGGAGCCGCCGGGCAACGCACGAGAGAACGGGGGCGTGCAATGTTGAGGATGGCCTGGAACGCCTATCGCGGCTGGGCGAAGCGCGCCCGCGAGCTGCAGGCGGAGGCGGGGCGGTGGAATCTCCTCGCGCTCGCCTGCGTCGTGCTGGCGGCGATATGCGGGGCGGCGACGGCGCTTGTTCCCGCCGCCCCCAGCCCGTGGAACGTCCTCGGGACCGGGCTCGCCTCGGCGGCCGCGATCGCCGCCGCGGTCGGCGCCTATCTCGGTCGGGAAATCGTCGGGTCGGGCAAAGAGGCCGGGTGGATCCAGGCGCGCGCGACGGCGGAGGGCATGAAGTCCGAATGCTTCCGTTACGCGGCGAAAGCCGGCGGATACGCCGGCCCGGAGGCCGACGCCGCCAAGGCTTTCAAGCAGCGGATCGACGATCTCGCTAGGCCCGCGGTGGAGAAGAGTCTCGTCCCCGCGGACGACCCGGTCCCGGCCTCGGGCGACAAGCGCGAGCCCGTCGTCCCGCTGACGAAGGACTGGTACAAGTCCAACAGGATCGACGAGCAGATCGAGTATTACCGGAAAGGGCGAGCCAGGAACGAAGCGTTCGCAAACCTCCTGTGGTGGGTGGCGTTCGCCTCGGGCCTCGCCGCGGTGGCGTTCGGCGCCCTCGGAGCCTTAGCGCAGGTCTTCGCGCCATGGATCGGCGCCATGACGACGATCGCCGCCTCGATCGCCGCCTACGGCCTCATCGATCGGCGCAAATACCTCATCTCCAGTTACGCGGCGATGCAGACGAGCCTCGAAGGCATCAAGGCGCTGGACGAGGCGGACCCGGCGAGCCTGGCCGATCTCGTGACCGCAACGGAAGACCTGCTCGACAGCGAGCACAAGGCCTGGCAACCACAGATGCTCGCCATGCAACACAAGCCGCCGGCCGCGACGGAGCCTGCAAAACAGGGCGGCTGATGAACGCGCGGCTCAATCCGGCGCCGCTTGCGCGCTGTCACATATCCTTCACGCGCGACGCCCAATGTCAGCGGCGGACCTTCCTGTTCGCCGCCGGGGCATCATCATGAGTTCGGAAGAAAAAACCGATTTCCGTCCGATCGCACGGGCGCTCGGCACGGTCATGGAATATGCCGCAAATGACTTCATCTACCGGGAGGGGGACCCGCCGCGGTATATGTATATCGTTCTCAAGGGCTCGGTCGAAGTCTCGACCAAGAGCAAGGTCATCGAGACTGTTCGCGAAGGCAAGGCTTTCGGGATGCTTTCGGTGCTCGACGACATGCCGAGGACGAACACCGCGCGGGCGCTCGAGCCGTGCGAGCTCGCGCTGCTCGACAAGAAGAAATTCCGCTTCATGATCGAGGAGGCGCCGAACTTCGTCTGGTTCGTTCTCGGCGAGTTCGGCTCGCGGCTGCGCGCGACCAACGCGCTACTTTGAGGGAGCGTTGCGGCGGGCCTGACGCAAATGTCGTGCGGAAGCCTCGCCTTGTCGCGATGGCGCGTCTCGTGGAGCACGGGGCGCGCCTCCTCAGGGGGGAAAGGTCGTGACAATGTCCTCGAGCGGCGGACGCGGCCGGTCCTCGATCGCCGGGGCGCGGCCGATATGGATGAAGCCCGCAATGCGTTCGTGCTCGGCGAGCCCGATCGCCGCCCGGAACCGGGCGTCATAGGCCGGCCATTCCGTGAGCCAGGTGGCCGAGAAGCCGAGCGCGCGCGCAGCCAGGATCATGCTCATTGAGGCTGCGCCGGCCGACAGGACCTGCTCCCATTCCGGGATCTTGACGTGCGGAGCGGCGCGGGAGACGACGCCGACCACGAGCGGCGCGCGGGCGAACCGGCTCAGTTCCTCGGCCCTCACCGCTTCCTCAAGGTCCGGCTGCCCCTCGAGGCGGATATCGAGCGCAAGCCGGCCCGCGCGATGGCGCGCCTCCCCCTCAAACACGATGAAGCGCCACGGCGCGAGCTTGCCATGATCGGGCACGCGAGAGGCGATGGTGAGGATCGTGGCGAGCTCTTCGGCCGACGGTCCGGGGCCGGTCATGATCGCTGGCGGCGCGGAGCGGCGGCGTTGAAGCAACGCTAGTGTGTCGTTCATCGGCATGTTCCTGAGAGGCGCGGGCGCTGCTTGACGCAATTCGCGAAGCCTGTAAACGGCCTTCGATCCGCCTTATTGCGGCTTCACCACCCGCGGCCGTCGGCCGCCCTTGGCGCCGGATTGACTGAACGGACGCCGCCCTCTCGCGGCGGTCGGGGCGGAATGGGAGCGATTTTGCGAATTCTGGCAAGGGCCATCGCCCTCTTCGCCGTCGTCATGTTGATCGGTGCCGCGCACGCCGACCCGGCGGCGCCGGACGCGCAGGCGACGCTCAGCCTCTCCGCGGCGCTCAACGGCGGCGCCGGCGCCCCGCTGACCGGGGGCCTGCGCTGGCGCGTGTTCGGCGCGCAAGTGGACGCGGCGGGCGCGCACCCCCTGATCGTCGAATCCGCCCTCGCCCAGCCGACCTTGACGCTGGCGCCCGGCGATTATGTCGTGCATGTCGCTTTCGGTCTCGCGAGCGCGACTCGCCGGCTGACGCTTGGCCCGGAGGTTCGGTCCGAACAGCTCGGCCTCTCGGCCGGGGCAATCCGGATCGGCGGCACGCTCGTAGACGCACCGATCGACCCGTCCAAACTGTCGCTGGCGATCTACGTGCCGGAGAACCGCAATCCCCAGGGCAAGCTCGTCTACGCCAAGGCGAAGGCCGGCGACATCATCGGACTTCCGGACGGCTCCTATCACATCGTCTCGACCTATCTCGACACAGTCGGAGGACGGTTCGTCCCCAGCGTTGCGGTGAGTGCGGGCAAGTCCGCGACACCTGCGCCACCGGCGACCCTGCCCTCCAATTCGATCGTCAGCGCCGACATCAAGGTCCCATCCGGCAAGCTCGTCGACGTGACGCTGCGCCATCGCTGCGCGATGCTGACGCTCAAGCTCGTCAACAAGCAGGGGGCGGAGGCGCTCGCCAACACGACTTTCACCGTGCTGACCCCGGGCGGCGACGTCATCCGCGAACTCGTCGGCGCATTTCCCTCGCTCGTGCTCGCCGAGGGCGAATATGTCGTCATCGCGCGCCACGACGCCAAGACCTACCAGTCGACCTTCGAGGTCCAGTCGGGTCTGGACCACGACGTCGAAGTTGTTGCACAAGAGGCCGCCAAAGAGGGGCCGTGACCGGATGCAGACATTTTTCGTTGAGATCAAATGCGCGCTCGGCCGCACCTACGAGGTGGCGAGCGCGCTGGCGGAGGCGGAGATCGCGTCCGAGATCTACTCGACCGCCGGCGACTTCGACATTCTAGCCAAATTCTATGTCGAGAAGGATGTCGACATCGGCCATTTCGTCGGCCACAAGGTGCAGGGGATTCCGGGCATCGTCGACACCCGCACGATCATCACCTTCAAGGCGTTTTAGCTTGACGATCGATCAACGCGAAGCGAGCCCGGCATTGCGAGCCGGAGGGCGTCGAAGACGCCCGTTTTCCAGCGGGCTATGGCGAATCAATCCAGAGCGTCGAAGGGCGGCGCTTTTTCCCCCCCCCGATTGGTTCGTCGCTTCGCTCCTCGCGATGACAGTCGCCGGCGCCGCTCAGGCCGCCGAAACGCAGTTCCTCTTTGACGCGCTGCACGGCAAGACGGGCTATCACGCGTCCTGGGACAGGCTCATGAAGCTCGTCCAGCCTACGCCCGACTGGCTCGCCCAGTTCAACAGGAACTTCGACGGCGTATCCGGCCAGGTCACCGATCTCACCATCGACGGCAAGCCCTATTCGCTCTCCTTCGTCTGCAAGCCGAACGCATGCGCGGAGCATAAGTTCGTCGTGCTGTTCGACGCGAATGGCTCGCACGCCTATGGCGCGCTCGGCGGCAAGGACAACGACCCGGCCTTTTTCGGCGCGCCCTCGCAGGCCGAGCAGGACGCGATGGCGAAGGCGATGAAGGGGTAGCAAGATCGACTGTGCTTGCTCATCCGTCGGCGCCGTCCCGGCCGCTAAGGTCGGCGACACGCGATATTCCCAAAACTGCTTGCCGCTTCGGCTCGATCGAGATACCCTCAAGTCGTAGTCAGTAGTCAGCTTCTTTTTTGGGAGCGTGTCGGATGACAACAAGTATTTTCAAACGTTTTTTGCTTTCCGTCTGCGCGAGCGCGCTGGCTATCACGGCCTCAGGTTTCGTCACGACCCACGCGCGAGCGGACGACCAGCGCAAATCCATCACCGACCTCACCCCGTCTCAAGTCATGTCGCTAAGGCGCGGCGTCGCGAAAATGATGTCGCGCAACAGCGCGCCGACGGACACCGCCGACTTCCGCCGCAGCTGGCTCTATTGGGCCAACATGCACTTGCATTTCGGCGACGATTGCGCCGGCCCCGTCATGGGCAACGGTATGGACGGCGTCCAGACTTTTACCGCAACGACCCCAGACGAAACGGCGACCTGGTGCAAATGCGAGCACGGAACGATCAATTTCCTCACCTGGCACCGGATGTATCTCTGGTATTTCGAGCGCGTGCTCCAGGACGCGGCGGGCGACGCGTCGCTGCGGATTCCCTATTGGGACTACGAGGCCAACGGCCAATTGCCCGCGGCGTACCGCGACGCCACCTATGTGGACGACACCGGCGCCACCGTTCCCAACCCACTGCGGGTGGAGGCGCGTCAGCCGGGTCTCGACGACGGCAGCTCCTCGTTATCGTCGGACGTCACTTCAACGGATGCGGCGATGGCCGATCAGGACTTTGCTTCCTTTAGCGGCGATCTCGAAAATACGCCTCACGGCGCCGTCCACTGCGCGATCGTCACCGGCGGCTGTCCAAACGGCCTCATGGGCTCCGTCCCTGTAGCGGCGCTCGATGCGATCTTCTATGCTCACCATGCCAATATCGACCGGCTTTACGATTGCTGGCTCAAGGTGAACGAGTCGACCCGGCTGCCCAATGACCCCAATCAGCTCAACACGATGTTCACGTTCGTCGACTCCGATGGCAGCACGCCGACGCGCCGCGTGGGCGACATGCTCACCACCGCGCAGCTCAGCTATTCCTACGGCTCCGGCGGCGGTTGCCCCGCCGCCCCGCAGCCGCAGGTCGCGGGCGCCGCGGCGGCGCTCGAGCGCCCCGCAATGATCCTGGCGCAGGGTCAGGCTTTGGCGGTCGCCGGGCCAACCCGGATCTCCGGGGCCGCGACTACCGTGCCTCTCGCCCTTCAACCGGCCGCGCGGGAGGCGCTGGCGGCTCGGCCCGAAGCGGCCAAGCCCGGCGGGCGGACCTACCTGACGATCGAAGGCGTGCAGTACGATAAACCGCCAGGAGGCCTCTATAACGTCTTCCTTCAAGCCGACAGCCGACGGGCGCAGGTGGGAGTGATCAACTTCTTCAATTTGCTCCCCTCCGGAACAGTCGGGCATGCGGCCCACATGGGTCATGGGACGACGAGCGCGAACTTCCGGTTCGACGTCACCAAGGCCGTCGGGGAGCTCGGCCTGTCGGCCGACGCCCAGCCGTCGCTGGTCTTCGAACCGACCAACGGCCTCGCGGGATCGACGCCGGAAGCCGTCGCGCCGCACATGAACTCGGATGCGAATCTCCGCTTCGACAGCGCGCGTCTGGTGAGTGCGCCCTAAAAGGAGAGGGCGGGCTTGTTCCCCGCCTCAAGCCAGCTCGAGCGCGAACGGCGTCCCTTCGAAGCACTCCTCGCCCCGGCCGATTTCCGCGATCGCGTCATTCATGCGTCCGTTGCGCCCAAGCGCGGAATCGGCGAGCGCGACGAGGCGCGCGTTGGGGGTCGCCGTCGGCGAAGCGGCGCGCAGGGTGCGGGCGACGGCGAACTCGTCGCGCTCAGGCTTGAGCGCGCAGGCAGCGATATAGGCGGCGGCGGTCGAGCGGCTGACTCCGGCGAAGCAATGGATCACCATTGGCTCGGCGCGATCCCAGGCGTAGACGAAGCCGAGGAACTCATCGAGGTGCGCGGCGTCCGGCAGAACCTGGCCGGGCACGGGGGCGATAATGTCCGAAACGGCGAGATAGAGGTGGCGCTCGGGCGCGATGCCGGCGGGCCGCGCGACCGCCGTGCCGGGGCTGAGCAGCGTAACGAGGGAGCGGGCGCCGGTCCGGGCGACGGTGTCTCCGATCAGGGCGAGCGAGCAGACATGAAGGCGCGGCACGGTAGCGTCTCCTTGACGGGCGCGCTTTGCTTAGAGCTTCGCGGCGGCGGCGTCGAGTTCCGCGAAACGGCTGAGGAAGCGTTCTTCCGCCTCCTGCGGGCGCATCGGCTCGAGAAAGGCGGCGAATTCGCCGATCGGCAGTTCGGGCTCGCCGAAGAGTCTCCGTGCTTCGGCGATCGTGAAACCTGCGAGCGCCGTCGCCTCGATATAGGCAGAGGCGCGGTCGACGGACTTGATCTGGCGGGCGAGATCGGCCGTCCGCTCGGCGGGGAGACCGAAGCGGATGTGGATGGCGCGCTGCAAGCGTTGCTCGATCCGCTTGTAATCGCCGCCGATCGCCGCCTTGAACGGCGAGATCATGTCGCCGATCACATATTCGGGCCCGTCATGCAGCAGCGCGGCCAGACGCGCCTTCGGCGGCGACCCT
>JAFAHO010000041.1 GCA_019237205.1 Hyphomicrobiales bacterium
AGCGAGCTTCTTTGGTCTGCTTGCAATCCCTTCGCCATTTCCGATGAACGACCATCTCTCACATCAATTGCTGCCCATCCATTACTGGGCGGCAAATACGCTCATCGTTTTTGCGGCCGGGCACGCCGCTCTGGCGCTATTTCACCAGTATGCTATGCTAGATGGTACCTTGGGGCGCATGCTGCCGCTCGTCCGCTCCGGCAAATAGGCTTGCTCGCGCTCGCAACGGGGCGCGGGCGGGTCGGCGTTCTAGAGTCGCTCGTCTCGGCACAATATCGAAATCTCACCGGATCACCGGGTTGCTCCCGCGATTCCACAGCGGCATGGGCGAAAGAAAAGCGCCCTACCGCGCCGCCGGCGCGACTTCGCCGCCCGCCTCGGGCGCCGCGGCGTTCCGGCCGTTGTTGGCGTAGCGTTTCGCCAAGCCGGCGCACACCATCAGCTGGATCTGGTGGAAGAGCATCAGCGGAAGCACGATCAGGCCGACGGACTGGCCGCCGAACAGCACGGTCGCCATCGGCAGACCGCTCGCCAGGCTCTTCTTCGAGCCGCAGAAGACAATCGTAATCTCGTCCTCGCGGGAAAAGCCGAGGAGCCGGCTGCCGAAGGTGGTGATGGCCAGCACCGCCGCCAGCAGCGCAGCGTCCACCGCCGCCAGCCGCGCCAGATCGGCGAGGCTCAGCTGGCGCCAGATGCCGTGCGTGACGCCCTCGCTGAAAGCGGCGTAGACCACGAGCAGGATCGATCCGCGATCGACCAGGCTGAGCACAGTCTTGTGCCGCAACGCCCATCCGCCGATCCACGGCCGGGCAAGCTGGCCGGCGGCGAACGGGAGCAGAAGCTGGAGAACGATGTCGCCGGCGCCACGCAAAGAAAACCCCCCTTGCGTGCTCAGCAGCAACCCGACCAGCAGCGGCGTCAGGCCCATGCCGAGGAGGTTGGAGGCGGTCGCGGCGCAGAGCGCGGCGGGCACGTTGCCGCGGGCGATCGAGGTGAAGGCGATCGACGATTGGACGGTTGAAGGCAGCGCGCAAAGCAGGATCACGCCGGTCCAGAGCGCCGGCGTCAGCAGACCCGGAAAGAGCGCCCTGGCGCCGAGTCCCAAAGCCGGAAACAGCACGAATGTCGAGACGAGCACCACGACATGCAGCCGCCAGTGCCATGCGCCCGCCAAAGCCGCCTGCGGCGAGAGCCGCGCCCCATGCAGGAAGAACAGGAGGGCGATGGCGGCGTTGGTGGCGTATCTGGCGACGGTCTCGCCGCTGCCGTGCGCCGGCAGCACCGTCGCCAGAACAACCATCCCGACGATCGCCGCGATATAGGGGTCGACCGGCAGCCGGGAAAGCAGCACCTTCGGGCTCATCGCCTCGGTCCTCTGCGCGAACTGAAATTCATTGATCCGCGCTTCACCCTCACGGTCAACAAGATGGCCCGGCGCGCGGTCATTGTGAACCGCCTGAGCGGCGATATCGTCATCACAAATCGTGATTAACGGGATCCGCCTCAGGCGTCAGTCTCGCGGGGCGTGACCCTCACTGTCGCCGAACGGGCGGGCGGGCTGATCATCGGGCCGAGGTATGAACTGGCGCGATACTTCGCGCGGTAGGCGTCGTCGATGCGGTCGTTGATCGGCCCCTCGACCGGTTCGAAGGCGACCTCTCTCGTCATCCCGGCGGCGAGGATGCGCCCGGCCTTCTGCCGCACTGCGGCCTGATACCAACGAGAGTTCTGCCCGTTGTAGCCGCGTACGTAGAGGGCGCCATCGACCGCAACCGACCAGATCCATGTCGGCGTGCCATACGTGGAGCCGTCCTCACGGAACGGCGCGATGTGCAGATCGTCGGCCCCGGCGATCGTGTTGAGTTCGTCTTTCGGCCATGCAGCCATGTATCGGCGCTCCATGATTTGCGGCCGCAGCAGCGTCTTGATCGCGCGGCGCTGGTCCATTGCGCGATAGAGACGTCGGCTCAGAGACCGGTCATTCGCTCCAAATGTTCGGGGTAGCGGTCCCCTTGCACCGTGATCCTTGAGGCGGCGCTTTCGATCTCGCGGAGATCGTCCGGCGAGAGATTGACGGCGACGGCGCCGATGTTCTCCTCGAGGCGATTGAGTTTCGTGGTGCCGGGGATCGGCGCGATCCACGGCTTCTGGGCAATGAGCCAGGCGAGCGCGATCTGAGCGGGCGTCGCCTGCTTCCGCTCGGCGATCTCTGCAAGCAGATCGACCAAAGCCTGGTTCGCCTTCCTGGCCTCTGGCGTGAAGCGAGGGATGGCGTTGCGGATGTCGGAACTGGCGAATTTCGTGTCTTCGCTCATCTTGCCGGTGAGGAAGCCCTTCCCCAGAGGGCTATAAGGGACCAGGCCGATCCCGAGTTCCTCCAGGGTCGGCAACACCTCCTCTTCCGGGCGTCTCCACCACAGCGAATATTCATTCTGCAGCGCGGTCACCGGCTGGACCGCGTGCGCGCGACGGATCGTTTGCACACCGGCCTCCGACATGCCGAAGTGCTTGACCTTGCCGTCGCGGATCAGGTCCTTGACGGCTCCGGCCACGTCTTCGATGGGCACGTTGGGGTCGACGCGGTGCTGATAGTAGAGATCGATCACATCGGTCTTGAGTCGCTTGAGCGAGCCTTCGGCGGCCTGCTTGATATGCTCCGGCCGGCTGTCGACGCCCATCGACTCCCCATTGGGGCCGAACTTGAAGCCGAACTTGGTCGCGATCACCACCTTGTCACGCAAGGGGGCAACCGCCTCGCCGACCAGCTCCTCATTGGTGAACGGGCCGTAGACCTCGGCGGTGTCGAAAAACGTAACGCCGCGTTCGACCGCCGTCCGGATCAGCGCGATCATCTCCTTCCTGTCCGGGAACGGAGCATAGCTATGGCTCATTCCCATGCAGCCAAGCCCGATCGCTGAGACTTCCAGGCCGCTCTTTCCAAGTCTGCGCTTCTGCATGTCTTGCGTTCCTAGCTTTTGAGTTGACTTGGCGACCGCCCGTACTGCTCGTCGCTGACCTTTTCCATCCAGTCGACAGCCTTGCCGTCGAGCTTCTCCTGGATGGCGATATGGCTCATGGCCGTCGTCGGCGCGGCGCCGTGCCAGTGCTTTTCGCCGGGCGGGAACCAGATGACGTCGCCGGGGCGGATTTCCTCGATCGGCCCCCCTTCGCGCTGGACCCGGCCGCAGCCGGCGGTGACGATGAGCGTCTGGCCGAGCGGGTGGGTGTGCCACGCGGTGCGCGCGCCGGGCTCGAACGTCACCAGGGCGCCCGCCACACGGGCCGGATCCGGCGGGCTGAACAGCGGGTCGATCCGCACGGCGCCGGTGAACCAGTCGCCTGGTCCTTTGCCGGAGGCTTCAGAGCCGCTTCGCTTGATCTCCATGGCGTTCCCTCCAATTCCAGAGACCGTCGTCGAACGCCTGGCTATCTAGCGCGCGGCCGAGCAAGTGATTAGACGGTATTATGCGCATGCTCTTATAAGCGGTACTTATGAATGGCCGCGGAGAACCTGAACGATCTGGCCGCGTTCCTCGCGGTCGCGCGCGAGGCGAATTTCACCCGGGCGGCCGCAAAGCTCGGCGTTTCGCAGTCAGCGCTCAGCCAGACGATCGGCGGCCTCGAGGCCCGGCTCGGCGTACGCCTTCTGGCGCGCGCGACGCGCAGCGTCTCGCTCACCGAAGCGGGCGGGCGCCTGCTGCGCAGCGTAGCCCCGCGTCTCGAGGGGATCGAGGCTGAACTCGAGGCTTTGAGCGAGCTTCGCGAGAAGCCGGCCGGCTCCATCCGGATCACCGCCGGAGACCATGCGATCCATTCCATTCTGTGGCCAAAGCTGGCGAAGTTCCTGCCGGACTATCCAGACATCAAGGTCGAGCTCGTCATCGACTACGGACTGACCGACATCGTCGCTGAGCGCTACGACGCGGGCGTGCGCCTGGGCGAGCAGGTCGCAAGGGACATGATCGCGGTCCGCATCGGGCCCGACGTTCGCTTCGCCGTGGTCGGGGCCAAGTCCTACTTCGCGAAGCGACCGGCCCCAAAGACGCCGCAGGACCTCATCGGTCACAATTGCATCAATCTGCGTCTCCCGACCTACGGCGGGCTCTACGCGTGGGAGTTCGAAAAGGGCGGCCGCGAGCTGAGAGTGCGCGTCGAAGGCCAACTCGTCTTCAGCAGCGTCTTTCAGGCTCTCGACGCAGCCCTCGCCGGTCTCGGGCTGGGCTATGTGCCGGAGGATCTTGCAGAAGCCCATCTCGCCAAGGGTCGTCTCGAGCGGGCGCTTGAAGACTGGTCGGCGCCCTGGTCGGGCTACCACCTCTACTACCCTCACCGCCGCCAGTCGTCGCCGGCGTTCGCCCTCATTGTCGACGCGCTGCGTTATCGGGACGCCCGGGCCACACGCTGAGGCGAGAGCGCTCGGCCCCGCCTCAGCAAGTCTTGACTGCGCACACGTGTAAATCTTGACCGCGCGCTCCTATGCGGCGTATCCGGGAGAGCGTCTTTCGACCGGGGACCGTCGGGGACCATTTTGGTAACCGCCCGCTAGGCATGAATGACCAAGTTGACGTGGTCCCGCATCGATTTTCCGGAAGCGAGAAGCGAGATTTTGCCCGAAGGCGCGGAAGAGCCTTCCGCAAAGCCTCGAGGAACAACGCTGCTTGAGGCGTTTGAAGACTGCCTCCCGAATATCAATAGTTTAGATGAAAAACGGCATTTGCAATTTGTCAAAGCCATTGATCTGCTTTGTCACTTTCTCAAGCTAAAGCAAAGCTGGCCCGAAAATCGACAATTGCCTGAATCGCGGTCGATGATTAACAATCTTAAACAGCTATATAATCAATACCTCGACAGCAACACCGTCATTGCGTCCGCGATATTGATCGTCATGACTCACATCGAATCGTATTATCTCGACGATCAAGACGCCCGACTCGTTCACGACTTGACCGGTTTGCACATTCATCGTCCAATCGAGTGCGCGTGACGAACGCAAATTCCTTCGCGAAATGAGGCCGCGCGACCTCGCCATCCCGTGAGAGCCGAGGCGGCCCGCGGACCGCAGGATGGCGTTTGTTGGAATGACGACTTCGGTCGTTGCGAACGCAGGCCTTTGGCTTCGGTTCTCTCTTGCGTGCTTTTTGGCCTCGCTCCAACCTTGCCAACAATTCATCCGCGGGCGACGCGGCCGCCCTTCTATTGCGCCGATCGGTCTGCTAGGGCGCGCATTCCCGCTTTCCCGCCAGTTCAGGTCTTCCGCCCATGCGCATGTTGAGCCTCGCCGTTTTCGCCATCCTCGCGCTCGCGATCGGCGCCTCCGAGAAAGACGGCATGATGCTCCTGATCGGCAGCGCATCGGCGCTCGCGGCAGTGGCGTCGATGCCGCGGTTCGGGACTTCGATCTTTCTCTCGATCCTCTCCGACCTCTTCGCCGCCGAGACGATCCTCTTCGGCCTCGCCGACATCGTCTCGCTCACCGGCTATTGGCCGGAGGCCTACGCTGACTATTCCCTGCCGCGCTACCTGCCGCTCGCGACCGCGCTCTTCGGCGTCGTCATCTTCGGCATCTCGCACTTTCCCTTCGTCCAGAGGATGTTGAGGATCACCGATCCCTTCTTCGCCGCGCGCACGCCGATCACGGTCCATCCCTGGCCCTTGCCGCCGATGGCGCTCCGCCAGAGCCTCTACGCCCGCATCAACGTCATCTTCCTGATCCTCATTAACCAGTTCCAGGTGGCGATCGGGGTTCGAGTGAACTTCTTCTACCGGGCCTTCGGCAACGCCATCCAGATTCCCGACGAAGCCCATATGGGCGAGTTCTGGCACCAGCTCTTGTGGGTTTTCTGCCCGCTGGTGACGATCTCGATCCTGGCGTTCCTTGTCGAGTTCTACGTCTCCTTGAACTTCGTCCTGCAATGGCGGCGCTGGATGACGGCGTCCTACACCTCCCGCTGGCTCCTGCACTCGATGCACTATCAGCTGGCGGTGAGAGGCGGCCAGACCGACAACCCGGACCAGCGCATCTCGGAGGACATCGGCGGCTTCATCAGCGGCGAAGGCGGCCGCGGAACCTACATGAACGTGGGCATCTACAATTACACCATTCAGGCGATGTCGACGGCGACCAACCTGGTGGCGTTCTCGATCATTCTGTGGGGGCTCTCCGGAGCCATGGACCCCACGTTTTTCGGCGTTACGATTCATGGCTTCCTGTTCTGGGTCGCCGTCCTCTACGCCTGCTTCGCCACCGGCATGATGCAGCTCATCGGACGATCGCTGTCGGGGCTCATGTTCCGCCAGCAGGCGGTCGAGGCCAATTTCCGCTTCGACCTCGCGCGCATCCGGGAGTTCAGCGAGCAGATCGCGCTGCTCAAGGGCGAGGACCGGGAGATCGACCGCGCGGGCCGGGTGTTCGACGACGTTTTCCACACCGTCCAGCGCATCATCCGCGTGCGCACCTTCCTGAACTCGTTCCTCCAGTTCTATACCCAGATCTCGGCGATCATTCCCTATGTCGTGGTCGCGCCCTTCTATTTCGTGGTGAAGAAGGTCGACTTCGGGACCTTCAACCAGGCCGCCGACGCCTTCTCGAATGTCAACTCGGCGATGAACTTCTTCGTCAATCAATACACCGGCCTTGCCGCCTTCAGCGCCACGATCCAGCGCCTGGCCTCCTTCGAGGAGGCCTTCGCGCGCGCCCGCGCGGATGAGGAAAAGACGCCCCGGATCGAGATCGCCGCCGGCGGCGGTCCGATCCTCTCGATCCCCGACCTCGATCTGAAGCTGCCCGACGGGCGCAAGCTCGCGCATATCGGCGATCTCGCGCTGATCCCGCAGGAGCCGACGCTCTTCGTCGGCCCGACCGGGGTCGGCAAGTCGACGCTCTTTCGCGCCATCGCGGGCATCTGGTCGTTCGGCAGGGGTGAGATCCTCCAACCTCCGTACGCCAGGCTCATGCTGCTGCCGCAGCGGCCGTATATCCCGATCGGCCCGTTGCGCGAGGCGCTCGCCTACCCGGCCGCAAGCTCGACCTTCTCCGACGAAGAGCTGCGCGACGCGCTGGACAAGGTCGGCTTGGCGGCGTTCGTCGGCCGGCTTGACGAGAGCGACAATTGGCAGATGCGGCTCTCGGGCGGCGAGCAGCAGCGCCTCGGCGTGGCGCGCGCCCTGCTCGCGAAGCCCGACTGGCTCTTCCTCGACGAGGCGACCGCCTCCATCGACGAGAAGAGCGAGACGGACCTCTACCGCGCCATCGCCGCCACGCTGCCCAAGACCACGATCGTCTCGATCGGCCATCGCTCGACGCTGAACGCATTCCACAAGCGCCGCATCGCGTTCGCGCCCCGCGACGGAGCGCCGGCGACCGTCGCCAGTGTCGCGTAAGGAGGATCTGACGCTTTGCGGTCTCCGGTCGCGCCATTGAAAAGCGATTGCAGTAAAGGCTCGGTCGAGCCAATGGCGGTTCTCCCACGGCGGCCCGCTGCAATGGACATCGATCGCCGCAAGCTTTTGAAATCGCTCAAAACGGCGAAATGGCGCCTGCGTCCAGGGCATAGGCGAAAGGGTTCGAGTCCTGGTAGGCGGGCGGCCTCGCCGCTTTCGACAGAAGCGGAGCCGACCCGCCCCGTCGCAAAAATGCGACAAATGGACGAATGGACAAAAAAAAGGCCCTAACTCGCTGAAAGAGTTAGATCGGCTCCAGATATTTCGCGGCGGACCGCGAAGACCGGCCTGGCCCTCAGAGCGAACGCGCGAGCCGCAACGATCCGCGCGGTCCCTTGATCACCAGGTCGCCGTTGACGAGGTCCCAGGTCGGGTTGCCGATCAGGCTCGACAGGAACCCGAACTCGACCGCCATGATGTCCTTGGGACACTGCTTCTTCGTCAGCGCGAAGGGGCCGACGGCGAGATGCTGATCCTTGACCGGGTAGAGCGTCGCCGACCACGAATTGCAGCCGGTGAACCCGGAGCCGCGCAAGTTGCCGTCGATCTTGAGGCTCGCGTCGAGCCCTTCAGGAACAGGCTTGCCGTTGAGCTCGCGCAGGGACCATGTCTGGTCCAGGGGGAAATTCTTCTGCAGCGGCGGGAGCGGCTTCGGCGGGCCCTCTTCTTCCTGCGGCCCGGGCGCCGGCCCGGCGAAAGCCGCAGGCGCCAAACACAAGGCGGCCGCGCCGACCGCCGCAGCCAACGATGACTTCAGCATGCGTTTGTCACCCCATGAATCGGAGGCGGCAGCCTCCTTGCGACCGCGCTATATCGAGCCGCGCTCGATGGCGCAATCGCCGCTTTCGCCGCCGAGCGCGAACTTTTTGCGGCGTGAGCCTACGCCCTTGAATCGAGGCGACTTCGCCCCAAATGAGGCGTGCGGGGTCCAAAGGAACCGCATGCGGCAGGCGCAGCCAGAGTGGGGCGCCTCTGTCATATCGCTCATGAAGGAGGATGTGATTATGTTGAACTACGATCTCTCGCCATTCTATCGGTCTACCGTTGGTTTCGACCGACTTCTGTCGATGCTGGACAAGGCGGTTGGCGCGGAACAGAACGTTCCGTCCTATCCGCCCTATAATATCGAGCGGACCGGCGAGAACGCGTACCGGATCACGCTCGCCGTCGCCGGTTTCGGCGAGAACGAGCTCACGGTCGAGACGCGGGACAATACGCTGACGATTCGCGGCGCGAAGGCGCCCGCCGTCAAGGACGAGAAGCACGACGTCATCTATCAGGGGATCGCTGCTCGCGCCTTCGAGAGGCGTTTCCACTTGGCCGACCATGTGGTCGTCTCCGGCGCAACCAGCGAGAACGGATTGCTGCATATCGATCTGGTCCGTGAAGTTCCCGAGGCGCAGAAGCCGCGCGTAATCGCCATCAACGGCGGCAAGCCAGTCGAGACGACGAAGCAGGCGGCGTAAGACCGCTTAATCACTGAAGATCAGGGCGCCCCGAAAAGGGCGCCCTTTCTGTTGGCTACTCGAGCGGGTTGACCGGCACGTCGTTGACCTTCGACTTGTCGCTCGGCTTGGCGGCGGGCGCAGAAGGAACAGCTGCGGGCGGTTCGGATTGCGGCGGGCGGGGTTCGCCCTTCGCCTGAGTCTGGGGCATGTTTGGCGATGACGCCGCTCCCTCGGGATTGGGGGCGGCGCCTTTGGTCTGGTCGGGCGGCGCGGCGGGCGTCGATCCGGTCGGCGGAGCCTCCGGTTTCGGCGGAGCGTTCGGCTGTTTCGACGCTTCGGACGCAGGAGGCGGCGTCGCTGGCGGCGCCGCCCCCGCCGGCGTTGCGCCTCCGCCCGAATTGTCTTTCGCCGCCGGATTGGCGCCGCCTTCGTCCGTCTTCAGCGGTTGAGCGGGCGGAACTGCCGCCGCCGTCGGTTTCGACTCGGCGGGCGCATGCCTGCTCGCCGCCGGCTTGGGTTTGACCCTCGCCCTTGGCGTCCGCTCGAGCGGACTGACCGGGCCAACGGCTTCGGGAATGCGCGCGTTCGCCGGTCCGCCGTAGGCGAGGTTCCCGTTGCCGCCAGGACTGACGAAGAAGTCGCGCGCAGGCGGCGGGGCGAGAGGCGGCGGGCTATCGAATTCGCCCCTTTCAATCACGTAGCCGCCGCCCGGCCTCGAATATGGGCTCCGGGCGACGATCCGCTGCAGGATTTCACCGCTCCAGGCGTCGATCACCAGTCGCTCCCGGCCTCCGGGGCCCGCGTTGACGTCGGCCAGATAGACGGTGTCGTTACGATGGAGCGGCCCGACCAGGACAAAACCCTCCGCCCGTAGCCTTTCCGCGATTTCCTGCGGCGAAGCGGCGCCGATCGGCGGGAACCATTGCACATATTCGTATGGAGAAGCGGCGCTCGGCGGCGGGAACCATTGGGCGTTGGCCGCCGCAGCGGCGGCAAGAGTCGTGAGAGCAGCGAGCGCCAGGCGCGCCAGGAGGCGCCGCAATGTCGCGTTCGAGGCAGCCATGTTCCTAAGCTCCAGGATTGATCCGGCGGGTGGATTCTTTAGCGCAAATTGCGGCGCGGTCACGGCGTCGTCATTGCGCCGCGCCGGCGTAGACGCCGCGGTAGAGGCCGAGCAGTTGGTCGATCTCACTCTGCTCGGTCTCGAACGATGTGACGAGCCGCAGGAGGCGCTCGTCATCGCGCGGCTTCTGCTCTGGCGTCAGAGAGCGGGTGCTCCATTCATGGAATTGCGCCCCCGCGGCCCGCCATGCTTCAACGGCTTCGTTCGGCGCAACGACGAAAACCTCGTTGGCTTCCGCCGGCCACGCCAGCCGCATCCCCGGCGTAGCCGCAAGCCCCTCGCCGAGGCGCCGCGCCGCCTCGTTGGCGCGCTCCGCCAGCCGGAGCCACAGGCCGTCCTTGAGATAAGCCTCCATCTGCGCCCCCAGGAAACGGCCCTTGGACAAGGTGTGTCCGGCGCGCTTGCGACGATACGCCAATTCCATCGCCCGCGTGGGATCGAAGACAATCACAGCCTCGCAAGCGAGCGCGCCGTTCTTCGTCGCGCCGAACGAAAGCGCATCGACTCCGGCGCGCCACGTCATGTCGGCAGGTGAAAGCTGGGTGGCGACCATCGCATTCGCGAACCGGGCGCCGTCGACATGCACGCCAACGCCGACCGAATGAGCGATGTCGCAAAGCGCCCCGACCTCGCCTTGCCGGTAGATTGTCCCGGCTTCGGTGGCCTGCGAGAGCGACAACGCGCCCGGTTGGACTGCCTTGACAAGCCCGCGCGGGAACCGACCCAGCGTCTCGCGCAGATCGTCGGGCGTGATCTTGCCGCCCCAGCCAGCGATGCCGACCAGTTTGGCCCCCCCGGTAAAGAATTCGGGCGCGCCGCACTCGTCATCGTGAACATGCGCCTCCTCATGACAGAAGACCGCGCTCCACGGCCGGGCCAATGCCGAGAGCGTGAGCGCGTTCGCGGCAGTGCCGGTCGCAACCAGAAAGGCAGCGACCTTCGTCTCGAAGATTTCGCTAAGCATCGCTTCCGCTCGGGCGGTGTAGTCGTCGGCGCCATAGGCCGGCGCGTTGACTCGAGACGAAGCCGCGATCGCGTCCAGGATCTCCGGCGCGACGCCCGCGCCATTGTCGCTCGCGAAATTCATTGGCGCCTCACCTTGTTGAGGCGCCAAAATGCCCCACACACCGATGGATTGGCAATTGCGCGTAGATGCGCTTTCTGGCTCGATCAAAAAATCGCATGGCGCCGCTTGTGTCGCGGGTCCATTTCTGGCATGTTTTGAAGATAGGACAGTTTGGCTGACCATTTGCGCGACCGAGGCTCTGGCTTCAGCCCACGCGCGATGAGCATGGCTATGGCGTCGTCGAATCGAACAACGAAAAGAGATCGAAAAAAATTCGACGCGTAACGCCCCGTTGGCTGCGCGAGACGTAGCCGTTTTGTCCTCGACACGCCTTCAAAATTCGGAAATGTCAGTCGCGACGAGGATCGCGACCGTCCGGGGAGCGGAAAGATGAACGCTAACACCCAATTCAACAAAAGCCTCACTGGCGCGGCGCTGCGCGTCCTTCCGGGAGCCGATCCGCTCACGCCCCGATTTCAAGGCCTTTATGATCCGAAGTACGAGCATGATTCCTGCGGCGTCGGCTTCGTAGCCGACATGAGGAACCGCAGGTCGCATGACATTCTCGAAAAAGGCCTACAGATCCTGGCCAATCTCGACCATCGTGGCGCGGTTGGGGCCGATCCCACGCTTGGCGACGGATGCGGGATCCTCACCCAAATCCCGCACGGATTCTTCGCGCGAGAGTGCGCCAGGCTCGGGTTTGATCTCCCTGAGCCGGGCCATTACGCGATCGGGCAATTCTTCATGCCACGTCATCCGGCCGCCCGCCGGCAGGTTCGCGACATTGTCGAGGAGGTCGTGGCCGCAGAGAGCCAGACGGTTCTGGGATGGCGCGACGTGCCGGTCAACAATTCAGGGCTCGGCGAACGCGTGAGGGCGACCGAGCCGGTGATGCAGCAGATTTTCATCGGCCGCTCCGTTAATCTCACCACCGAGAATGATTTTGAGCGCCGGCTCTTCATTATCCGCAAGGTCGTTTCCAATCGAGTTTTTGCGCTCGGTGGCCCGGAAGTTGCGGAATACTACCCCGTCTCGTTGTCGGCCCGCACCATTGTCTACAAGGGGATGGTGCTGGTCGGTCAGCTCGCGCCGTACTACCGCGACCTTTTGGACATGCACTACGACACGGCGTTGGCGCTCGTCCATCAGCGCTTCGCCACGAACACGTTCCCGTCGTGGCGCCTTGCCCATCCCTATCGCATGGTTGCGCACAATGGTGAGATCAACACGCTCAGGGGCAATGTCAACTGGATGGCGGCGCGGCAGGCGAGCGTCGACTCCGAGCTGTTCGGCAACGATATTTCGAAGCTCTGGCCGATCTCCTATGAGGGCCAGTCCGACACCGCCTGCTTCGATAATGCGCTCGAGTTCCTTGTCCAGGGCGGATATTCGCTCAGCCATGCGATGATGATGCTGATCCCGGAAGCCTGGGCGGGAAATCCGCTTATGGACGAAGAGCGGCGCGCGTTTTACGAGTATCACGCGGCCTTGATGGAGCCTTGGGACGGGCCCGCCGCGGTGGCGTTCACCGATGGTCGCCAGATCGGCGCCACGCTCGACCGCAATGGTCTCAGGCCCGCGCGCTATTTCGTCACCGATGACGATCTAGTCGTACTTGCCTCCGAAATGGGCGTCTTGCCCGTCCCCGAGGAGAAGATCGTCGCGAAGTGGCGCCTGCAGCCGGGCAAGATGCTGCTTGTCGACCTTGAGCAGCACCGCATCGTCTCGGATGCGGAGATCAAGCAGACGCTGTCGCGCGGCCATCCTTACAATTCGTGGCTCGAGTCGACACAAATCGTGCTCGAGGAACTCAACCCCGTCGAGCCGCGCGCTTCTCGCACGGACGTGTCCCTGCTCGATCGCCAACAGGCGTTCGGCTACACGCAGGAGGATCTTGGTTTCCTTCTCTCGCCCATGGCGACGACTGGCCAGGAAGCGGTCGGCTCAATGGGCAACGATACCCCGATCTCTGCCCTCTCGTCCAAGCCGAAGCTGCTCTACACCTACTTCAAGCAGAACTTCGCACAGGTGACCAACCCGCCGATCGACCCGATCCGCGAGGAACTCGTCATGAGTCTCGTTTCCTTCATAGGGCCGAGGCCAAACCTGTTCGATCTCGAAGGGACGGCGCGGCGCAAGCGGCTCGAAGTGCGCCAGCCGATTCTCACCAATGAGGACCTTGAGAAGATTCGCTGCATCGGCCACTTCGAGGATTCTTTCGACACCAAGACGCTCGACATCACCTATGCCGTCGAGCGGGGCGCCGAGGGAATGGAGGAGGCGTTGCGTCGCTTGTGCGAGCGAGCTGAAGCCGCTGTGCACGGCCGCTACAACATCATTATTCTGTCCGACCGCATGGTCGGTCCCGATCGCATTCCGATCCCTGCGCTCCTGGCGACCGCGGCGGTGCACCATCACCTTATCCGCGCAGGGCTGCGCACGTCGGTCGGTCTCGTCGTCGAAACAGGCGAAACGCGCGAAATCCATCACTTCGCCTGTCTGGCCGGCTATGGGGCCGAGGCGATCAATCCGTATCTCGCCTTCGAGACCCTGACGGCGATGGCGAAGAACCTGCCGGAGCCGATCAGCGGCTACGAGGGCGTCAAGCGCTTCATCAAGTCGGTCGACAAGGGCCTGCTCAAGGTCATGTCGAAGATGGGCATCTCAACGTATCAGTCCTATTGCGGCGCCCAGATCTTCGACGCTGTCGGGCTATCCCGCGCCTTTGTCGACGAGTTCTTCTTCGGCACTGCGACCTCGGTCGAGGGCGCTGGACTGGCCGATATCGCCACCGAGACGGCACGCCGTCACGCCGATGCGTTCGGCGAGTCGCCGGTCCTGCGCACCTCGTTGGATGTCGGGGGCGAATACGCCTTTCGCGTGCGCGGCGAAGCGCACAGCTGGACGCCTCAGACAGTATCGCTGCTGCAACACGCCGTGCGCGGCAACGCGCGTGACCGCTATGACTCCTTCGCCAAGACGCTCAACGAACAGAGCGAGCAGTTGCTCACGATCCGCGGCCTCTTCCGCATCAAGACGGCGGAGACCGAGGGTCGCGCTCCCGTCCCGCTCGCAGAAGTCGAGCCTGCGGCGGAAATCGTCAAGCGCTTTTCGACGGGCGCGATGTCCTTCGGCTCGATCTCGCGCGAGGCGCACACCACCCTCGCCATCGCCATGAACCGGATCGGCGGCAAGTCCAACACCGGCGAGGGCGGCGAGGAGTCCGACCGCTTCAAGCGAATGGCCAACGGCGACTCGATGCGCAGCGCAATCAAGCAGGTCGCTTCGGGTCGTTTCGGGGTCACGACGGAATATCTCGTCAACTCCGACATGATGCAGATCAAGATGGCGCAGGGCGCAAAGCCTGGTGAAGGCGGACAATTGCCGGGCCACAAGGTCGATGCAGTCATTGCAAAGGTGCGTCACTCGACACAGGGAGTGGGCCTCATTTCGCCGCCGCCTCACCACGACATCTATTCGATCGAGGATCTGAAGCAGCTTGTCTACGATCTGAAGAACGTCAATCCCGAAGCGCTGATTTCGGTCAAGCTCGTCTCGGAAGTCGGCGTCGGGACCGTTGCCGCCGGCGTCGCCAAGTGCAAGGCGGACCACGTCACGATCTCGGGCTTTGAGGGTGGAACCGGCGCATCGCCTCTGACGTCGATCAAGCATGCCGGCTCCCCCTGGGAGATTGGGCTCGCCGAGACGCATCAGACACTGGTGATGAACGGCCTGAGATCCCGCATCGCGGTCCAGGTCGATGGCGGCGTTCGGACCGGGCGGGACGTGGTGATTGGCGCGCTGCTCGGCGCGGATGAGTTCGGCTTCGCAACAGCGCCGCTGATTGCCGCGGGCTGCATAATGATGCGCAAGTGCCATCTGAACACTTGCCCGGTCGGCGTCGCGACGCAGGATCCAGTCCTGCGCAAGCGTTTCGTCGGGAAGCCCGAGCACGTCATCAACTACTTCTTCTTTGTCGCCGGAGAAGTGCGGGAGCTGATGGCGGCGATGGGATATCGTCGGTTCGACGAGATGATCGGCCAGCGGCAGATGCTCGACAGGGCGAAGCTCGTCGAACACGCGAAGGCGCAGGGCCTCGACTTCTCGAAGCTGTTCCACAAGCCGACGCCCTGGCCGAACGACACGATTTACCGCAGCGCCGAGCAGGACCATGGGCTCGAACATGTGCTGGACCGCCGCTTGATCGCCGAGACAAAAGACGCGGTCGAGCGCGGCAGGCACGTTCGGCTTGACCTTTCGATCCGCAATTCGGATCGCTCGGCGGGAGCGATGCTGTCGGGCGAAATCGCCAAGCGTTACGGGCACGCCGGCCTTCGCGACGAGTCGATCCACATCAAGTTCAAGGGAACGGCCGGGCAGAGCTTCGGCGCGTTTCTTGCGAAGGGGGTGACGCTCGAGCTCGAGGGCGAGGCCAATGACTACGTTGGCAAGGGCTTGTCGGGAGGAAAGATCATCGTCTATCCGCCGCAGGAGGCGAAGAGGCTGAAGCCGGAGGAGTCGATCATCGTGGGCAACACGGTGCTCTACGGCGCAATCGCCGGAGAATGCTACTTCCGCGGCGTCGCCGGCGAGCGGTTCGGGGTGCGCAACTCCGGGGCGATCGCGGTCGTCGAGGGCGTGGGCGATCACGGCTGCGAATACATGACCGGCGGCATCATCGTCGTCATCGGCGAGACGGGCCGCAATTTCGCGGCCGGCATGTCCGGCGGCATTGCCTACGTGCTCGACGAGGCGGGGACCTTCGCTCAGCGTTGCAACATGGCGATGGTCGAGCTGGAGCCAGTCGCCGCCGAAGAGGAGATGATGGTCCGGCATCTCCACTCGGGCGGCGATTTGGAGGCGCACGGACGCGTGGACGTGATGCGAGACATGAGCCGTTTTGACGGCGAGCGTCTCCACCAGCTCATCGCCAACCATGCCCGGGCGACGAGCTCCGCGCGCGCGCGCCACATCCTGGAGAACTGGGAGACCTATCTGCCCAAGTTCCGCAAGGTGATGCCGGTCGAATATCGCCGCGCGCTGGCAGAACTCGCAGCGCAGAGCGGGCAGCCGATGCTCGCCGCGGGAGAATGACACGAATTGCTGCATCCCGCGGGAGGACGCGGCTGCGGAACGCGCCGTGCGGTCACATGAGTCAGTCGGGACGGGTTTAGGGGCGTAGCGGTATGGGCAAGGTGACAGGCTTTCTGGAGATTGATCGGGCTGACCGTCGCTACGTCCCGGCGTCGGATCGAATTCGTCATTATCGCGAATTCGTTCTGCCGCTCAGCGAAGAGGCGACCCGGAACCAGGCGGCGCGCTGCATGAATTGCGGCATCCCCTATTGTCACACCGGCTGCCCGGTCAACAACCAGATCCCGGACTGGAATGACCTCACCTATCGCGGCGAGTGGGAGGAAGCGGCGCGCAATCTGCTCTCCACCAATAATTTCCCGGAAGTCACCGGCCGGGTGTGCCCGGCGCCTTGCGAAGCATCCTGCACGCTCAACATCCAGGACACGCCGGTAACGATCAAAACAATCGAATGCGCGATTATCGACCGCGCCTTCGCCGAAGGATGGGTGAGGCCGGAGCCATCCGCCCACAAGACCGGCAAGAAAGTCGCGGTCGTCGGTTCCGGGCCAGCGGGACTGGCTTGCGCGCAACAGCTCGCACGCGCGGGACACGAAGTTCATGTGTACGAAAAGCATGCCAAGGCGGGCGGATTGCTGCGTTACGGCATTCCCGACTTTAAGATGGAAAAGCGCCATGTCGACCGGCGCATCGAACAAATGACGGCGGAGGGCGTCGTCTTCCACTACAAGGCCCACGTCGGTCAGAGCGTCAGCGCCCAGACTCTTGTGGACGCTCATGACGCAGTGGCGCTCGCCGGCGGCGCGGAAGCGTCGCGCGATCTGCCCGTGCCCGGCCGCGATCTTGCGGGCGTTCATTTCGCGATGGATTTCCTGCCGCAGCAAAACCGGCGGGTGTCAAGCGAGCCTATCGGCGCCAACGATGCGATTCTCGCCGGCGGCAAGCACGTCGTGGTGATCGGCGGCGGCGACACCGGCTCCGACTGCATCGGCACATCGATTCGCCAGGGCGCGCTCAGCGTCACGCAGCTCGAAATCATGCCGATGCCGCCAAAGGCGGAGGACAAGCTCCTCACCTGGCCAAACTGGCCGCTGAAGCTGCGGACGTCGTCGAGCCACGAAGAAGGCGCGGAGCGCGATTTCGCGGTCATGACGACTGCGTTCGAGGGCGAGAACGGAGTCGTGACCGGTCTCCGCTGTACCCGTGTCGACGATAAGATGAAGTCTGTCGCGGGGAGCGAATTCACGCTAAGAGCCGATCTCGTCCTCTTGGCGATGGGGTTCGTCTCGCCGGTCAAGGAAGGCCTGTTGACCGAACTCGGCGTCGCGTTCGACAGCCGGGGCAATGTTGCGGCGGACACAAGCCGATATGCATCCTCGCGTCCAAAGGTTTTTGCCTGCGGCGACATGCGACGCGGGCAATCGCTCGTCGTGTGGGCAATCCGCGAAGGCCGTCAATGCGCCGCGGCGATCGACGAAGCGCTGATGGGTTCGTCCGTCCTGCCGCGGTAAGAGCGCAAGGAAAGAACGGTGGGAAATCGCACGCCCGGCGGCCCGGGGCGTGCTTTGTCGCCAGAGGCGTCGGTTCAGGCGGGAATACGATCGTCGCTCGTCGCGGGCTCGCGCAGCACGTAACCGCGGCCCCAGACCGTCTCGATGTAATTGCGTCCATTCGAGGCCATGGCGAGCTTCTTGCGCAGCTTGCAGATGAAGACGTCGATGATCTTGAGCTCGGGCTCGTCCATGCCGCCGTAAAGGTGGTTGAGAAACATTTCCTTGGTGAGCGTCGTGCCCTTTCGCAGCGAAAGCAGCTCGAGCATCTGATATTCCTTGCCGGTCAGATGAACGCGGGCGCCGTCGACTTCGACAGTCTTCTGGTCGAGATTGACGACGAGATCGCCGGTGATGATGACGGACTGGGCGTGGCCCTTGGAGCGCCGAACGATAGCGTGGATTCGGGCGACCAGTTCATCCTTGTGGAACGGCTTGGTGAGATAGTCGTCGGCGCCGTGGCCGAGGCCTTTGACCTTGTCCTCGATCCCCGCCATGCCCGACAGGATAAGGATCGGGGTCTTGATCTTGGTCACGCGAAGCGAGCGAAGCACTTCGTATCCCGACATATCAGGCAGGTTCAGATCCAAAAGGATGATGTCATAGTCGTAAAGCTTACCCAGATCGATCCCTTCTTCGCCAAGGTCGGTCACATATACGTTGAAGGCCTCCGACTTCAACATCAACTCGATGCTTTGCGCGGTCGCGGCATCATCCTCGATCAACAACACCCGCATAATTAGGCTCCCCGCCTCGCCTTTTGCTTCGTGACCGCGGTTTCGTACGTCGCCTTCACGCCTGATCCTTACTGGCTGGCCGCCGGATTCGGACCTGGACTGATTCGATTCGCACAGTGACCGCCAATGGTTAACAAAACATGATTCCTTCGCGCAAGTCCCTGCCACTCGTCCTTATCGACACAGATAAACTCATGTTCTATATAGAGTTTTCATACTTTAGCTATCTAAAGTAAAGCATTAATGATTAGCCTCAACCGATTCATTGGATTCACGGTTCCGCCACCGATTCAACGGCGCTGCCGCGATGTTGATTGAATGGAAATAATTTAAACGCGCGGCAGCGCCCGCCCGGATTGTTGATGAGGGGAGTAAATGAAGTGCTAACGGACCGCTCCGCACTTCGAGTGGCTCCGGAGCGAGCGCGGGTTCGAGGGGGTTCTCCCCGAGGCGTTTACGGTAAGAAAAGGGAAACCTTCATGCTGCATCTTCTGCCGATCCCGTGGTCGTGGAATCGGAGGGCGGAGGCGCCTTCTAAGCGTGGCTAGTGCATGGAGCGCCCTGGAATGAAGTCGCGGGACACTCTTATTCGTCTGAAGCGCTTTCAACTCGAGGAAAAGCGACGCCGCGTCCGGCAGATCGAAATGATGCTCGCCGAGTTCACCCGCATGACCGCTGAACTCGATCGCGAAATCGCCAACGAAGAGAGGCGCGCAGGCATCACCGATCCACGCCATTTCGCTTACCCGACCTACGCCCGGGCCGCCTCCGTTCGGCGCGACAACCTGAAAAGCTCGATTGTGGAGCTTGCCGGTCAGATCGAGGAGGCCAAGGCCGCGCAGGAAGAAGCGCAGGCGGAACTCCTGAAGATCGAGGCGATCGAAAACCGCGACAAGACGGGGGAGCGAGGGATCGAAGGCCTCGCGCGCGCCTGAGGTCGAGCCGCCGTAGGGGGCGCCACCGCAACCGTCATTGCAAGCCAGCCTTGAAGTTGAACCCAACCTTTGGTCGCGTTGCGGGCTAAACGTCGATGCTCTATGGCTAGCCTGACGCTGCGATGACCGACCGTGTCTTCGCTGGCGGAAGATGCCAGGCTGAGGGGCGCCCGTCCCGGCAAACGTCGACGGTCGTGGGGAAAATTCATGCTGATTGGAGTGCCCGCGGAGACGGACCCCGCGGAAACGCGCGTCGCGGCCAGCCCCGAAACGGTCAGGAAATACATCGGGCTCGGCGGGGAGGTCGCGGTCGAGCACGGCGCCGGCCTCAAGGCTGGCGTCGTCGACTCCGACTATCAGGCGGCTGGCGCGCAGCTCGCTTCGGCGGCGGAGGCGTTCGGCGGGGATCTGATTCTGAAGGTCCGGCGGCCAACGGAACACGAACTCGCTCTGATGAAGAGCGGCGCGCTCGTCATTGCCACGATTGACCCTTACGGCCATCAGGACGTGGTCGAGGCGATGGGTAAGGCGGGCGTCTCGGCCTTCGCGATGGAACTCATGCCGCGCATCACCCGCGCGCAGGTGATGGACGTCCTCTCGAGCCAGGCGAACCTTGCCGGATACCGCGCCGTGATCGATGCTGCGGCCGAATACGGCCGCGCGATGCCGATGATGATGACGCCGGCGGGCACGGTCCCGGCCGCCAAACTGTTCGTCATGGGGGTCGGCGTCGCGGGCCTGCAGGCAATCGCGACCGCCCGTCGACTTGGCGCGATCGTCACCGCCACCGACGTCCGTCCCGCGACCAAGGAGCAGGTCGAATCGCTCGGCGCGAAATTCGTGGCCGTTGAAGACGACGAATTCAAACAGGCCGAAACCGCCGGCGGCTACGCCAAGGAAATGTCGGACGCCTATAAGGCCAAGCAGGCCGCGCTCATCGCCTCGCATATCGCCAAGCAGGACATCGTGGTGACGACGGCGCTGATCCCCGGCCGCCCTGCCCCGCGCCTCGTCACCGCGGACATGGTGAGATCCATGCGCGCGGGCTCCGTCATCGTCGACATCGCCGTCGAGCGCGGGGGAAACTGCGAGCTCGCGAAGCCCGGCGAGACGGTGACGAGCGAAAACGGCGTCAAGATTGTGGGCTATTCGAGCGTGACCCGCCTCGCCGCCACCGCGTCTTCGCTCTACGCGCGGAACCTCTACGCCTTCGTCGAAACCCTCATCGACAAGGCGAACCAGGCGCTCGCGGTCAACTGGGATGACGAACTCGTCAAGGCGACATGCCTCACCCGAGGCGGCGCGGTCGTTCATCCCGACTTTCAACCCAAATAAGCTGACGCGCCGCCCGCCCCTTTAAGCCCGGAGAGCCGGATGGACAATCTCGACGCCGCAATCGCCAAACTGAGAGCCGCAACTGACGCCGCGCAGCAGGCGGCGCAGTCCTTGCAAGCCTACGGCGATCAAATCGCGGCCGCGGGGCACGCGGCCTCCGGCGGGGCCATCGACCCCTTCGTGTTCCGCCTGGCCATTTTCGCGCTCGCGGTCTTCGTCGGATATTACGTGGTCTGGTCGGTGACGCCGGCGCTTCATACGCCGCTCATGTCCGAGACCAACGCGATCTCTTCGGTCATCGTGGTCGGGGCGCTGCTCTCGGTGGGCGTCGCCGCGGTCGACAGCGGCTCGACGTTCGCGCGCATCGTCGGCTTCATCGCGCTGATCCTGGCCTCGGTGAACATCTTCGGCGGGTTCCTCGTCACCGAGCGCATGCTCGCGATGTACAAGAAGAAGGGCTGACGGACGTGAACGCCAATCTCGCCGCCATCCTCTATCTCGTCGCCGGCATTCTGTTCATCCTGGCCTTGCGCGGCCTCTCCTCGCCCGCCTCCTCGCGTCAGGGCAATCGCTTCGGCATGATCGGCATGGCGATCGCCATTCTGACGACGCTGGCGCTGAAGCCGCCCTCGAGCGCGATCTCGTGGCTGCTCGTCGTTCTCGGTTTCGCCATCGGCGGCGGCATCGGCGTCTGGCGCGCCCGCACCATCCAGATGACCGCGATGCCGCAGCTCGTGGCGATGTTCCACTCGCTGGTCGGCCTCGCGGCGGTTCTGGTCGCGGCCGGCGCGCTCTATGCGCCGGAGGCCTTCGGCATCGCCGAGGGCGCCGGCATTCATCCGGCGAGCATCATCGAAATGTCGCTCGGCCTCGCGATCGGCGCGGTCACCTTCACCGGCTCTATCATCGCATTCCTCAAACTCGACGGGCGCATGTCGGGCGCGCCGATCCTTTTGCCGCAGCGCCACGCGATCAACATCGGACTCGGCGTCGCGCTCATCGTGCTGATCGTGCTCTTCTACGCGACGCAATCGCCGGCGTTCTTCTGGGCGATCACGCTCGTGTCGCTGGCGCTCGGCGTGCTGCTCATCGTCCCGATCGGCGGCGCGGACATGCCGGTGGTCATCTCGATGCTGAACTCCTATTCCGGCTGGGCCGCGGCGGGCATCGGCTTCACCCTCGGCAACCTCGCGCTCATCATCACCGGCGCGCTCGTCGGCTCGTCGGGCGCGATCCTCTCCTACATCATGTGCAAGGGCATGAACCGGTCGTTCTTCTCGGTCATCCTCGGCGGTTTCGGCGGCGAGGTCGATCACGGGGCGGCCGGCAAGGAGACGCGGCCGGTCAAGCAAGGCTCGGCCGAGGACGCGGCCTTCATGATGAAAAACGCCTCGAAGATCATCATCGTGCCCGGCTACGGCATGGCGGTGGCGCAGGCGCAGCATTCCTTGCGCGAGATGGCCGACCTCCTCAAGAAGGAAGGCGTCGAGGTCAAATATGCGATCCATCCCGTCGCTGGCCGCATGCCGGGACACATGAACGTCCTCCTCGCCGAAGCCAATGTTCCTTATGACGAAGTGTTCGAGCTCGAGGACATCAACAACGAATTCCCGCAGGCCGACGTCGCCTATGTGATCGGCGCCAACGATGTGACCAACCCCGCGGCCAAGACCGACCCGAAGTCGCCGATCTACGGCATGCCGATCCTCGACGTCGACAAGGCGAAGACGGTGCTCTTCGTCAAACGCGGCATGGGCTCGGGTTACGCCGGGGTCGAGAACGAGCTCTTCTTCCGCGACAACACATTGATGCTGTTCGGCGACGCCAAGAAGATGACCGACGCCATCGTCAAGGCGCTGGCGCACTGAGGCTCGCGCCATGTCGTCGCGTTCTATCACCAAGCGCGCCCTCGCGGCGTGGCTCCTGATTGGTTTCGCGAGCGGACCCGCGTTCTCGCAGGACGCCTCGACCGGCGCCGCGGTCGCGCGCGACAAGTTCCGCTGGCCTATTCGCGGGCCGATCCTTCAGCGGTTCAAGGCCGGCGAGAACGACGGCATCGATATCCTGGCGGCGGTCGGCGAGTGGGTGCACGCCGCCGCCGATGGCGTCTGCATCTATGCTGGCGACGACATCAAGACCTACGGCAAGCTCGTGCTGATCCGCCACGCCGACGGCTATGTCACGGCCTACGCCGACAACAGCGAGCTCGAGGTCAAGGAGGGCGACGCCATCAAGCGCGGGCAGACCATCGCCAAAGCCGGCGCCAGCGGCGAGGTCAAGTCGCCGCGGCTGCATTTCGAATTGCGCAAGGACGGCCAGCCCGTCGATCCCGTCAAATACCTGGTTCCGCTTTAGACCGATGCGCCGCTGTCGGCCGGGCCCGCCATTTCCAGTCGCGTTTCGCGCGATTTCAAAGGATTGCGGCGCCCTTTCGTTCCACCCTCTTTATGCCTCGCCGCCCGATTGACGCCGCCCGTACTGCGCGCGCCTGTTTACAACCGAGGCAATGATTCCAAGCCTTTGGGCGCCATTTTCTGCAACTTCGCAACTTGCAACTCTACAACTTTCGCCAGAATATCGACGATTTATTTCTGTTCAATCCTTCGGATGAGGCGCCAAAGGGCCAGCCGTTTTGTAACTCTACCATGAATTCAGATTTTCGAAAAGGAATTGTTGGCGCTTATCGCGTCGGTTGTTGGTTAGGTCTTTGCCGATTGGCCCTTTGAGCCCTTGTCGTCATGGCCGGGCTTGTCCCGGCCATCCACGCCGCGCTGCCGCAAAGACGGGACTGGTATTGGCGCGCATTGGCGCGGTGCGCTGTAAAAGCTTGCAGACGCAAGGTTTTTCGCATCCGCTGGTTGCTTGCCTGCGCTCGATTCGCCGAACCACGTGGATGGCCGGGACAAGCCCGGCCATGACGCTTTAAGAGCTTCCGGCAAATCTCTCACATGTTCCGAAATTCGTGACCAATAGCTAACGCGATAAGCGCCAAATGTTCGGAAACGCGCCGGTAGGACACGATATGTCTGGTTTAGGCGACCGAAGGTGGTGTGGCCGCTACGCGCGCAAAAACGTGCATCGCACCCCGCCCTGACCGCTCCATCCAACATCCCGTCTAACAATCTGGGTAAAAAGCGGCGCCCCAGCGATGTCACTGACGCGCCACGGCATTGTGTCGCGTAACGAGACTGTAGAGAATTGTGAACGCACCTAGCTGTCACGTCCGGCGATTTCGTATTAGGCTCGCTGCGCGAATTTGTCTCGGAGGATCCAAATGAGATACGCCATCATCGCAATGATCTTCGCCTTCTCCATTACCGAAGCCAACGCCGTTGTTTACTGCGCCGCCGGCGTCTACCGCGCAGGTTGCGTCCGTCGCCCGCCCGCCGCCGCTGTCGTGGCGCCGAGACCGGTGGGGGCGGCGGTCGTCGCGCCGCATTGCCGGATCATCGACGG
>JAFAHO010000003.1 GCA_019237205.1 Hyphomicrobiales bacterium
CCAATTACCGCGACAATCTCGGCTCGGGCGCGCCCATGCTCTGGGTTGCGCTACGGCCGACTGGCGTCGAGCCCCCGTACGAGATTTTCGCGGTCACCGCCGATCCTGCCGAGGGCGAAGCCTGGACCGAAGTCGGTAGCGATCTCGTCGATGTGGTGCCGATGCCGGAGGCCGTGCGTGCGGCGATCGATGCCTTCGTCGCCGAGCATCATGTCGAGCGGCCGTTCCACAAGCGCGAGCGCGACCGCGCCGATCCGGAGGCGCTGGCGCGGCGGCGGCCGATGCAGAAAGAACGCGAATGAGCGAGCCGGAAAACTTCATCACGCGCTGGTCGCGCCGCAAGCGCAAGGCGGCGGAGGACGCCGAGGCAACGCGCTCTTCCGGTGCGGTCGACGCGGCGCCGGAAGGCGCGCATCCCAACGAAGGTCAGCGCGAGGCGGGCGACGCGCCACACGGCGGCGCGAGCGACCGGCCCGAGTTTGCGCCCGATGCAACGAAGCTGCCGCCGATCGAAGCGATCACGGCCGAGACCGATATCCGCGCCTTTCTTGCGCCCGGCGTGCCGCCTGAATTGACCCGCGCGGCGCTTCGTCGCGCGTGGGCCGCCGATCCCAAGATCCGGGATTTCGTGGGGCTTGCCGACTACGACTGGGACTTCAATGCGCCGGGCGCGATGACCGGTTTCGGATCGCTGGAAATGACCGACGAGCTGCGACAGCAGATCGCACGAATGGTTGGCGGCAACCTCGCCAACGAGGGGACCGACGGTCCCGCTCAAACCTTGGCAGAGGTGCAGGGGAAGCCTGCGCCGGCTGAAACATCGACTGAATCGGTCGCCCCGGGCGCCGGGGCGCCCACCCAAGAAGTTCAAAGCAATGTTGGGATATCGCAGAATGAGCGCACCGGAGCGCGTAGTGAATCACACAAATCCGGGGCGCTTCCGCAGTGCAGCAAAGTAGATATTGCGTCGCGAAATAATCCAGAAAACTCCGATAACGATCAATTGATCGGGATACGGCCACACGGGCGCGCTTTACCCAAGTGACGAAGGGGACCCATAGCCTCAGGCTATTGACCATTGCTCGCGGCGGGCGGTACTTTTCTACAGTCGAACTAGAATAATAAAGAAAAACGCCGATGAGGGACGTAGGACTTGATGAGGCGATCCGCGTCGCCGGCGGCGTCGGCGCGCTTGCCCGAAAGATTGGCATCTCCCAGCCGTCGGTGTCGAACTGGTTGCGCGTTCCTGCCGAGCGTGTGCTGTCGGTCGAAGCCGCGACCGGCGTGAGCCGTGCGATACTGCGGCCCGATCTCTACGCCGAGCACCCTGGCACGGCCGGCGACGTTGACGAGGTCGACGCAGCGCGGGCGCAAGAATACGCATTGCTCTCGGTGCTGCTCGCACGCGCGCCCGACGCCGGGCTGCTCGAGCGTCTCGGCGCATTGCGCGGCGATGCAAGCCCGCTCGGATTGGCGCACGTCGCGCTCGCAGAGGCGGCGCAGCGCGCCAATGTCGAGCGCCTCGAGCGCGAATATTTCGATCTTTTCATCGGTCTCGGGCGCGGGGAGCTTTTACCCTACGGATCCTATTATCTCACCGGTTTCCTGCACGAGCGTCCGCTCGCGCGCCTGCGCGCGCATCTCGGCAAGCTCGGGCTCGAACGCACGCCTGGCCAAGCGGAGCCCGAGGATCACGCGGCGATCCTGTGCGAGATCATGGCGGGGCTTGCGAGTCGCCGCTTCCCTGCTCCCGCCGGTTCTGATCGCGAGTTCTTCGCGCAGCATCTCGCGCCGTGGATCGGACGCTTCTTCGCCGATCTGGAACGGGCCGAGGCCGCGGATTTCTACGGGGGAGTAGGCAGGCTCGGCCGGGTGTTTATAGAGATCGAAACCGATGCTTTCGCGCTGCCCTCGTGAGCAGCGGCGAAACGAAATACAGGAAAATACAGGAGGAGACGGCAATGAAACGGGAACGCAAGAGGACGCTCGGCCGTCGCGAATTCCTTCGCACGCTCGGCGCGGGCGCGACCGTCGCGGCCGCGGCCGCCACGCCGTTGGCGGATGAGGCTCGCGC
>JAFAHO010000276.1 GCA_019237205.1 Hyphomicrobiales bacterium
TATCGGTCCAGCGGCAGGAGATGACGTCCCGTTCCGTAGTGCAGGTCCTGTGCTGGCTTGTGCTTGCGCTCGCGCTCATGGGCGGCGCCGCGGCGCAGGAGCCGACCCCGCTCAACCTCGACACGACGCAGGCCGCGCTGAACACAATCGACGCCGCGCTCAAGGATCCGAATCTTACCGATGCGGACCTGCAGCATCTGCGCGCCCAAGACGATCCCCTCGGCGTCGCCTTGCAGGCGGCGATCGCCGTCATGACGCCGAAGCTCGCAGCTTCGGCCAAGCGGCTCGCCGAACTCACGCCCAAATCGAAGGACGCAGCGCCTGCGACCGACGCCGCGACCGCGGAACTCGAAAGCGAGAGGGCCAAGCACGACGCGCTCGACGCCAGTCTCCGCGCCGCGCGCGCCATGCTGCTGCAGGTCGACGACAACGCGACCCGGATCGGCGCGAGGCGGCGCGAATTGTTCGCGCGCGAAACCTTCGCCCGGTCCTCGAGCATTCTCAATCCCCGGCTCTGGCTGAGCGTGTGGAGCGATATTCCGGCCGGCGTCCGGGTGATGACGGCGCTCCTCGGCGGATGGCTCGCAAGCCTCGGCGGACGCGCCACTGCTCTCCATATTCTCGGCCTGGCCGGCCTTGCGGTTCTGCTGGCGCTGATCGCTGTCCCGCTGCGCTGGTTCGCGGGCCGGTTCATTTATCGCCCCGTCGACGACGACCATCCGAGCAGGCTGCGCCGGGCAATCGCCGCAGCCTGGATCATTCTGGTTCTCGCCGTCCTGCCCCTCCTCTGGCTCGGCGCCTTCGCCTATGCGCTCGACCTCTTCGATATTTCGGAGCCCAGAATCCAGGGCGTTCTCGACGCGGTATTCGATGCGGCGAGGCTCTTGATCGTTTTCAACGCGCTTGGCCGAGCGATGCTGGCGCCGCACGACAAGGCCTGGCGGCTCGTCGCGGTCAGCGACCGTTCAGCCAAGCTGCTCTTTCGCGCCGGCATGACGGTCGCGGCGATATGGGGCGTCGAGCGGCTGTTGGAGCCCGCGGCTGACGCGGTCGCCTCGCTCAACCTTGCGGTGGCCGCCCGGGGGCTCGGCGCCGCGCTGATCGCGCTCGTCGTCGCTCGCCTGCTTCGACGTCTATCCACCCCGGTCCCCGGCTCGAACGCTTCGCCGCGGACCGACCCCTGGGCGCCCGCGCGCTCGCTGGGCTGGATCCTGGCCTTGATCGTGATCGCCGCGACGGTCTTCGGCTACATCGCCTTCGCCAACTTCCTGGTCAACCAGGCGATTGTCCTGACTATCCTGGCGTGCGGACTGTTTCTGGCCGACGTCGTCGTGCAGGACGGCGCCGAGACGCTGCTTCATCCCGACGCGCCGGTCGGCGGGCGGCTCGTCGCAACGGTTGGCCTGCGCCGAAACGTCCTCGCCCAGACTCTGGTCGTCATCCAGGGCATGGCGCGCGTCGCCATCTTCTTCGTCGCGGCGACCGCGGTGCTGGAGCCGTGGGGCGTCCAGTCGCAGGACATGTTGCGCACCCTGCGCGCGGCTTATTTCGGCTTCGCCGTCGGCGGCGTGACCCTCTCGCTCTCGTCGCTGATCACGGCCGCAGTGGTCTTTGTCGTCGCCCTCTTCATAACCCGGCTCATCCAGAACTGGCTCCGTTCCAGACTTCTCCCTCAGACGCGCCTCGATCCGGGGGTCGGCAACTCGATCAGCACGATCTTCGGCTATCTCGGCGCGCTCGTCGCCGTACTGCTCGCCGGGGCCCAGATCGGCCTCGACATGCAGAAGCTCGCGCTCATCGCCGGGGGCCTCTCGGTCGGCATCGGCTTCGGCCTGCAGACGATCGCCAACAATTTCGTTTCCGGCCTCATCCTGCTCTGGGAGCGCGGCATCCGGGTCGGCGACTGGGTGGTGGTGGGGGCCGAACAGGGTTTCGTGCGCCGGATCAACGCACGGTCGACTGAGATCGAGACCTTCGATCGCGCCACCCTCATCGTGCCGAACTCGACGCTGGTCACCGGGGTGGTCAAGAACTGGGTTCTCAGCGACCGTATCGGCCGCATCATCATCCAGATCAATGTCGCTTACGAGAGCGACGTCGAGACGGTGCGCGACCTGTTGATCGCCGCCGCGAAGGCGCAGGACCTCGTGCTCGCCATCCCCGCCCCGACGGTTTTGTTCGCCGAATTCGGAGAGTGGGCGCTCAGATTCACGCTTGTCTGCTTCGTGGACGAGATCGAGACGGCCGAACGGACGAAGAGCGACATCAATTTCGACATCCTGCGGCGGATGCGGGAGGCCGACATCCGCGTCCCCTATCCGCAGTTCGGCCAGATCAGGCCCGGCGCGAAATAAGTCGCGCCCTGATGCGCTAGGCCACGGGCCGTCCGTTCTCGTAGCGGAGGGCCGGCGCGTGCATCGTCACCAGCTCCTCGGCGGCGGTGGGGTGGACCGCCATCGTAGCGTCGAAGTCGGCCTTGGTCGCGCCAATGGTCATGGCCACGGCGACGAGCTGGACCATCTCGCCGGCGTCATGGGCGAGAATATGCGCGCCGACGAGCCGGCCCGTCGCCCCGTCGACAACGAGCTTCATGATCGTCCGCTCGCCGCTGCCCGAGAGCGTCGCCTTCATCGGCCGGAAGTCGGACTTATAGACGTCGACCTTGGGGAAGCGCTTGACCGCCTCCGCTTCGCTCAAGCCCACCGCGGCGAGCTCGGGCGTGCCGAACACGACATGCGCGATCGTGTCGTAGCGGATGGGTTTGGCGACCGCCCCGAACAGTCTGTCGGCCAAGGCGTGGCCTTCCCGGATAGCGACAGGGGTGAGATTGACGCGGTGGGTGACGTCGCCGATCGCATGGATCGAGGCCACGGCGCTGGTCAGCTCATCGTCGACCTTGATCGCGCCGTGCTGGCTGAGCTTCAGTCCGGCCGTCTCGAGACCGAGCCCTCTTGTGTTGGGCAGTCGGCCGGTCGCGACGAGCACCCGGTCGGCGTCGAACATTTCGCCGTCGGTCAGCGTGACGCGAAGCGCGCCGTCGGGCCGCTTCTCGATGCCCGCGGGCAGGATGCCGAAGCGATGCATAACGCCCGCGCGCTCCATCGCCGCGCGCACGCCCTCCCGCATGTCCTCGTCGAATCCGCGCAGCACGTTCGACGCGCGCATGACATGGATCACCTGGGCTCCGAGCCTCTGGAACAGGGAGGCGAATTCGACCGCAATATAACCGCCGCCAACCACCAGGAGACGCCGCGGAAAGACGGGAAGGTCAAACGCCTCGTTGGAGGTGATCGCATGTTCTAGCCCTTCCACCCCGGGAAGAAACGTCGGCCAGGAGCCGACGGCGACGAGGATGTGCCGTGCGGAGACCTCCGGGCCGCTCGCGAGCCGCACGCGCTGCGGGGCGACGACCGTCGCCCGCTCCTCGATCAATTCGGCCCCGGACGCGGCGAGATTGGCGCGGTAGGCGGCCGAGAGCCGTGTGATCTCTTTTTCCTTGGCCGCGACCAGACTCGGCCAGTCGAACGTCGGCGCCCCGACGCTCCAGCCGAATCCCGCCGCATCGGCGAAATCGTCGGCGAAGCGGCTCGCATAGACATAGAGCTTTTTCGGCACGCAGCCGCGGATCACGCAGGTGCCGCCCACCCGGCTCTCTTCCGCGATGAGCGTCTTCGCCCCGTGCATGGCGGCGACGCGCGCCGCCCGCACACCCCCCGATCCCGCGCCGATGACGAAGAAATCGACGTCGAAGGCCATGGCTCGCGCTCTCCGGCGGGGCCGCGTTGCGGCCTCGCGAACCTAGAACTCGATGCCCTTCTTCTTCATCTCCTGGCGGGCGCGTGTGAGGATGTCGACCGACAGCTGCTGGCGCCACGGATCGGCGATGGCGCTGAACTGCTGGAAGAAGGCGGGCTCCGTCGCAAGATATTTCTTGCCGCTCGAGCTGCCGAAGAAGGCGGCGACGTCCTCAATCTCCTTCTCCGACATTTGCGAGGCGAGAAGCGTCGCCGCCTGGATGAACACCTGCTGGGCGCTCTTGTCGAACTCGGGCTGGATGGAGCGAAGGGTCTCGCGTAGGCTGTCCCTGATCTCGGGCCGCGTGTTGGTCACATTTCGCTCGAGCTCGGTCATCATGCCGGGGACGACGAGCGCGATCGTCTGCTTGACGCCGATATCCCCGAGGATGGCGTCGGCGGCGGCGATGGACGCCGAAGATGGCGGCGCAGCCGGCGCCGCCGGCGCGGCGGGGGCTGTGGAGTCCGCGGCCCAACCGGCCGCCGAGGCGACGACGCTCGCCGCGAGAATGAAGCCCTTGACCGTTCGCGCGACGGAGAGGGAGGCGGACTTGCGGGCGGGCTCGAAGGCGGACATCGGGGCGGCTCCTTTTGACATCGGGTTCAGGCCGGGCGGTCGAGAACTTCGACGCTCTCCGCGCCGGCGATGATCGCGGTGCGCGCATAATCGATAAACAGCCCGTGCTCGACGACCCCGGGGATTCGTGAAAGGGCCTCAGCCAGCCGTTCCGGATCGAAGATGGCGCCGAGCGAGCAGTCGAGAATGTAGTGGCCTCCGTCGGTGACGAAGGGCGCCGCTCCGCCCCGCAACCGAATGGGGCCTGCGAGGCCGAGGTCAGCGAAAGTGCGCTCGATATGGCGCCGGGTCGCGGCGAGCCCGAACGGGACAACCTCGACCGGCAGCGGAAAGGCGCCGAGACGAGATACGAGCTTCGTCGCGTCGGCGATGACCGCCATCCGCCGGGAGGCTGCGGCGACGATCTTCTCGCGCAGAAGCGCGCCTCCGCCGCCCTTGATGAGCCTCAGTTCGGGATCGATCTCGTCTGCGCCGTCGACCGTCAGATCGAGTTCGGGAAGCTCGTCCAGCGTCGCCAGCGGGATGCCGCGCGCTTTTGCCTGGGCGGCCGTCGCCTCCGATGTCGCCACGCAGCGGACGTTAAGTCCGGCCGCGACTTTGTCGCCGACGAGGTCGACGAAGCAGCGCGCGGTCGTGCCCGAGCCGAGTCCAAGCCTCATGCCAGGCTCGACGAGATCAAGCGCGCGCTGCGCCGCCTCACGCTTCCGCCGTTCAACGTTCGCGCCCGCCGTCATGGCCTCCGCTCGCCTTTTTCCGGTCTCCGGACGCCGCAAACACTCATACCGAGTCTGGACTCGCCGAACAGGAGGTCGCTTTAGCGTCTGGCGGGCTCGAAGGCAAACGCGCGCGCGAAGGGTCGACCGGCTCTTATGTCCGCGCCGCCGCGATCACGTCCTCATAAGTGCGCAAGCCGGTCGTCGGAGCGTTGACCAGCACCGCCATGTTGCCCGGCGCATGAAGGTTCTTCCACATCTTGGTGTGGGCGAGAGGGATCTGCGTCCAGGGGAAGACTTCGGACATGCAAGGGTCGATTCGACGCTCGACCACGAATTTGTTGGCCGCTGACGCCTGCTTCAGATTGGCGAAGTGCGATCCCTGAATGCGCTTCTGGCGCATCCAGACGAAGCGGGCGTCGAAGGTGATGTTGAACCCCGTCGTGCCGGCGCAGAACACCACCATGCCGCCGCGCTTGACGACGAAGCACGAGACCGGAAAGGTCTGCTCTCCAGGATGCTCGAACACCGTGTCGACGTCCCTCTTGCCGGTGACGTCCCAGATCGCCTTCCCGAACTTGCGCGCGCCGGCCATGAACGCGGCGTATTCAGGCGAGTTGACCTTTGGCAACTGCCCCCAGCAGTCGAACGACTTGCGGTTGATGACGCCCTTGGCGCCGAGCGACATGACGTATTCGCGCTTCGTTTCGTCCGAGATGACGCCGATGGCGTTTGCGCCGGCCGCCGCGCAGAGCTGCACGCCGAACACGCCCAAGCCCCCCGATGCGCCCCACACGAGAACATTGTCGCCCGGCTTCAGCCGATGCGGCTCGTGGCCAAACAGCATGCGATAGGCGGTGGCGAGGGTCAGGGTGTAGGATGCGCTTTCCTCCCAGGTCAGGTGGCGGGGACGCGCCATCAACTGGCGGTCCTGAACCCGGCAGAACTGGGCGAACGAGCCGTCTGGCGTTTCATAGCCCCAGATGCGCTGCGAGGCCGAGAACATTGGATCGCCGCCGTTGCATTCCTCGTCGTCCCCGTCGTCCTGATTGCAATGAACGACGACTTCGTCGCCGACCTTCCAGCGGCGCACTTTCGAGCCGACCGCCCAGACGACGCCGGAAGCGTCCGACCCCGCGATATGATAGGGATTCTTGTGGACGTCGAGCACGGAGACGGGCTCGCCGAGCGCCGCCCAGACGCCGTTGTAGTTCACGCCCGCCGCCATCACGAGAACGAGGACGTCGTGGCTGTCGAGGGTCCAGGTCGGCACGACCTCAACCTGCATCGACTGTTCTGGCGGCCCGTGGCGCTCCTTGCGCACCGTCCACGCGTACATCGAAGCCGGCACATGGCCCAGGGGCGGGATTTCGCCGACCTCGTAAAGATCTTTGATCGGCGCTTCGGCCGACGGCTCCTTGCCGGCGAGGCGAATGGTCATGGGGCTTCCTCAGCGGTGCGTCTTTTTGCAATCCCGCTCGGGCCAACGCCCGATATTGCGGCGCACAATGCAACATTGCGCTTTAGCCGCGGAAAATCAACCCTACTTTCGCCCTCTCTTCGGCGACAGGCGTTCGGAAGCCGGGACGGTGAGCCAACGAATGCCGGCAGTTCCGCCAGAATTTGGATTCGACGATCGGGCCCCGGCGTCCGGACGCGCTGGCTCCGATCAACGGTATGGCGCCATAACGCGTTTTCTGCGATTGTGCTGCGCACAAATTATGTGATGCGGAAGGTAAGCGATGACGGAGACCAACGGCGAGGTCCTTTCGGCGCGTCGGGACAAGCCGTGGATCTTCCGCACCTATGCCGGCCATTCGACAGCGCGCGAGTCGAACAGGCTATACCGCCAGAATCTCGCCAAGGGACAGACCGGCCTCTCGATCGCATTCGATCTGCCCACTCAAACAGGATTCGACAGCGATCATGCGCTGGCGCGCGGCGAAGTCGGCAAGGTCGGCGTGGCGATTTCGCATATCGGCGACATGCGGACGCTGTTCGAGGACATTCCGCTCGCCTCGATGAACACCTCGATGACCATCAACGCCACCGCGGCATGGCTGATGGCGCTCTATATCGCGACAGCCGACGAGCAAGGCGCGGCTCGCACGCAGCTTCAGGGCACGACGCAGAACGACATTATCAAGGAATATCTCGCCCGCGGCTCCTATGTGTTTCCGCCGGACGCGTCGCTGCGCCTCACCAAGGACCTGATCCTCTTTTGCGCGCGCGAGACGCCGAAATGGAATCCGATGAACGTCTGCTCCTACCACTTGCAGGAAGCGGGCGCGACGCCGGTCCAGGAGCTCAGCTACGCCCTGGCGACTGCCATCGCCGTGCTCGATCGCGTCCGCCAGTCGGGCGAGGTCGACGACGCTGGGTTCGCCGAGGTGGTGGGGCGGATGTCCTTTTTCGTCAACGCGGGCATGCGTTTCGTGACCGAGCTCGCGAAAATGCGGGCTTTCGTCGAACTCTGGGATGAGATCACGCGCGACCGCTACGGCGTGAAGGATCCGGCCAAGCGGCGGTTCCGATATGGCGTGCAGGTCAATTCCCTCGGACTGACCGAGCAGCAGCCGGAAAACAACGCCTATCGCATCCTCATCGAGATGCTGTCCGTGGTCCTTTCGCGCGATGCGCGGGCGCGCGCCGTTCAATTGCCTGCATGGAACGAGGCGCTCGGGCTCCCGAGGCCGTTCGACCAGCAATGGTCGCTTCGGCTGCAGCAAATCATGGCCTATGAAACGGACCTTCTGGAATTCGGCGACCTCTTCGACGGCAGTCGGGAACTCGCGGCGCTCGTGGCGAAGCTCAAGCGCGAGGCGCTCGACGAGATCGCCGCGATCGGCGCTATCGGGGGGGCGGTTCGGGCGATCGAATCAGGCTCCCTGAAAGCAAAGCTGGTCGAGTCGAACACCCGCCGCCTCGAGGCGATCGAGCGCGGCGAGCAGATTGTCGTCGGCGTCAACGCGTTCACGAATTCCGAGCCGTCGCCGTTGACCGCCGGGGAGAATTCTATCCAGGTCCCCTCCGCCGAAGCCGAGGCGGAGCAGATCGCCAAACTCAACGCTTGGCGGGACGGACGCGATGACGCGCGGGTCCGGCAGGCGTTGCAGGCGCTGCGAGTCGCGGCCTCGAGCGGCGCCAACATCATGCCTGCCTCGATCGAGGCGGCCAAGGCTGGCGTCACCACGGGAGAATGGGGAAACGCGCTCCGCGGCGAGTTCGGGGAGTTCCGCGCCCCGACCGGCGTCTCGCAGAGGGCGCGCCAGGAGGCGGCCGGGCTCGACGCGCTTAGGGGCGAAGTCGAGCGGGTGTCGCTCAAGCTCGGCCGACGGATCCGGTTCCTCATCGGCAAGCCCGGCCTCGACGGGCATTCGAACGGCGCCGAGCAAATCGCGGCGCGCGCGACCGACGCGGGCATGGATGTCGTCTACGACGGCATCAGGTTCACTCCGGCGGAGATTGTCGAGCGAGCCAAATCGGGCGTCCATTGCATCGGCCTGTCGATCCTGTCGGGGTCCCATATCGCGCTCGCGGAAGAGGTGATGGCGAACCTTCGCGCAGCGGGCCTCCAGCGAGTGCCTGTGGTCGTTGGCGGGATCATCCCGCCGGCCGACGCCGAACGGCTTCGGGGCGCCGGGGTCGCTGCGGTCTATACGCCCAAGGACTTCAAGATCAACGCGATGCTCGGCGCGATCGTCGGAGAGATCGAAGCGCGGTCCGATCCGGACAAGAAATCCGCTCGAGGCTGACTGCGCAATGGGCGGCGGCGGCCTTTGGCGTTTCCAGACGTTCACACGTGGGCGATGAACAGGAGAATTGCCGCGGCCGCCAGGCTGAGCATTGCTACGGCGTAAGCAATCTGCAGAGTGATGGTTTTCCACCAGAGAATGCGGGAGAACATGGCGCATCGCTCGGGCAGCGTTTCCAGATCGCTCTGGGCGTCCTGAACGAAATCAAAATCCTTCGGCCTCGGGTTGCGCCGGATCGGAAAACGCTGTCGCCCTGAGCGCGGGAATCGCGGATAGACGGACCACAGCAAGCTCATGAATATAATCATGAATGGCGCCATGATGACAGGCAGATTCAAATACCAGGGATAGAAATCACGGAACTGCAAAACTGTGCCCATCATGATCGCGACAAACAAAACTGCAATATTAGCCTTGTAATCGCTCAACCGGATAGAATCGCTGTAGCCTGCGATCAGATTCCTAAGTTTAGCATTCCTGTCCTTAGCCATAACATAGCCTGAACGTTTTCATTTTATTGTGTACCAAACATAGAGCAACAGAAAGATCGTCACCACGATACTGATCATTGATACTGTAAAACTGATGTATATATAGAAAGACTTCCACCAAAGTAGCTCGGATAAGACTGAGCAGCGAAGCTTCAACTCCTCAATCTCGTCTTCGTCCTCGGACACATTCTCGAAATCGGCAGCCGTGGCGGTGCGCGAGACCAGGAAATTCTTGCTGCCGCGGCGCGGGTACCGAGGGATGAGGACCATAAAAAGACAGAAGTAGACGATCAGGAACGGCAGCAGCACAACATGAATAGGCAAGTAACTTGGAAATTTTGTATAGTTATACAGGATCGGTCCCATCATGAAGGCGACGAACAGGATCGCAATATTCGCTTTGAAATCCGCCGCACGGATCGAATCGGTGTAAACAGCGATCAGACTGCGGTAAGATTGGGATGGATCGGCCGCAGGTGTGCTCATCCGGCGTCGGAAGCTCCAGGAAAATACCGGCTTGAGGGGAAGTCCGTGGCGAAGCGAACCCCGCATCGGCGAGTACAGATTCGCGTGAACTGAATTCATCTGTCAAGGGCATCGCGGTTCCCGCCGACGGCCGCGTTAAAGGCGCCTGCGGCGCGGCGGACGGGCCGCACCGTCCATCGACCCAAGTTCATTCTAATCTTGCGAAATTGACGCACATTCCCCATCTCATAGCCGGCTCGCGGTCCTTTTTCCAAAACCCGGAACACATTTCGGCCGCGAAGGGTTATGATGGTCAATCCGCGCGGCGACGCGACGGACTCACGAACGAAACGGAGCCTCATGCCAACGATCGCCCTGGTCGACGACGACCGCAACATCCTCACGTCCGTCTCCCTCTCGCTGGAAGCGGAGGGCTATCGGGTGCAGACCTATACCGACGGGGCGAGCGCACTCGAAGGCCTCAAGGCGAATGCGCCCGATCTCGCCATTTTCGACATCAAGATGCCGCGCATGGACGGCATGGAGCTGCTGCGGCGCCTCAGACAGAAATCCGACCTTCCGGTGATCTTTCTCACCTCGAAGGACGAGGAGATCGACGAATTGTTCGGCCTCAAGATGGGCGCCGATGACTTCATCCGCAAACCCTTTTCGCAACGGCTCCTGGTCGAACGGGTGAAGGCGATCTTGCGCCGCTCCAGTCCGAAGGACGCCGCGACCCAGAAAGAGGCCGAGGCGAAAATCCTCGAGCGCGGCCGGTTGAAGATGGACCCTGAGCGACATATCTGCACTTGGGACAATACGCCGGTCACTCTGACGGTCACCGAGTTCCTTATCTTGCAGGCGCTGGCGACGCGTCCCGGCGTCGTCAAGAGCCGCAACGCGCTGATGGACGCGGCCTACGACGATCAAGTCTATGTCGATGACCGCACCATTGACAGCCACATCAAACGGCTTCGCAAGAAGTTCAAGGTGGTCGAGCCGGAATTCGAGATGATCGAGACGCTCTACGGCGTCGGCTACCGGTTCAAGGAAGGATAAGCGGCTCGGCCGAGCCCATGAAGGCTGAAACTCGTCGCGATCGCATAGTCGCCGCTTCGCCGACGCCTAGCGGAAGCCGATGGTTGCGCGCCCGCGCCCGGTTTGCCTGGCGGTTTCTGACGGCTCGCTTTTCGTCCTCGCTGACCCGCCGCATCGTCGTTCTCAATCTCGGTGGCCTGGTGGTCCTGGCGGTCGGCTTTTTGTTCCTCAACCAGTTTCGCGCCGACATCATCGCAGTCAGGGTGCAGAGCCTGACCACCCAGGCCAATATCATCTCAGCCGCCATCGCCGCGTCGGCGGCGGTCGACACCGATACGATCACCATCGATCCCGACAAGCTGCTCCAGCTTGCGCCTGGCCAAAGCGCCGCGCCGCCGCCCAGCGACGAAGACGCGATCGAGTTCTCGATCAACCCGGAACGAGTCGGGCCGGTGCTGCACCGTCTGGTGACCCCCACTCATACACGCGCGCGCATCTTCGACCGGGACGGGCGGCTTCTGCTCGATTCGCGCTCGCTTTCTCCTCATGGCGCAGTCCTGCGCTCTGACCTGCCCGAACCCGCCGAGCGACGCGGCCTCCTCGATCAGGCGACCGCGTATGTGCGCAAACTGTTTGAGGCGCCAGTAGCGCCGCAAAGCCGCGATCCCTGGCTTGTCGACGGCAATACATTGGCGGAAGTCGCCGCCGCGCTCCGGGGTAAGACCGAGTCCGCCGTTCGAATCGACACCGAGGGCGACACCATCGTGTCGGTCGCGGTCCCGATCCAGCGCACGATGGCGACGCGGGGCGCGCTTCAGCTCTCGACCCAGGGCGGCGACATCGACCGTGTGATTGCTTCAGAAAGGCGGGCGATCTTACGGTTTTTCGCGGTGCTCGCGGCCGTGATGTTGCTGCTGTCGCTATCGCTCGCCAATACGATCGCAGAACCTGTGCGCCGCCTCGCCGATGCGGCGGAGCGTGTCCGGCGCGGAATCCGATCGCGACAGCAGATTCCCGATTTCACCGCGCGCTCCGACGAGATCGGCCATCTCTCGCGGGCCTTGCGCGAAATGACGCAGGCACTCTACAACCGGCTCGACGCGATCGAAAGCTTCGCCGCCGATGTCGCGCATGAGTTGAAGAATCCTTTGACTTCGCTGCGAAGCGCGCTGGAGACCCTGCCGCGGGTCAAGTCCGGACCCGCGCGCGACCGACTCGTCGCGGTCATGCAGCACGACGTTCGCCGGCTCGACCGGCTGATCTCCGACATTTCCGACGCATCGCGCCTCGACGCGGAATTGACGCGCGGCGAGGCGGGCCCGGTCGACGTCGCGGCGCTTCTACATGCCGTCGTCGCGATGTCGCAAGATTCGCCGCGCAGCAATGGCGCGCGGATCGAGCTGTCGGTTCCTGTGAGGCGGGGGCGGCGCGCCGGCGCGGACTATTTCGTGCTCGGCCACGATTCGCGTCTCGCGCAGGTCGTCACGAATCTCATCGACAACGGGTGCTCGTTTTCGGAACCTGGCGGCGTCGTGCGCGTCTCGCTCGCGAGGATTTCGACGGGACAGGATGGTGAGCCGCGAGAGGAGCGCGTCGTCATCACCGTCGACGACGACGGCCCCGGCATTCCCCCGCACGCGCTGGAGCGTATTTTCGAGCGGTTCTACACCGACCGGCCGAATCAGGGGTTCGGCCAGAACTCCGGCTTGGGCCTGTCGATCTCGCGACAGATCGTAGAGGCGCACGGCGGGAAGATCTGGGCCGCCAACCGTCCGGCCGAGCCGGCGTCCGTCCGGGTTGGAACCGGACGCGACGAGCCCCCCGATGAGCCGGTCCGCCACGGCGCCGGGGCGCGCTTCGTGGTCGAACTGCCGGCTTTCGCGCCATGAGCGCCGAACCCGGGTTGCACGCCACGTCCTTGGTCTACGGCGAAAACGGGGTGCTGATCCTTGGACCCTCGGGATCGGGAAAGAGCCGTCTTGCCCTCGCCTTGCTCGCGAGGGCCCGCTCAACCGGCCTTTTCGCGGCGCTGATCGGGGATGACCGCATCTGGATTCGCCGGGCGGGCGGACGACTGATCGCCTCCGGCGCGCGGGATCTGGCTGGCGTCATCGAACGTCGGATGGCGGGGCTTTTGACGGTCGGCTCCGAGAGCGCCGCCGTCGTCAGGCTCATCGTCGAACTCAGCGAACGGCGCCGGGCCTGGCCGCGCCTGCCGGAGGATCCCGACCTTATGACCCTCGATGGGATCGAGGCGCCGCGGCTGGCGCTTGATTCGCGCGACAGCTCGAACGATCAGGCGATCGCGGTCGACGAACGTCTATGGCTCATGGCGGCGGACAAGGGTCGGCGAAAGCGAATTTCGCTTGAACATTGCGCCGCAGTGCACAAAAATGGAAAGGTTGCCTCTCCGCCAAGGCTCGAATGACGCCGGAAGCGAGTCGGTCGACTGATGGATCTTTGATGATTGGATTGGTCCTTGTGACCCACGGCCAGCTCGCCACTGGTTTTCGGGCGGCGTTGGAACATGTCGTGGGGCCGCAGTCGCAACTCGAGACGATCACGATCGGACCCGAGGACGACATGGAGCAGCGACGGTCGGACATCCTGAACGCCGCGGCGAGGGTTCAGGATGGCGCAGGCGTCGTGATCCTCACCGACATGTTCGGCGGGACGCCCTCCAATCTTGCGATATCAGTCATGGACGGGGGACGCATCGAGGTGATCTGCGGCGTTAATCTGCCGATGCTAATCAAACTCGCCACGATGCGCGACTCCGCCAATCTCGATCAGGCGGTGCTCGAAGCGCGCGAAGCGGGCCGCAAGTACATTACCGTCGCCAGCAAGGTCCTCGCCGGGAAATGAGCGGGCTTAGCCCCGAGGACGACTGCCCGCCGCCGTCAGAATGCGACGGCGCCCTGTTCCGCGAGATGCATATCGTGAACCGGAAGGGCCTGCACGCGCGCGCCACAGCGAAATTCGTGCAGTGCGTCGACCGCTTCGACGCCGACATCAAAGTCGCGCGATGCGGCGAAACCGTCGGCGGCGATTCTATCATGGGCATCCTGACGCTCGGCGCCGGACTCGGATCGACCATCACCGTCTTCGCCTCCGGCGCCGAGGCGCAGGAGGCGCTCGATGCGCTCGCCGAACTGGTCTCGAACCGGTTCGGCGAGGACGAGTGACCCTCTGCGTCGGCGGGTGTTGCTACATCCGGAAGTCTTCGCCGAGATAAAACCGTCTGACGTCCGGATGGGAGATGATCTCCTCCGGCGGCCCTTCCGTCAGGACCTGGCCGCTGTGGATGATATAGGCGCGATCGATCAGCCCAAGCGTCTCCCGCACATTGTGATCCGTGATCAGCACGCCGATCCCGCGTCCCTTGAGGTGGCGGACGAGATCCTGGATGTCGCCGACTGCGATCGGGTCGATGCCGGCGAAGGGCTCGTCGAGCAGCATGAAGGACGGCTTGCCGCCGAGCGCGCGCGCGATCTCGCAACGGCGTCGCTCGCCGCCGGAGAGCGAGATCGAAGGCGCTTTGCGCACACGGGCGATGTCGAACTCGTCCAGCAGAGATTCGAGCATGGCTTCACGCGCGTTCCGATCGGGCTCGTTGACCTCGAGGACCGCGCGAATGTTCTCCTCGACATTGAGGCCGCGAAAGATCGACGCCTCCTGCGGAAGATAGCCGACGCCGAGACGCGCCCGCTGAAACATCGGCAGGCCCGTCACATCGTGGCCGTCGAGTTCGATCAGCCCCTTGTCCGGCTTGACGAGGCCCGTAATCATATAAAAAACAGTGGTTTTGCCCGCCCCGTTCGGGCCCAGGAGCCCGACGGCCTCGCCTCGCCTGACGGACAGGCTGACATCCTGGACCACCATGCGCCCGCGATAGCCTTTTCCAAGGCGATGCACGGCCAGAACGCCCTGGCGATCAGAGCCGAACGGCGAGGCGTCGGAGGCCGCGCGCCCGGGCGCGCGACGTCCGCCGTCGCGCCTCCAGCCGATCGTTTCGATCGATTCGCGCAGCAGGTCCTCGCTCACCGGGCGGCGCTCGCGTCTGGTTGGGCCGACGGCCCGCGCGTTCTCAGCAAGGGTGACGGCTCCTATTTCGCTTTGGTCTGGTCGGCGGTTCCCCCGCTCGGCAGGAATTGGCCGTGCACGCGTCCCGTTTTGGAGCCGGTGTCGATGGTTGCCTGGCTGGTCTTGAGATCGTAGGTCAGCTTGTCGCCCTTGGTGACGTTCTGCCCGTCGCTGAGCGTGACGTGGCCGATCAGTCGCACCTTGTTCTCAGCCTTGTCGTAGGTGGCGTTGTCGCCGGTCGCGACCTGTGTCTTCGAGACTACCGTCACCGGGCCCGCAGCATCGAGATGCTTGATGCCCGAATTTGCCGACGGGCCGTCCTCGGCGCCTGCGGGGGCGGGAGCGGCGGCGGATGGGTTTGCGGTTGGGGACGGCGAACGATCGAGAAAGACGGTCATGACCGAACACGTCATCTTCGTGTCGCCCTGGATGACGACGACATTGCCTGAGTACACCGCCTTCCGCTCCTTGTCGTAATAGACGAGCTTGTCGGCGTCGATCGAAACCGGCTCCTTCGAACTCGTTCCCGGCATGATCTGGATCGGACTGGAGGCGGGCGGGCTCGCAGGCTTCGTCGTGGCCTCGCCTCCGGCGGCCGCGAGAATCAGCGCTACGGCGAGGAGAGCTACGCCGCCCGAGCCTCTCGGCGCCATGATCATGGCTCAGTCCCCTTTGCGTCCGCATCCGCCGTCGCGTCGTCCTGCGGAATGACCGTGGTTCTGACGTGGCCCTCGAACGTCAATTCCTGGCCGTTGTTGCGGGCCGTGGCGCGATCGCCGACAATCGTCGTCCCCTCGCCGACATGGACCTCCACCGGCTCCTCGCTCTGATAAACGCCTGTCTTAAAATTGATGTCGGCTGTTCTTAACCGCACTTCGAAGCGCGAGTTGCCGATCCGGACGTTGTCGGTGAGCCTCATTTGTTCGCTGACGCTGTCATAAACGCCGGCGTCAGCGGTGACATGCGAGGTTTCGCCGCCCGACATTCCGATGTCGCCGGTGAGCTTTTTCAGCTCGACAACCGTAGGACGCTTGACGTCCTGGACCGCCTTTTCGGCGGTCAGGGAATAGGGCTGGCCGTCGCCGCGAAACCCGGCGAGCCTGGGATTGGCCATCGTAATCTTGGTCCCGTCCAGCGACAGGGCCGAAAAGCTGAGCGAGCCGAACTTCGCCGCGAACGGGTTGAAAATCGCGATCCCAACCATCGCCGCCACGGTCCCAACCACACTGGCGAGAATGGCCCTGCGCAAAAGCCGCACCCGGCTCGAGCGGCGCATGGCGCGGGCGAAGGCCTGCTCGCGATCAGGCGGCGGCGCGACCGCAATCCGCCGCGCGCCGGCGCGCGCGGACAGCGCCGCCGTCCGTTCCACGCCATTGACGCCCGCCGCCATCGTGCCGCCCTGAAACGTCATCCTGATCCGCCTATCACAGGGCGGCGAAGAAAACGAATTGCGTGGCGAAGTTAGGGCCGGGCGCGAGATTGCCGGAAGGCGTAGGGGCGGTCGGGCGGAAGCGGGCCCGATTGCCTCCCTCCCGGTTTTGCGCTTTATGCGGCGGCGCGCCCGGTCGGGCCGGTAGCTCAATGGTTAGAGCCGGCCGCTCATAACGGTCTGGTTGCAGGTTCGAGTCCTGCCCGGCCCACCAGGTTTCCTCCTGGCTACCACTGTGGGCAAAAGCGAGGCGCCCTGATCTCGCTCTTCGCCCGAATCAAATCGGCGGCCGACTCAAGTTGATTTCGAGGCGGCGAAAGGACGCCGAGCGAGTCTGCGAACCTTCTCGCACGGACGCTGAACCACAAATCACGGGCGACGCCGCTCTGTCCTGCCGGCCAGCGCGGGCGAGACCGTTCGATGGATTAGCCTAATTCGATTGGTACGATCACGAAGTTGTGATGTCGCACTGCAGCATATTATGTTGCACTGCACAATAGACTGTGCGAAGAGAACGTCACCCCGGGCCATTCGGACGGGGCTCCGTAGCTCATTGAGGACAGGAAAATGACCGCTAGCGCTAAGACAGAAGCCAAGTTGAAAACCTTTGACGCCTTCGCTCCGCTCGCCGACGCGTTGGAGGCGATCCCGAATCTGGACGTTCCGGACGTCGCCCGCGATTTCGCGAAGCGCATGACCGGCCTCGGCGAGAGGTTCGCGACGGACGGCCGCGACGCAGTTGAAAAGGCGACTGCGACCATCGAGAACACCGCCGTGTCTTCGGTCCGGGAGCTCGGCCGCGTCAGCCGAGCCGTTCAGACAGCGCTCTATCAGGACGCTGCGGCGCTGCTCGCCGGACTTCGCCACCTCTCCACGGCCGCGTCTCCGACGGACGCCCTTCAAATTCAGTCGGACTACCTTCGCAGCCGAGCCAACGCGACCGCGGAACGCGTAAAGGCGGTCGCGGACTATGTCGGCCGAGCCGCGTCGAAACTGGAAGGATCCGCCAGCTAAAGGCTTCGGCGGCCGGGTTCGAAAAAGCGAAGCCGGCCTGACCCAACTCAGGTGCTCGCATCCTCGGAAGGCTCGCTTCGGCGGGCCTTCATTCGCTGTTGTCAGCCGCAGGTTTCTGGCATTTGTCGCCGGGGCGGCCGTCCCTCGCAGAGGAAGCAGATCCATATGAACGCCAATCGCAGCCCGGCGCTGCTGGGCAGATCGAACGACAGCCAGCGCGCCGCCGAACTGAGACGGATCAAGTTTGCCGCCACGGCGGTCCTTGGCGGGTGTCTGATCCTCATCGTCATCGCGCGCGCCCTCGAGCGGCGCCACCCGGCATTCGGCTTCCTCGCGGCATTTGCGGAGGCCGGCGCCATTGGAGGGTTGGCCGACTGGTACGCGGTCGAGGCGTTGTTCCGGCGGCCGCTGGGGCTCCCTATTCCGCATACAGCGATCATTCCCAACAACCAGCAGCGCATCGCCGAGAAGCTCGGCGAGTTCATCGAGGAGCAGTTTCTCGACGCCGCGCCGGTCGAAGCCAAGCTCAACCAGACTGATTTCGCCTCGTTCTTCAGCGAATGGCTCGACGACCGCAAGCGCAGCGGCGACCTCGCGCGGTTCATGCTGAGACTCATGCCTGAGGCGATCGCGGCGGCCGAGTCCTCCGGGCTGAAGAGCTTTGTCGCCCGCCGCGCGCAAGCGCAGCTCCAGTCGATCGACTTCACTCCGCTTGCGGCGGGCGCGCTAAGGACATTCGTCAGCGACGGCGGGCATCAGCGGTTGCTCGATGACGTGATGGCGGCCGTACACGAGGCGTTGAACAAACCCGAGACCATGGCGGCGATACGCGAGAAGATCCGCGCCGAACTGCCGACGCTGCTCAAATTCTATCGCGCGGACGCCTATCTGATGAAGAAGGTGGCAGCGTCCGCCGCCTCGTTTTTCGAGGACGTTCGGACCAATCCGGCGCACCCGCTCCGCGGCGAGATCGATCGGCTGGCCCTTTCGCTGATAGAACGGCTGGAAACGGAACCGGCTCTCGCGACGCAACTCGCAGCGATCGAACGGAATTTGCTGTCGCGCCCCGAAGTCGGCGATCTCGCCGAGAGGCTTTGGTCCAACGTCAAGATCTTCATCGAGCGAAGCGCGACGGCAGAGACCTCGACGCTTCAACGCCGCCTCGCTGAGCTCCTGCGGGAGGTTGGCGCCCAACTCGAGGGCGATCCCGAAATGCGGGCCGAGATCAATCGAGGTTGCGTGACAGCGGCGAGCAAGCTCATCGCCGAACACAAGAGCGAGGTATCGACCTTCATCGCCGATCAGGTGAAAGGGTGGGACATGGGCCAACTGATCAACGTGATCGAGCTCAACGTCGGGAAGGACCTTCAGTACATCCGCTTCAACGGCGCGCTGATCGGCGGTCTCGCGGGCCTCCTGCTTCATGCCGGCGAAATGCTGCTGCGCGTGACCTAGAGGGTGGACCGGCGTCCTGCATGCGCAGCACCCGGCGGTGGCGAGGCAGCGGTCGGCCGCCAAAGGTAGGGGCGCATGCGAGACTTGAACGCGCTGGGCGAACTGCCTGTCCAGCGGCGAAAGGCGTGGCGGAAGTTCGCTGCGTCGCTGAAGCCCAGCGCCGCCGCGATGTCCTCGTTGGTCATCACGGTCTCCCGGAGATACTTCACCGCAACTTGCGCGCGGAGCTCATCGACCAATGCGCGGAACGAAGTGCCTTGGAGCGCGAGTTGCCGGCGGAGCGTCCGCGCAGTGGTTCCCAGCTGTTTCGCGGCGCCCGCCAGCGTCGGACGCCTGGCGATGTCCTCGAGCAAGCTCGCCCGGATCTTGCCCGCCGCGCCAGCGCGCAACGCCAGGTCCGCTAGCAGTTCGTCGCACAGAGACAAAACGACCGCGTAGGTCGTTCTGTTGCCGAGCATCGCGGTCTCATCCAACCATTTCGCGTCGAAGATGAACTGGTTTGCCGCCTGCGCGAACCGTCCCCTGCATCCGGTCAACGCCTCGGTTTGCTTGGCCTCGTCAGACTGGGAGTAGGTCACGCTAGTTTCCCGCGGCGCGAACGACACCCCCATCACGTCGCGATGCAACGACAGATGCACGCCCATCTGCATCTCGACGATGAACCGGTATAGCGGCTCGTCGACGAGGCGGTGGAAGATCGGTTCGATCGTCCAAATCGCGTCCCCATCGCGCTCGGTGAAGGAAAGAGCGACCAACGGCGCGGCCAGAACGTGGTACCTGACACAAAAACTCATCGTCTTGCGGAAATCGGCGCCGCACAGAATCGCGTAGCCGTACATGCCGTAAGCGGAGACGTGAATCGAGAGGCCAATGCGAAGCGCAAGGGATGGATCGCGCGACAGCCGAAGGGCGTTCCGACATGCTATCAGGAGCTGGCGAAGGGAAACCAGAGTCTCGGGCGAGTGCAATTCGTCCGGGGTGACACCAACATCGCTGAGGGCCTCGCGGACCGGAACGCCCTCCGCAACCAGTGTCTCGACGATTGCGGCGAGTTTGGTCGGCGGGTAGACCCTGTCCGAAAAACCTGGCTTTCCTGTGAGCGTCACGGCGATCCTCCCAACGACAGCTGGCGGCGCTCGTCTACTGCTGCGTCAGCTCGACCCCGCCTTCGGCCGTTTCGAACCTTTCGGCCATCGCATAGTATGACACAATCTGGCTGACTGATTGGGCCTCCGCCCTTTCGGAAAGGCTAAGCCCCGCCCGAGGGGTGCGCGAATATTGAGGGAGGACGACCCATGACAATGCAAGGCTCTTCAAAGCGCAAAGCCGAATATGTCGTACCGCCGATCGACGGCGACTTCTACCGGATCGCCGATCTGCTCGACGCAAAGGAACGCGCGGTCGCGCAACGGGTGAGGGAGTTCATGGAGGCCGAGGTCGCGCCGATCATCGAGGACTATTGGGCGCGCGACAAGTTCCCCTTCGAAATCATTCCGAAAATCGCCGGTGTGGGCATCGGCGGAATTGGCTACGAAGGATACGGCGCGGCAGGCGGCAGCATGCTCTTGAACGGTTTCGTCGCCATGGAGCTTGCGCGCGTCGACTCGTCGACCGCGACCTTCTGGGGCGTTCACACCGGACTCTCCGCGGGCTCGATCTATCTCTGCGGCGACGAGGAGCAGAAGCAGCGCTGGCTGCCGGCGATGATGCGGTTCGAAAAGATCGGCTCGTTCGGCCTGACGGAGCCGCTGGTCGGCTCCGCGACTTCGGGCGGGATGATGACGACCTGCCGGCGCGAAGGCGACGCCTGGCTACTGAATGGCGAGAAGAAATGGATCGGCAATGCGACCTTCGCCGACATCAACGTGATTTGGGCGCGCGACGAGGCCTCGGGGAAGGTCAAAGGCTTTGTGGTCGGCAAGGAAAACCCGGGCTTCTCGGTCAAGAAGATCGAGAGCAAGATGGCGCTCCGCGTGGTCCAGAACGGTTGGATCACGCTGAAGGATTGCCGCGTTCCGGAGGCCGATCGGTTGCAGAGGGCCGACAGCTTCAAAGACACCGCTAAGGTTCTCAGGATGACGCGCGCCGGCGTTGCCTGGTTCGCGGTCGGCTGCGGCCGGGGCGCCTATGAGCATGCGTTGCGCTACGCGACCGAGCGCTCCCAGTTCGCCAGGCCGATCGGTGGCTTCCAGCTCGTTCAGGACCTTTTGGTGCGCATGCTCGGCAACGTGACCGCGACGGAGTGTATGGTCCTGCGGCTCGGACAGTTGCAGAGCCAGGGACTGATGACCGACGAGCACGCTTCGCTGGCGAAAGCCTTCTGCACCGTCAAATGCCGCGAGACCGTCGGCTACGCGCGCGAACTGCTCGGCGGCAACGGCATCCTCCTCGACAATCATGTCGGCCGCTTCGTCGCCGACGCCGAGGCGATCTATTCCTACGAGGGCACGCGCGAAATGAACACGCTGATCGTCGGCAAAGCGATCACCGGGCTCAGCGCCTTTGTCTAGATGACGGCTTCGCCACTGCGGCAAGCCGCCGAAAAATCTCGTTTGCGTCCGAGGCGCTCGGTTGGAAGGCGTTTGGCCCGCTCGGACCCGCTCGCTGGCCGTTTCGCACCTTCACAAGGAGCTGACGGCGCTGGAAGGTGCCAGCGTTCTCGCAGGTTCGCCTGGCGACTTCTGCTCCGCCGTCACCCGACTTGGCCAGACGAAGCGTCGAGGGAGGTCCGGCTGGGCTCGCAAAAGTCGACGCCAAGGGATAAGGTGAGGCAAAAAGGCTTGGGTCCTGGTGAAGAGCGCAGGCGGCGGCGTCGCTGAGCGCGGAGGAAGCGAGGAGGCGGACCGTGACGGGAAGGCTCATACAGGCCGCCAGTTCGGCGTATCAATTTCCGCTGCTATTCAAGCACATCTGGAACACCCCGCTGTTGCAGGCGCGGGACCAGGAAGTGGTCTATCGAGACGCGAAGCGGTTCACTTACGCCGAGATCTGGGAGCGCATCAACCGGCTGGCGTCGGCGCTGGCCGGGATCGGCGTCCACCCAGGAGACACTGTCGGAGTTCTCGACTGGGATAGCAACCGGTTTCTCGAGGCCTTCTTCGCGATTCCGATGATGGGCGCGGTCATGCAGACGGTCAACGTCCGACTCGCCCCCGAGCAGATCCTCTACACGCTCGATCACGCCGGCTCGACGACGCTTCTTGTCAACGACGAATTCGCCGGACTGGTGAAGGAGCTCAAGCCGCAACTGCCGAACGTCAAGCGGCTCGTCGTGATGTCGGACCGGTCTTCCCCCGAGACGGGCGGCTTATCGTTCGTCGGCGAATATGAGTCGCTCCTTGCGACCGCCTCGCCGCACTATGACTTTCCCGACTTCGACGAGAACACCCAGGCGACGACGTTTTACACGACCGGAACCACCGGTCTCCCGAAGGGCGTGTACTACAGCCATCGGCAACTCGTTTTGCATGCGCTCGCCGAGCTGGCGTTCCTCGGCATTGCCGGGAATCAAGGACGTTTCTCGCGCGACGACGTCTATATGCCGATCACCCCCATGTTCCATGTCCATGCCTGGGGCTTTCCCTGGGCGGCGACGCTAGCCGGGGTCAAACAGGTCTATCCTGGCCGCTATGACCCTACGATGCTCGTCAGGCTGATCAAGACCGAGCGCGTCACCTTCACCCACTGCGTGCCGACGATCCTTCAGATGATGCTCGGCGCGGCCGCCGCGGCCAAGACCGACCTCGCAGGATTGAAGATGGTCATCGGCGGGTCAGCGCTGCCCAAGACGCTCGCTAAGCAAGCGCTCGCCGCGGGGATCGACGTCTATGCAGGCTATGGCATGTCGGAGACCGGGCCCCTGATCTGCGTCGCGCAGGTGCGAACCAAGGATCTCGAGGGGGATCCGGAGCAGGCAGTCGACATTCGCGCCAGGGCCGGCGTGACGGCGCCGCTGGTCGACTTGCGCATCGTCGATTCGGACATGAAGGACCTGCCGCATGACGGCAAGGCGTCGGGCGAGATCGTGCTGCGCGCGCCTTGGCTGACCCAGGGCTATTTCAACGATCCCAACGGCTCGGACCAGCTCTGGGCTGGGGGCTATCTCCATACCAGCGACGTCGCCGCGATGTCGCCGGAGGGTTATGTCCAGATCACCGACCGCATCAAGGATGTGGTCAAGACCGGCGGGGAATGGGTGTCGTCGCTGCAGATCGAAGACCTGATCATGCATTGCGCAGGCGTGGCTGAAGCCGCGGTCATCGGCGTCAAGGACGAAAAATGGGGCGAGCGGCCGATGGCGCTGGTGGTCAGGGAGGCGTCGAGCGCTGAAGCGGTCAGCGAAGCTGCAATCAAGGCTCATCTGAAAGTCTTCGCCGACGGCGGCGTGATCTCGAAATATGGAATCCCGGAAAAAATCCTGTTCATCGACAGCCTCCCGAGAACGAGCGTCGGAAAAATCGACAAGAAGGAGCTCCGCAAAAAATACGGCGACATGTAGCTCAGCAACGGCGAGACAGTCTAATTTGATTTCACGCGTTTTGCGAAAACGGAGGCTTGAGTGAGCGAATTCACGATCTCACAGCTCGGCGAGCGCGTCGGCCAGGAGCTCGGGGTGTCGGATTGGGTCACGATCGACCAGTCTCGGATCGATAAGTTCGCAGCCTGCACCGGCGACCATCAGTGGATCCACGTCGATGTCGAGCGGGCGAAGCGCGAGAGCCCCTATGGCGGCGCAGTCGCTCACGGCTATCTGACGCTGGCGATGGTCGCGCCTCTGGCCATGCAGATCGGCGTCCTCCCCAAGGACGCGGCCGCCGGCCTCAACTACGGCGTCGACAAGGCGCGCTTCCTCGCTCCGGTGCCTGCCGGCGCGAGGGTGCGTCTGCGCGTCGTTCTCACCGGCGTCGAGCCGAAGGATGGGGGACAGGCGATCATGAAGACCAGGAACACGCTCGAAGTCGAAGGATCGGACAAGCCCGCCTTGGTCGCCGAGACCCTGGCGTTCCTCATTCCCGCGAGGGGCGCGCCGCGATGACCAACGACAGCCGTTCCGAACCCCAAAAGACGGACAGCATGTCCGAGCAGGCCTCGCGCCACACCTTGGCGCTCAATCCGCTGGTCGGCCTTCGCGGCAAGGACCTCATCGACAGCGCCGGGATTTTCTTCAAGGCGATGGTCAACGAGCCGCGCGTCGCCGCCGACAAATGGCTCTCGTTCGTCGGCGAATTGACCGAGATCGTGAGCGGCAGGTCCGATCGCACGCCGCAACCAGGCGACAAGAGATTCGCCGACCCCACCTGGAAGACGAGCCCATTGCACGGCGGACTGCTCAAAGCCTATCTCGCGTGGGGCGAGGCGTTGGACGAATTCGTCAGCGAGACGAGTCTCAGCGACGTCGACAAGGAACGGGCGCATCTGTTCACGACGATCCTCGTCGACGCGCTGGCGCCGACGAACAGCCTCATCGCCAATCCCGCCGCGACGCGCAAGTTTATCGATTCGGGCGGCCAAAGCCTGGTGAACGGGCTGAAGAACTACATTGAGGACCTCGTCAACAATGGCGGCCTCCCGTCGCAAGTCGACATGGCTGCTTTCAAGGTCGGCGAGACCCTGGCGAATACGCCCGGCGCGGTGGTGTTCCGCAACGAGCTGATCGAGCTCATTCAATATGCTCCGACGACGCCCAAGGTGTGGAAGCGGCCATTGGTGATGACGCCGCCGCAAATCAACAAATTCTATGCAATGGATCTGTCGCCCGAGAAGAGCATCGTCAGGTTTCTGCTCGAGAGCGGCGTGCAGACGTTCTGCGTGAGCTGGCGCAACCCGACGGTCGCGAATCGCGACTGGGGGCTCGACACCTATGTCGCCGCGCTCGACGAGGCCGTCGACGCGGTCCGGGAGATCACCGCCAGCGACGACGTTTCGGTGATGGGGTCGTGTTCCGGAGGCATCACCTCCGCCGCCTATTTGGCCACTCTCGGCGGCGCGAAAATCAAGAACCTCGTTCTCGCCGTTTGCCTCTTGGACACTGGCACGGCCTCGGACAGCGCCTTCGGGTCCCTGATCACGCCCGAGACGATGATCGCCGCCAAGGAGGCTTCGCGGCTTCGCGGCGTGCTGGATGGGCAGGATCTGGCGCGAATGTTCGCCTGGATGCGGCCGAACGATCTGATCTGGAACTACTGGGTCAACAACTACCTGCTCGGCAATGCGCCCCCGGCCTTCGATATCCTCTACTGGAACGCGGACACGACACGGCTGCCGGCGCGCTTGCACGGCGACTACATCGATCTCTATTTCACCAACCCCTTCGTCAATCCCGGCAAATTGACGCTGGACGGCCGGACTGTCGATATGGGCCGGGTCAAGGGCAAGGTCGAAGCTTACGTTGTGGCCGGCCTCACCGACCACATCACGCCATGGAAGGCGGTGTTCAACACCGCGCGCATTCTGGGGGACGAGGCGACATTCGTCCTTTCGAGCAGCGGACACTTGCAGAGTCTTCTCAATCCGCCGACCAACAAGAAGGCGTCCTATATGATCGGCCGGGCGGGTCCGACTGGCCCCGAAGCATTCCTTTCGAGCGCGGAGAAGCGGCAGGGCAGCTGGTGGCTCGACTGGCGCGATTGGTTACGCCAGCGATCCGGCGAAGAGGTCGATGCGCCGAAATCGCTCGGCGACGAGCGCCACCCCATTTTGATGCCTGCCCCCGGGAGCTACGTCTTTGAGCGATAGGGCCGGCCTTGCGCCAGACGACACCGCAGAGAGACCGGGGAGCATCGAAGCGCGGATGATGTCGGTCGGCGGTCAGGAGCTGATGGTCGCAGTGAAACGCGGCGGCGATTCGCGTCCGCCGCTCCTGCTGTTCAACGGCATCGGCGCAAATTGGCAGCTGGCGAGGCCCTTTCTCGAAGCCTTGACCGAAACGACGGCGATCATCTTCGACGTGCCGGGGATCGGCGGCTCTCCGTCGCCGAAGCGGCCGTATCGTCCGTCCAGCATCGCCCAACTCGGCGCGCGCCTCGTCTCCGACCTCGGCTATGATAAGGTCGATGTCGCCGGCGTTTCGTGGGGCGGCGGCATCGCACAGCAATTCGCCTATCAATATCCCCAACTCTGCAGGCGGCTGGTGCTCGCCGCGACATCGCCGGGAGCGATCAGCATTCCGGGCAGTCCTAAGGCGATCCTTCGCATGGCGACGCCCCGCCGGTATCTGGACAAAAACTACATGCGCAAGATCGCGCCCGACCTCTATGGCGGGGCGTTCAGGAAGGACCCATCGATGATCGGGCGCCACACCGAGGCAATGTCCGGCGCTCTCGGCATCGGCTATGTCTATCAGCTGCTCGCCATGGCCGGCTGGACCAGCCTCCCATGGTTGAGTGCGGTGCGGCAACCGACGCTTATTCTTATGGGACGCGACGACCCTTTGGTGCCGGTCGCCAACGGCCGCATTCTGGCGCGCCTCATTCCCAACGCCCGCCTCGAGGTGATCGAGGACGGACATCTCTTCATCGTGGCCCGGCCTGTAGAGACAGCGCGCCGCATCGAGCGATTTCTTGGAGGCGAGCCGTAAAGGGATGATTGGAACGGCGCGTCGAGACGCCGATAGTCAGGGCGAAAGCCGGGGGTGAACTCAAGACTGGAGGAAGCGATGACCAAAGAGACTCAGCCGTACATCGACATGCTGCGAAACTTCGGAAACAGCTTCGGCCTGCCGCAGGTCGACGTGGAGAAACTGCTCGAGACGAATCGCAAGAACCTGGAGGCTCTCACCGAATCGGCGAAAGTGGCCGCCGGGGGCGCGCAATCTGTGGCGGAGAAGCAACGCGAGGTGCTCCAGGCGGCGCTGCGCGAAGCAACCGCCCTGGCCCGCGAGTATCACCCAATGGGCAGCGCGCAGGAGATCCTCGCCAAGCAAACCGAGTTCGTGAAGAAAGTCTTCGACATTGCCGTCCAGGGCGCCCGGGAGCAGGCCGAACTGTCGAGGCAATCGACCAGCGAAGCGGTGAAAATCATTCAGGAGCGGATGAAGGCAAGCCTGGAGGAGGTGCGTGGCAGCGTCAGCCGCCAAAGCGCGCAGCCGCCGAAGAGCTGACGAATCGAACCGCGCGCTGAGCTCCGCAGGGTTGCAACGCCGCGAAGCAACGTCGGCAGTTGACGGTTGGGAGGAATAACGATGGCCGAGAGCGTCTACAAGATCATCGAACTGGTGGGAACGAGCACGGAATCCTGGGAGAAGGCGGCGGCCGCGGCCGTGGAGCGCGCGGGCAAGTCTCTCAGGGATCTACGCATTGCGGAAGTCGCCGAGCTTGACCTGCTAATCGATAAAGGCAAGGTCGAAGCCTACCGCGCGAAAGTGAAAGTCTCGTTCAAGTACGAAGACGGCTAGTCGGATCATCGCGGGTTCTTTTCGGGCCGGCGACTGCGGCGCATCCGTCGACGGCGCCGGCAAGCACGTTTTCGTGTTTGCCGGCCGATAACGGGTAAGACACCTGTCACTTCGGCGCGCGCTTGGCCAGAATCCGCTGTAGCGTTCGCCGGTGCATGTTGAGCTGGCGCGCTGTCTCCGAGACGTTCCGCTCGCAGGATTCATAGATACGCTGGATATGTTCCCAGCGAACCCGGTCGGCCGACATCGGCGGGTCGTGCTCGGTCGGGCCGTCGAGCCGGCCAGCCATCAGCGCCGTCACGACGTCGTCCGCATTGGCGGGCTTTGCGAGGTAGTCGAACGCGCCGAGCTTGACCGCCACGACGGCGGTCGCGATCGCCCCGTAACCGGTGAGGATGACGCCGCGCGCATCGGCGCGCTTCGCCTTCAGCGCCCGCATCACGTCGAGGCCGCTGCCGTCCCCCAATCGCAAATCGATGACGGCAAAAGCCGGCGGCGCTGTCTCGATCGCGGCGAGCGCCTCGGCGACACTGATCGCGGTCCTCGCCGTGAACCCGCGGGACGACATGGCCCGGGCCAGCCGTTCGCAGAAGACCTTGTCGTCGTCGACCACGAGGAGCGACTTATCAAGAGTCTCCCCTCGGCTCGAGTCGTGGTTCGATGACTGCTGTGCGTCTTTGTCCATGCGTTTGCTGGCGCCAAGCTCCGGCCCGCCAATCAATTACCACGCTAATCGCTCGTCCGTCGACCCCGCTCGTAGGCGGAACGCTGCCATTGGACCGTGGCGAGGGCGCCTGAAGCGGGGGGCGCGGCATTGGCGAGCTCAAGCGTCGCGCCGGACCGCTCAAGCAGGGATCGGGCGATGAAGAGGCCGAGGCCGAGCCCGCCGCCGGCCTCCTCGTTGCGCCGGGCGCCGTCGCGATGCGAGAGATAGGGCTCGCCCGCTCGCGCCAGAATATTCGGCGGAAAGCCGCGCCCGTCGTCGCCGATGACGATCCTCACCGTCGACTTGCTCCAGCTCGCCCGGATGACGACCGCTTTCTCCGCGAAGCAGACCGCGTTCTCGATCAGGTTGCCGAGGCCATACAAGACTGCGGGATTGCGCGCGCATTTCGGCGCCGGCTCGGGACCCTCCCCCTCAACCGCAATCGTGACGCCGAGCAGCCGGTGGGGAGCGGCGGCGATTTCGCCCAGCTCGACCGGACTCGAAAGGTCCATCTGCTGGCCTGAAAGCCCCGGGGGAGAGGACAGTTTGCCGAGGATGGACCGGCACTGGTCGACCGACTGCTCCAGCAGCCGCAAGTCGTCGGCGAACCCTTCGACCGGCGGCGGATGAGCCGCCAATTCGCGCGCCACGAGCGCAACGGTGGCGAGCGGCGTCCCCAGCTCGTGCGCCGCCGCCGCGGCCATGCCGTCGATCTGCGAGAGGTGCTGGGCCCGGGCGAGCACCAGTTCGACCGCCGCGAGCGCGCTCGCGGTCTGGCGCGCTTCTTGCGCGACCCGATAGGCATAGAGCGACACGAAGGCCGCGCTGACCGCGAGCGCGGCCCAGTGCGCAAGGACGTACAGCGGCGGAAGCACGAGGCTTTGGCCGCCGATCCACGGCAGCGGCAGGCTCGCGCGCAACAGCGCGGTCGCGCACACGATCGCAAGTCCGAGCAGCGCGAGCGCGTCCCGGAGCGAAAGCGACGCCGCGGCGATGGTGACCGGCGCCAAGAACAGAATGACGAACGGATTGGCGACGCCGCCGGTGAGAAAAAGGAGCCCCGCAAGTTGAAGGATGTCGTAGCCGAGAAGCACCGTCGCGCCGCGCTCGCTGAGCTGCAGACTGAGGGGAAAGCGCGAGCGGAGCGCAAGGTTGAGCGCGGCGGAGGCGGCGACGAGGGCCAAACAGGCGAAGACCGGAAACCTGAGGCCTAGCCCGAAGGCGGCGATCAGAATCGCAGCTGTCTGCCCGGCGACCGCAAGCCAGCGCAGCCCGATGAGCGTATTGAGCCGCAGACGGCGCGCCGCACGGCCAAATCCCTCGCGCTCAGGCGCAAACACGCCGAGACCGCATCAGATTCCACGGATCCTTTCGCCTCATTCAATTTTCTCGTTGGGGTAGACGCCCCAAAGCTTCACCTGCTGGATATAGCCCTTGAACCCGTCCCCGTCGATCAGGCACCACGTTCCGTCGCAGTTGCGGATGTTGACGATGACGCCCGCCTGGAGCGTCGCCGCGAGGTCCGCGCTCCCGGATGGGCGGACGTAGAGATTGGAATTCTCGCTCGTCTTGTTCGGTGTGACGAGCGCCGTGCGACGACCCGAGAGAAGCGAATGCAGGACCCAGCCCTCGACGCCTTCCGAATCGCGCACTTTGCGCCAGATCTCGAACTCGGCCGTGATCTCGACCGGCAGGCCGGCGCGTTCGTAGACCCATTTGGTCGGGTGGTCCTTCGACGGCCCTTCGCGCAGGTTGACCCGGTCGGTCTTGAGGCTCGCGTACCGCGGCAGCGGCAGCTTTGTGACCGGGCCGACGGGGTCGGCGAGCGCGAGATCGGGCGAAACGGCCAGAGCCGCCAGGATCGCAAGCGCTTGTCGGCGCGTAACGCAACCCTCACGTACGGCTTGCCGGTCTCGATTCATCGCAAGTTCCTCGGCGGCTGATCGGCCATCCTTGTCTTTGCTCGCTCTTCTGGTAGAGAGGCCGGCGAAGCGGCGGTTCGTGACCCGGAAGCCGGACCCGGCGCAAAACATTTGCGACGCGTGGCGTTAATGAGGCGTAAACGGGTTGACGGCGCGAACTCAAATAGCTGACGCCCAGGCGACGGCGCGCGGGCGGGGAGGGCGCTCATGACCAAAAAGAAACCTTTGGTGGTGGTGACGCGGCGGCTTCCCGAACTGGTCGAGACGCGCATGCGCGAATTGTTCGACGCGCGTCTCAACATTGACGACAAGCCGATGTCCCAGGCCGAGATCGTCGAGGCGATGCGCGAGGCCGACGTTCTCGTTCCCACCATCACCGACCATATCAACGCCGCGATGATCGCCCAGGCGGGCGAGCAGATGAAGTTGATCGCCAATTTTGGCAACGGTGTCGACCATATCGACGTCACCAGCGCGCTCAGGCGCGGGATCACGGTGACCAATACGCCTGGCGTCCTGACCGAAGACACCGCCGACATGACCATGGCGCTGATCCTCTCGACCGCCCGGCGGCTGGTCGAGGGCTCCCATGTCATTCCCGAGGGGCATTGGGCCGGCTGGTCGCCGACCTGGATGCTCGGGCGGCGCATCACGGGAAAGCGGCTCGGGATCATCGGGATGGGGCGGATCGGGCAGGCGCTCGCCCGCCGCGCGCGCTCGTTCGGCATGTCGATCCACTATCACAACCGCCGTCGCGTCGCGGTCCAGATCGAAGAATCGCTCGAGGCCACCTATTGGGATTCGCTCGACCAGATGCTCGCGCGGATGGATTTCGTCTCGGTCAACTGTCCCCATACGCCGGGCACCTATCACCTGTTATCGGCGCGCCGCCTTAAATATCTCAGGCCCGACGCCATTCTCATCAACACGGCCCGTGGCGAGGTGGTCGACGAGAACGCGCTGATTCGCATGCTCGAGGCGGACGAACTCGCCAGCGCCGGGCTCGACGTGTTCGAGCACGCGCCCGCCGTCAATGAGAAGCTGATCGCGCTCGCCAAGGCCGGCAAGGTGACGCTCCTGCCCCATATGGGCTCGGCGACCCACGAGGGCCGCGCCGACATGGGCGAGAAGGTCATCGTCAACATCCGGACCTTCGCCGACGGCCACCGCCCGCCCGACCGCGTCCTGCCGAGCATGCTGTGAGCGCCGTCCCGGCGCCGGGAGAGAAAGAAAATCTTGACGGTTTCCGCACCGGCCCCGCGTCTGCGAGCGGAATTTTTCCTGTTATTGCCTGATAAGGGGAGAGATTCGCCCGCTCCGCTCTCGTGATTTGAGCGAAAACGCTTTTAATTCCCTTCGCTTGCGTGGAATAACCCGAATGAGGATCGGCAAAATAACAGGGTCCGCAAGAGCTAGATTCGCCCATAACAGGACGGCGATAAGCGTCGAACAGGCATCGGCTTCACGGTCGGATTCGAGCGCCCGACAGTATAGAGCTTCTAAACTCAAACGAAGGGGATGCGGCCCGCCTGGCTCCAGGATTCAGCCGGCCCCGAGTTCTCCCACGTGCATGATCCGGTCCGACAAATAGGGGTGCTTGCGGACGACGTCGTAGAAGCGCCGGTCGGCGGTGACGACCGGATATTGCTCCTGGAGGGCAAGCGCGAGATAGAAGCAGTCATACGCGGGATGATCGAGGTCGGCCGCCAGGCGCGCTGCCGAGGCGGCAAGCTGGCGCATCGGAACGGGGACTGAAACCGGCGCTGATTTCAACACGTTGATGGCTTCCGCAAGGTCGGCTCGCGTGATATCGGCGCGCCGGCAGAGGGCCCACATCGCGTTGGTCGCCTCGGCGAACAGGAGTTCGGGCGCGATCAGCGTCGCCGCGCCGTCGAGGAGGCGCGTGGCCTCGGCGGAGAACGCCTCGTTCACGAGCCACTTCACAGCGACGCTCGCGTCGACGACATAGCCGCTCATGAAGCTTCGTCGCGATCCCGGTCCGCCCGGATGATCTCGGCGCTGTCGCGTGAGGAGCGCAGACGGCGGCGCAAGGCTTCCGAGCGTGCGGCGAAATCGCTCTCTTTCTCGAGCAAAGCCTCCCGCAGGATTTCCCGGTGCTCGGCCTCCGCCGAGCGACCATGCGCCGCCGCCCGCTGCTTGAGCGTGCGAACAAGCTCCACGCTGACCTTTCGAACCGTCAATTGACTCATGGCTAATGCCTTCACCACCTGCGCCTTCATTGCATGCAAATGGCAGGCCTTGAGCCGATTGGCAAGGGGAGCCGCCGGCCAAGATCTGCGTCCTTCCCCAACATCTTCACACCCGGCCGTCCAGATTTGGAGGATGAGCTGGTCGTAAAGCTGTGGGTGAGGCGAGGCGGGTCAGCGCCGCCGCGCCTCGTCCGAAGCCCGTTGTTCCAGGATCGCAGACGTGGATGGATGCTGCGACAGAGCCACCTGCGTCCTGGATGGATGGCCGACCGAGCCGATGAGGGCAATGAGCAACCAGATGGCGATCGCGTTGGCGAGAAGGATCGTGACCGGAACCAGGCTGCGTTCGTCGGCCAGATAGCCCTGGTAATATCTGACCTGTTTCTCGATCCAGCGCATATCCGCCTCCAACGGGGTCCAGCACTCCCTTGATTGTGGGGTTTGGTCGCAGAGGGACGAATCGCCTCGGCGCGATCTCGTAACCACGACTTAGCCGTCGCTGCTGTGATGCTCGTCACAGTTCGGAGGAAGCCCTGGCGTCGCAGGGAAGGTCCCCCGACAACGTGATGTGCGATGCCAGTAAGGCGTTCTAAAAATTAGCAAAATTTATCTTCGGATTTGAGCAGACCAATCCAGCGCCGCCGCCCTGCTTCTCATGCCTGATTGCAGAATGACCTCATCCCGCGGCAAAACTGCGCGGCGCGGGGCTGATCACGGTCGCGGCGTTGTTGTCGATCTCCATCACCGCCAGGCCCCGTTCGTTCGTTCCGTCGGCGCGGAACCGGAACACGCCGTCGACGCCGTTGAACCCAGAGACGTTGGTCAGGGCGCGCTGGCTGAAGCGGTCCGGGTTGCGCGCGAGCGCGCCAGCCAGATTGACGGCGTCGTAGGAGAGCGTCGCCAGCCGCGCCGGCTCGCTGCTGAACTTGGCCCGGTAACGCTGGGAGAACGCGTTGAAGCCGGCGCTGTCGGGCGCTGAGAACCAGGCGCCCTGAAGCTGGGGCAACCTCAAGACCCGGGCATCGTTCCAGACTCCGGTCCCGAGGAGCTGGGTCTTGATCCCGCTCGATGCGAGCGCGGCGGCGACGGAGGGCGTAGCGTCAGCCTGCTCGGGAATGAACAGCGCGTCGACCTGGCCGGAGACGGCGCCGACTTGCTGCGCCGCGCCCTGCGCCTCGCCGGGCCCATAGCGCGCGACCACCGCGACCGGCGCATTGAGCCGTCCTGCGCTTTCATGGAACTCGGCGACGGCGACATTGCCGTAGTCGTTCTGCGGCGCCATGACCGCGAACGACTTCTTGCCGCGGGAGACCGCGAACTGAACGATTCGATCGACATAGGTTTGGATGAGAAACGACAAGAGATAGACGCCCGGTTGGGCGACGGTGGCGTCGGTCGAAAAGGCGATCATCGGCTTGCCCGCGGCTTTGGCGACCGAGGCCGCCTGGCGCACGTCGGGGGCGTAGACCGGCCCGAGCAGCAGTTCTGCGCCGGCGCCGAGCTCCGCCTGGGCGGACTGCGCCGCCCCGTCTGGGCTCGAGCGGTCGTCCTGGATCATCAGCGTGACTGAAGAGCCGGCGAATTCCTCAATCGCCATTTGTGCGGCGTTGCGCATCGATGCGCCGACCGGGCTCGGCGCGCCGTTCTGCGACAAGGGCAGGATCATGCCGACCCGCACCGGACCGGAGCCGAGCGTCTCGCCGACCGTCGGCCCGAACGCGGCGGCCGGCGGAGCCGCCGGCGCCCCCACTTCGGCCCCCGGCATCTCGATCCCCGAATTGCAGCCCGCAAGCGTCAGCGCGAGCCCGCCGCCAATCAGGGACCGCCGAGAGAGGTCCCGACCCCCAGGCGACGCGGACATAAGTCTCATCTCGATCTCCCACCGACGCCCCTCCGAACCGAACTTTATGTCCGGCTTGGCGGCGTATTGCTCCCCATCGCTCGGCGACAGGGGCGGGCCGCTCGCTGTCCACGGAAATTGTGGCATTTTCACCTGCGAATAGCTATGTCGACGCGTGAACCCAAGGGACGAGAGAGGCGCAAGGCCGCTGGGAGGACGGACGCTACGCTCATGACAAGAGCCCCTCCATCGAAGAGCGTCGGCGACGAGCCCAGGGAGCGAAGTTTTCTGGTCCACGACGCGACCGTCCCGGGCCCGCCGCTGGCGCCGGGTCTTTATGTGGTCGCGACGCCGATCGGCAACCTCGCCGACGTGACGCTGAGAGCGCTTTCGATCCTCGCCGGCGCGGATGCGATCCTCGCCGAAGACACGCGCGTTTCACGAAAGCTGCTCGCCCGTTACGGGATCGAGACGCCGCTCTCCCCCTATCACGAGCACAATGCCGCCGAAGCCCGGCCGCGCGCACTGCGGCGCATGCGCGACGGTCAAGCGCTCGCGCTCATCTCGGACGCCGGCACGCCGCTCATTTCCGATCCCGGTTACAGGCTGGTCGCGGAAGCCGTCGCTTCCGGCCTTGCGGTGACAGCCATCCCCGGCGCCTCCGCCACGCTGGCGGCGCTCTGCGTTGCGGGTCTCCCGACCGATCGGTTTTTCTTCGAGGGTTTCCTGCCGCCGAGGAGCGCCGCACGCCGTGAGCGAATCAACGCGCTCGCTGCGATCCCCGCGACGCTCGTCTTCTATGAGGCGCCGAGCCGGCTCGCCGAGACGCTCGCAGATCTCGCCCTCGAGCTCGGGGCCCGGCCGGCGGCGATCGCGCGCGAATTGACCAAGCTCAACGAGGAGGTCCGCCGCGCCCCGCTTGACGCGCTTGCCGCGCACTATGCAGCGGCCGGCGAACCCAGGGGCGAGATCGTCATCGTCGTCGGGCCGGCTGAGTCGCGCGAGACCGCCTCGGAGGACGTCCTGACCAAAGACCTCGCCGAGGCGCTTCGGACCCTCTCGGTCAAGGACGCCGCGGCGGTCGTCGCCGCCAGACACGGGTTGCCGCGCCGGCAGGTCTACTCCCGCGCGCTGGCCCTGGCGGGAACGCGGAGGTGAGCGGAGCGAGCCCGCTCGAGCGGACAAAACGGCGCCGCGGCGCGCATCTCTTCGGGCTCAAGGCCGAATCGATCGCCGTCATTCTGTTGCGCCTCAAGGGCTATTCCATCGTCGCGCGGCGCTATGCGGTATCCGGCGGCGAGATCGATCTTATCGCCCGCAGAGGCGGCGCGATTGCATTCGTCGAAGTCAAGGCGCGCGCCGACCTCGACGCCGCCGCCGCCGCGATCAGCGCGACCAAACGGCGGCGCATTGCGCGGGCCGCCCGCGTCTGGCTTTCGCGAAACCCCTGGGCGGCCGGACTGACCCTGAGGGGCGACGCCGTTTTCGTCGCGCCCCGGCGGCTTCCCCGCCACGCCCCGTCCGCGTATAGGCTGGACATCGACTGAGCCCGCCGCCGCTATCCTCCGATATGGACCCCATGCCCCTGACCGTCGCCGTGCAGATGGACCCGATCGCGCGCATCCGCATCGCCGGCGATTCGACATTCGCGCTGCTTCTCGAGGCCCAGGCGCGTGGCCATCGCCTGTTGCACTACACGCCCGACAGGCTGAGACTCAGCCGCTCCCGCGTCGAGGCGATGGCCGAACCGCTGACGGTCAAGGATGTCGAGGGCGATCACGCGCGCCTCGGGGAGCAGAGGCTCGTCGACCTCGCCAGCGTCGACGTCGTGTTGCTGCGCCAGGACCCGCCCTTCGATCTCGCCTATGTGACGACGACGCACCTCCTCGAACGCGTTCAACCCCGCACGCTCGTCGTCAATGATCCGAAGAGCGTCCGCGACGCGCCGGAGAAGCTCTTCGTCATGGATTTCCCCGACCTGATGCCCCCGACCCTCATCGCCCGGGACCGGGACGCGATCGAGGCCTTCCGCGCCGAGCACGGCGAGGTCGTGATGAAGCCGCTCTACGGTTTCGGCGGCGGCGCCGTGTTCAAGGTCGGCGTGCAGGACCCGAACTTCGGCTCGCTGTTCGATCTGTTCACGACGACCCTCCGCGAGCCCTGGGTAATCCAAAAATTCCTGCCGGCGGTGTCGCTCGGCGACAAGCGGATCATCCTCGTCGACGGCGTGGCGAAGGGCGCCGTCAACCGCGTGCCGGCTAGCGACGACATCCGCTCCAACATGGTGCGAGGCGGGGCGGCGAAGGAGACAGAACTCACGGCGCGCGAGATTGCGATCTGCGAGAGGATCGGTCCCGAGCTCAAGCGCCGCGGTCTCGTCTTTGTCGGCATCGACGTTATCGACGGGTACCTGACCGAGATCAACGTGACCTCTCCGACCGGCATCCGGGCGGTCAAGCGCCTCGGCGGGCCGGATCTGGCGGTCGCGATCTGGGACGCGATCGAGGCCAGACGGGTTGGGGCATAAGTGGGCGGGGCGCCTTGCGGGCGCGGGGCGGAAGGGGAATATAGCCGTAATGTCTGTCGTCAACGCCCCCGCGGTTGAACGCGGCTCCCGCGCGCGCCCCGCCGCCCCCGCCGGCAAGGGTCTCGACCGGACGAGGCTGATCAACGAGCTCACGAGACTCAACGAGCGCTATAGCGGCGACTCCGGCGCCTTTCGCACCCAGGCGGTTCGGGCGCTGCAGTCGGCCCTCATCGAGGGCCGCAACGAGGCTCGCAGGGCGCTCGAGGCGGGCGGAACCGGGAGAGCCTGCGCCGAGACGCTGAGCGCCCAGATGGACGAGCTCCTCAAGACTGCGCTCGAGGTCGCTTCGCGCTGGCTCGCGACGGCTCCGGCTGGAACGCCTCTGCCGACAATCGTCGCCGTCGGCGGATACGGGCGCGGACTGCTCGCGCCCGGGTCCGACATCGATCTTCTGTTCCTTCTGCCCGACAAGCCGACGCCGCCCGTCCAGAAGATCGTCGAGGCGCTTCTTTACGTGCTGTGGGACCTCAAGCTGAAGGTCGGGCATGCGACCCGCACGGTCGAGGAGTGCCTGAAGCAGGCGCGCGGCGACATGACGATCCGCACCACGCTGATCGAGGCGCGTCTCGTCACCGGCGATAGGCGACTGTTCGAGACGCTGCAAACGCGATTCGACAAGGAGATCGTCGCCAGGACCGCCCCGGAATTCGTCGCCGCCAAGCTTGCGGAGCGCGAGCAGCGGGTGAAGCGCGCCGGCGCGTCGCGTTACCTCGTCGAGCCCAACGTCAAGGAGGGCAAGGGCGGCTTACGCGACCTCAACACCCTGTTCTGGATCTCGAAATACGTCTATCGCGTCCGCCACGCGCACGACCTGATTGCGGTCGGCCTGTTCTCTCCGCGGGAATTCGCGCTCTTCCGGCGGTGCGAGGAGTTCCTGTGGGCGGTACGGTGCCGGCTGCATTTTCTCGCTGGCCGGGCGGAGGAGCGTCTCAGCTTCGATGTCCAGCGGCCGATCGCCCGCCAGCTTGGCTATTCGACGCGCGCCGGCCAGGCTGACGTCGAGCGTTTCATGAAGCATTATTTCCTCGTAGCCAAGGATGTCGGCGACCTGACGGCGATCGTCTGCGCCGCTCTCGAGGAACGTCAGACGAAGCCGACCCCGGTGTTCGACCGGTTCATCGGACGCTTGAGGCGCAGCACGCGCGCCATCGCCGAAGCCGCGGACTTCAAGGTCGAGAACGATCGGATCAACGTCATCGGCAGCAACGCCTTCGAGCGCGATCCGGTGAATCTGATCCGCCTCTTTTGGATCGCCGACCGTTCGAACCTGCCCATTCACCCGGACGCGACGCGGCTCGTCACGCGGTCGCTGAAGCGGGTCGACGCCGCCTTGCGGGAGAACCCGGAGGCGAACCGCCTCTTCCTCGAGATCCTGACCTCGCGGCGCTCGCCGGAAATGGCGCTGAGGCGCATGAACGAGGCCGGCGTGCTCGGTCGCTTCATTCCCGATTTCGGCCGCGTCGTCGGGATGATGCAGTTCTCGATGTATCATCATTACACGGTCGACGAGCACCTCCTGCGCACCGTCGGCGCGCTGAGCGCGATCGAGGCGGGCCGCCTCAAGGACGAGCATCCGCTGGTGAGCGAGCTCGTCCACAAGATTTCCCATCGCACCGAACTCTATCTGGCCGCTTTTCTGCATGACATCGCCAAGGGCCGGCCGACCGACCATTCCCTGTCCGGCGCCGAGGTGGCGCGCCGCCTCTGTCCGCGGCTCGGCCTCACACCCGCCAACACCGAGCGCGTCGCCTGGCTCGTCGAGCAGCATCTCACCATGTCCAACATGGCGCAGGGGCGCGACATTTCCGATCCGCGCACGGCCGAAGGGCTGGCGGCGATCGTACAGACCCAGGAGCGGCTCAAGATGCTCTTGACGCTGACCGTAGCCGACATCCGCGCGGTCGGCCCGGGGGTATGGAACGGCTGGAAGGGCCAGCTCCTGCGGAGTCTCTATTGGGAGACCGAGGTCATTCTGGGGGGCGGCCATTCCGCGGTCGATCGGAAGGCGCGGGTCGC
>JAFAHO010000311.1 GCA_019237205.1 Hyphomicrobiales bacterium
CTGCCGAATGAAATCGGCCCCATCCACTTTGTCGGCATTGGCGGCATCGGCATGTCCGGCATCGCAGAAGTGCTGATGAATCTCGGCCATGACGTGCAGGGATCGGATGCGAGCGACAACGCGAACGTCAAGCGCCTGCGCGAGCACGGGGCGAAGGTATTCGTCGGCCACGACGCCGCCAATCTGGGAAAAGCGGCGGTCGTCGTCGTTTCGACCGCGATCAAGCGCGACAATCCGGAGCTCGTCGCGGCCCGCGCGCGCCGCATTCCGGTGGTGCGCCGCGCCGAAATGCTCGCCGAACTCATGCGCCTCAAGCAATGCGTCGCGGTCGCCGGCACGCACGGCAAGACGACGACGACCTCGCTGGTGGCGACGCTGCTCGACGCCGCCGGGCTCGATCCGACCGTCATCAACGGCGGCATCATCAACGCCTATGGAACCAATGCGCGGCTCGGCGCCGGCGACTGGATGGTGGTCGAGGCCGACGAGAGCGACGGCACGTTCCTCAAGCTGCCCGCTGATGTCGCCATCGTGACCAATATCGACCCGGAGCACCTCGACCATTTCAAGACCTTCGACGCGATCAAGGAGGCGTTTTTCACCTTCGTCGAAAATCTGCCCTTCTACGGTTTCGCCATCATGTGCCTCGATCATCCGACGGTCCAGGAGCTCGTCGGGCGGATCGAGGACCGCCGCGTGCTGACCTATGGCGAGAACCCGCAGGCCGACGTCCGCCTCATGGATGTCGACCTGACCGGCGGTCTGACCCGGTTCTCGGTGCTGATTCGCGAGCGGCCGACCGGCCGGGCGACTTTCATCGACGATCTCGCCCTGCCGATGCCCGGCCGGCACAACGCATTGAACGCGACAGCGGCGATTGCGGTCGCGCACGAGCTCGGCGCCTCGGTCGAGGGCATTCGCAAGGCGATCGGCGCCTTCGGCGGCGTCAAGCGGCGCTTCACCCGCACAGGCGATTGGAACGGCGCCGCGATCTACGACGACTACGGCCATCATCCGGTTGAAATCGCCGCCGTGCTCAAGGCGGCGCGGGCGGCGAGCAGCGGCAAGGTGATCGCTGTCGTGCAGCCGCATCGCTATACGCGACTGGCGTCGCTGTTCGACGCCTTCGCCACCTGCTTCAACGACGCCGACAGCGTCATCGTCGCGGACGTTTACCCCGCCGGCGAAGCCCCGATCGAGGGCGCGGACAAGAAGGCCCTCGCCGCCGCGATCGCCGCCCACGGCCATCGGCACACGCTCGTCCTGCCGTCGCCCGAGAAGCTCGCCCCGCTTGTCCACTCGCTTGCTCAGCCCGGCGACTTCGTCGTTCTGCTCGGCGCCGGCTCGATCACCCAATGGGCCTATGCGCTGCCGGGCGAACTCGCCGCTCTCGACCCGACCTGAGGGCGCGGGCGCCATGACGTTTCCGGACCTTGCCGGCGATCTGAAGGCGCTCGCGCCGGGCTTGCGCGGGCGCCTCGTCGCCAACGCGCCGATCGCCGAGACGACATGGTTTCGGGTCGGCGGGCCGGCTCAGGTCCTGTTCTCGCCCGCTGACGAGGATGATCTCGCCTGTCTCCTCCGCGCGCTGCCGCGCCCAATCCCGGTCACGGCGATCGGACTCGGCTCGAACCTCATCATACGCGACGGCGGCGTCGAAGGCGTCGTGATCCGCCTCGGCGGACGAGCCTTCAACGCCATCGACGTCATGGACGACTTCCGCGTCATCGCGGGCGCCGCCGCGCCCGACCAGTTCGTCGCCAAGGCGGCGGCGACCGCGGGCGTCGCCGGCCTCGCGTTCTTGCGCGGCGTCCCGGGGGCGATCGGGGGCGCCCTTCGCATGAACGCAGGCGCGCACGGCGGCGAAATCAAGGACGTCTTGATCGAGGCCCAGGGCATCGACCGCTCAGGGCTCGGACGCGTCTTCTCGAACGCCGAAATGGGCTTCTCCTATCGGCACAGTTCTGTGCCCGAGGACGTCATCTTCACCCGCGCCGCGTTTCAAGGACGCCCTGGCGATCCGGCCGATATTGAGACCGAGATGGAGCGAATCACCCACGCCCGCGAGGCTTCGCAGCCGATCCGGGAGAAGACCGGCGGCTCGACGTTCAAGAACCCGCCCGGGCGACGGGCCTGGGAGCTGATCGATGAAGCCGGATGCCGGGGGCTCATGGTCGGCGACGCGCAAGTCTCGACCATGCATTGCAATTTCCTCATCAACCGCGGCAGTGCGAGCGCGGCGGATCTCGAGCAGCTCGGCGAGGAAGTCAGACGGCGCGTGCTCGAGACGAGCGGGATCGCGCTCGAATGGGAGATCAGGCGCATCGGGCAGGCGATGTCGACGTAGCCGCCCGGCGGGCGCCGCTCCGCTCATGTTCGCCGAAGAACGCCGTTTCATCAATCTTTCCCGGCTTCAATCCGCGGGGGTTAACGCCTCGTTAAGTCCCGCGACTTAATCCTGCCTTAACTCTGCTCTTTGGCGGATCGTTAGAGAAATGGCGGGCGATGAAGCATGTCGCGGTCCTCATGGGCGGCTGGTCGGCGGAGCGCGCGGTTTCGCTGAACTCCGGCCGCGGCTGCGCCGGCGCGCTCGAGTCCGTGGGCTACCGCGTCACCCGCGTCGACGTCGACCGGTCGATCGCCGACACCCTCGCAAAGCTGAGGCCCGACGTCGCCTTCAACGCGCTGCACGGGCGGGTGGGCGAAGACGGGACGATCCAGGGAGTGCTCGAGATCCTTCGCATTCCCTATACCCATTCCGGCGTGCTGGCGTCGGCGCTTGCGGCGCAGAAGGACCTCGCGAAGGTCGTCTTGCAGGCGGCGGGGGTTCCCGTCCCCCATGGGATTACCATCGATCGGCGCGAAGCTGCGCGCCGCCACGTGCTGGAGCCGCCTTACGTTCTCAAGCCCATCAACGAAGGTTCCTCGCTCGGCGTCGTGATCGTCAAGGCGGATCGCGCCCATCCGCCGCAGGAAGTCGGGCGGGAAGACTGGCCCTACGGCGATCTGATCCTGGCCGAGCGATTCGTCGACGGCAAGGAGCTGACCTGCGCCGCCATGGGCGACCGGGTGTTCGGGGTGATCGAAATACAGCCGGTTTCCGAAGCGTTCTACGGATATGACGCAAAATACGCCAAGGGCGGCTCAAAGCATATTCTGCCGGCAGAACTTAAACCGAATATTTACCATAAGGTCCAAGACTTGACCCTCAGAGCGCATCGGGCGCTGGGGTGCCGCGGAGTGAGCCGCGCCGACTTCCGGTTCGATGAAACGAAAGGTGAAGAGGGCGAGCTCGTGTGTCTCGAGGTCAACACCCAGCCCGGCATGACTGAAACGTCGCTCGTGCCGGAAATGGCGGCCCACGCGGGCCTGTCGTTCGGCGACCTGGTCGCGTGGATGGTGGAGGACGCATCATGCGACCGCTGAGCGAATCGCTCGTGTGGGGGCGGACCGCAGCGCCTGCGCTGCCCGGCGTGCCGATCGCGGCCGCGCCGCAGAAAGTCATGTTGCGCGGCGAGCGTTCCGCGCGAGGGAGCCTTCGCTGGCGCCTTCCTCTCGACCGCCCGCCTTCGATCGCGCTCGAGATCGCGCTGACCCTGGCCGTTCTCGTCGGGGCCGCCGGGCTTGGCGCGGAGCGCGGCGGGCAACTTGACGCCTTCGTTGCGCGTTACGGCGGACTGGGCGATTTCGTCGCGCGCGCGCTCGGCTTCGGCGTCGACGTCGTCACGGTGTCCGGCGCCATCCACCTGAATGAGCCGCAAATTCTGGCGATCGCCGGCATAAGCTCCAAGGACTCGCTTCCGTTTTTCGACGTCGCCGAGGCTCGCGCGCGGCTCGAGGCCGATCCGCTAGTCAAACAGGCCAGCGTACGCAAACTCTATCCGCACCAGATCGTGGTCGACATCGTCGAGCGCACGCCCTACGGCCTTTGGCAGAAAGACGGCGAGGTGCGCGCGGTCGCGGCCGACGGCGCGCCGATCGACGAGGCGCATGACGGCCGGTACATCGACCTGCCCTTTGTCGTCGGAGACGGCGCAAACCAACGCATCCGGGAATTTGTCGCGCTTCTGGACGCGATGGACGAGCTCAAGACGCGGGTCGAGGCCGGGGTGCTGGTCGATGAGCGCCGCTGGAATCTGAAGCTGAAGTCAGGCATCGACATCAAGCTTCCGGAATCCGATCCGCAAGCCGCGATTGCGACCCTGTTGCGCCTCCAGCGCGAGTCGCGCATCCTCGAGCGCGACGTTCTGGCGCTCGATTTCCGGACGCCGGGCCGGGTGTTCGCGCGGTTGTCGGAAGAAGCGGGGGCCGCGTGGGCGGCCGAACACGCGCCGAAGAAGGCGGCGCAGCCATGAGCTTCCGGCCGCTTCCGCCCCGCATGCGGCAGATTCCTCCCCGCAAGAGCGCCATTCTTTCGGTGCTCGACGTCGGCGCTTCGAAAATCGTCTGCCTGATCGCGCGCCTGACGCCGATGGAGCCGTCAGAGGCGCTGCGCGGCCGCACGCACCGGTGCAAGGTGCTAGGCATCGGCCATCAGCGTTCGAGCGGCGTTAAAGGCGGGGCGGTCGTCGATCTTCAGGCCGCGGAACATGCGGTGCGGCTGGCGGTCGACGCCGCCGAGCGGATGGCGGGCGTCGAAGTCGGAGGCGTCATCGTCAACATGTCGGGCGGCCTCCTGGCGTCGCAGCGCTTCAGTGCGAAGGCGGCGTTGCGCGGCAAGACCGTGTCCGAGCACGACATCCACCGGGTTCTTGAGGCGGCGTCGGCCGCAAACGCCCATCCGGGACGAACCGTCCTGCATGCGCTGCCGACGGCCTTTTCTCTCGACGCAACGCGCAACGTGCTCGACCCCAAGGGCATGATCGGCGAGGAACTGGGCGTCGACCTGCACGTCGCGTCGTGCGACCATGCGGCGGCGCGCAACCTCATGCTGGTCGTCGAACGGTGCCATCTGCGCGTCGAGGCGATGGTGGCGACCCCCTATGCGACAGGCCTGTCGACGCTGGTCGACGACGAAGCCGAACTCGGGGCCGCCGTCGTCGAGTTCGGCGGCGGATCGACGACGGTCGGCGTCTTTTGCGGCGGGCGGCTCATCCATGTCGACGCCGTCGCCGTCGGCGGCGTGCACGTGACGAGGGACATCGCGCGCGGGCTCAATATCTCGGTGACGGACGCAGAGCGACTCAAGACCCTCTACGGCGCCTGTATCGCGTCCCCCTCGGACGACCGCGAATCCGTGGCGATCAACCGCCTCGGCGACGACATGGACCACCCGAGCCATCTGCCAAAGTCGGAACTCCTGCGCATCATTCGTCCGCGCGTCGAGGAAATCCTCGAACTCGTGCGCGACCGGCTGCGCGCCTCCGGACACGCGACTCACGCGGGCCGCAGGCTGGTGATGACCGGGGGCGCCTGCCAGCTGACGGGACTGCCGGAGTTCGCCCGCTCGGTCATTTCGAATCAGGCCCGGATCGGGCGGCCTCTGGGAATCGAAGGCCTGCCCGAATCGGGCAGGAGCCCCTCCTTCGCGGCGGCGGTGGGTTTGCTGATCTATCCCCAGATGGCCGGCCTCGAATATTTCGAACCCACGCGCAGCGTCACGCCGCACGCGCGCGCGGAAGGCGGATATGCGGCTCGGGTCGGGCGCTGGTTGAAGGCGAGCTTTTGAGGAGATTCTGGATCCTCGTCGGCAGAGGCGCTCCAGACAAAGGTTGACGGAAATCGAATCGGCGTCGCCGGGCGCCCAACCGAACGAGGCAGGATATGTCGATCAATCTGAAGGCCCCCGAACTGAGGGAATTGAAGCCGCGCATCATGGTCTGCGGCATCGGCGGCGCCGGCGGCAACGCGGTCAACAACATGATCGTCTCCGGACTTTCCGGAGTCGATTTCATCGTCACCAACACCGACGCACAGGCGCTGACCTCGTCGCGCGCCGAGCGCATCATCCAGATGGGCCTCCAGGTGACGGAGGGCCTCGGCGCCGGCTCAAAGCCCGAAATCGGCAAGGCCGCCGCAGAGGAGGCGCTCGAGGAGATCCGCGACCACCTCGCCGGGGCGCATATGGTCTTCGTGACCGCGGGCATGGGCGGCGGGACAGGCACCGGCGCGGCGCCGGTCATCGCCAGAGCCGCTCGCGAATTGGGCATCCTGACCGTCGGGGTGGTCACCAAGCCGTTCCATTTCGAAGGCGGTCGCCGCATGAAGGTCGCCGAAGCCGGCATTGCCGACTTGCACAAGGCGGTCGACACGCTGATCATCATTCCCAACCAGAACCTGTTCCGCGTCGCCAACGAGAAGACGACCTTCGCCGACGCCTTCGCCATGGCCGACCAGGTACTTTATTCCGGCGTCGCCTGCATCACCGACCTGATGGTGAAAGAGGGCCTCATCAACCTCGACTTCGCCGACGTCCGCTCCATCATGAGCGAGATGGGCAAGGCGATGATGGGTACCGGCGAGGCGGCCGGCGACAGGCGCGCCGTGCTCGCCGCGGAGGCCGCCATCGCCAATCCCCTCCTCGACGAGACCTCGATGAAAGGAGCGCGCGGCCTGCTGATTTCGATCACCGGCGGCAACGATCTGACGCTTTACGAGGTCGACGAAGCCGCAAGCCGCATTCGCCAGGAAGTCGACGAGGAGGCCAACATCATCCTCGGCGCGACCTTTGAGCCGGCCCTCGACGGCGTGGTGCGAGTATCGGTGGTCGCGACCGGCATCGATCAGGCGATAATTTCCCAGATGGAGCCCGCCACCGTCCAGACGCGGGTCGAGGCGCCGCTGCGGGTTCGCCCGCCGGCGCCCCCTCTGATCAGGCCCGCGCCTGCGGCGCAGGTCGAGGCGCCCCAGCCGGCGGCGCAACTCGCCGACGACCTCGAGATCCACCCCGCCGCGCCCGTCGCCGCGTTCCCCGAACCGATCGAGGCTCGCCGCGAACCGGAGGAGGAGACGCCGCATTTCATTCCGCCAGCGCCCGAGCAGCCGGCCCGCGCCGCGCGGATGCCGCAGATCGAAGATCTGCCGCAGGTCGCTCAGAACCAGATACGGGCGATCCGTGAGGCGCACGCCGGGGCGCCCGCGCCGGAAACGCGCCGTCGCTCGCTCCTCGAGAAACTGGCCGCGTTCGGCATTACGCGCCACGATGAAGAACCCGAAGCGCCAAAGCCAGCCCCGCCGCCCTTGCCGGCCGCCCCGCCTCCCCAGCGCGCGTACCCGGCGCCGTCTCACGCCGAAGCCGGACGGGCGGCGCCCCGTCCGCTGCCGGCGCGGGCCGCGGCGGGCGCGCTCGACCCGCACGGCCGGGCGATCCCGCGTCCTCCGGTGAACGAGGACGATCATCTCGATATCCCGGCCTTTCTGCGGCGGCAGCCGAACTGATTCGTGACGCGGACGACGTTCCGGCCGGGGGTTTTGCCGCGGCCGGACACAATTCGGCCCGACGGTAGGTCGGATAATTTGGTTAAATGATTGAAATATAATATAAAAAAAATTGCGGCGAGCTTGTAACTTTTGTTCATTAAAGGTGATTTGTTTCCGCGCGGACTAGCCCCCTAATGTCGCCCTCAATCGGGTCGCCGAGGTGGCGGGACGCTCGTGAGGGGGCGACTGCATCGGCGACATTGTTTGGCGTCGGATGAGGGCTTTAGGCCTTGAGGCATCCGGCGCCGCAAATCAGGGCCGGGCGAGCGCCTGGGGATAATTGACGATGAAGCCAGGCTTTCAGAAGACGCTCCGCCGCCGGGTCAAGATGGCCGGCGTCGGAGTGCATTCGGCGGCGCCTGCGCAACTCGTTCTCCATCCTGCGGACGTCGACTCGGGCGTTGTCTTCCTGCGGACCGGCCTCCCGGGCGGCCGTGAGCGCCTGCTCGAAGCCAAACGCGCGAATGTGACCCAGACCTCGCTCTGCACGATGCTCGGTGATGCGTCGGGCGCCAGCGTCTGCACGGTCGAGCATCTCCTCGCGGCGCTGTCCGGGCTGCAGGTCGACAACGTAATGATCGAAATCGACGGACCGGAAGCCCCGATCATGGACGGCTCGGCCGCCGAGTTCGTGAGCGCGATCGATCAGGCAGGCGTCGCCCAGCAGTCGCGCTTGCGACGCCATCTCAGGATCCTGAAGCCCGTTCGCGTCGAGCGCGAAGGCGGCTACGCCGAGTTTCTGCCCGCGGACCGCGGTTTCCGGCTCGATGTCGAGATCGACTTCCAGTCTCCGGCGATCGGCCGCCAGCGCTGTGCTTTCACGATCGATCCGGCGACCTTCCGCCGCGAACTCGCGCGGGCGCGCACCTTCGGTTTCGTCGGCGACGTCAGGAAACTCTGGGAAGCGGGCTTCGCGCTCGGCTCCTCGCTCGACAATTCCGTGGCGATCGACGGCGATGTCGTCCTCAATCCAGAGGGGCTGCGCTACAAGGATGAATTCGTGCGCCACAAGGCCCTCGACGCGATTGGAGACCTGTCGCTCGCCGGAGCGCCGATTGTCGGCCTCTATCGCACCTATCGTCCGGGCCACAGGCTGAACGCGCTGGCCCTCGAGGCGCTGTTCGCGACCCGCTCAGCTTATGAAATCGTGGACGCGCCGACGCCGAAGACATTGGTCAGAAACTTCGCGGCGGGATCGCATTTTCCGGCTGGCGTGGCCGCCTTCGCCGCACCCGATTGATTGTCCGCCCGTTCGACGCGCCGCCGCCCGCTGCCCGAGACTCGATGACGCCACAATTGCGGGCCAATTGTCGACCGCGCGCCGGATAAGCGGATGGCGCGGGCCGGGTGAGTGGGGTAAACAGTCGCCTCGCCCGAAGGGCGCGCACCTCCTCCGAAACCAATCGAGTCTTCACGGATGGCCAACTTCGAATTCGGCTTGACCTCGCGGGGCGCCGGTCGCCTGCCACGAGTGGCCGCTCTCATCGCAATCTGTTTCTGCGCCTCGGCGTGCTCGATGATTGACCAGTTCAACCCGTTCGGCCCTGAGAAATACAAGATGGAGATCACGCCCGATACGCCGGCCAGCAAGACTTACGATCAGGGCCTCGACAAGCTGGCGAACGGCTCTCCGCAGGAGGCGGCGAAGAAATTTACCGACCTCGGCAAACAATACCCAAGCTCGGACTGGGCTCGAAAGGGCTTGCTGATGACGACCTATGCTCAATTCCAGGCCTCCGACTTCACCGACGCGGAGACGTCCGCCGAACGCTATCTGAAGGAATATCCGAATTCGAGCGACGCCGCCTACGTGGCGTACCTGCAGGCGAATGCGTATTACGAGCAGATTCCCGATATTTCGCGTGACCAGGAATCCGCCTCCAAAGCTTATGAATTATTCCAGAATCTGGTGAAGAAATATCCGAACTCTGAATATATCGAAGACGCGAAATTCAAGATCCAGGTGACCGCCGATCAGCTCGCGGGCAAGGAAATGTCAATCGGCCGGTTCTATCTGAACAGGAATAACTACACCGCCGCCATCAATCGCTTCCGCAATGTGCTGCAATACTATCAGACGACCCGCCATGCGGAGGAGGCGCTCTACCGCCTTGTCGAGGCCTATCTGGGCCTGGGCATCACCGGCGAAGCGGAGACCGCAGCGGCGGTGCTGGGCCATAACTTTCCCGACAGCCAATGGTACCAGGACGCCTATGCGCTCCTGAAGGGCAAGGGGCTGTCGCCGCACAACGATCCGACCTCCTGGATTTCGAAGATCTATCATTCGGTCGTTCCCTCCTGAACGGGCCGCCATGCTCGCGCGCCTCTCCATCCGAGATGTGGTGCTGATCGATCAGCTCGAGCTCGAATTCTGCGCCGGCTTCACGATCCTCACCGGCGAGACCGGCGCGGGCAAATCGATCCTTCTCGACGCGCTCTCGCTCGCGCTTGGCGCGCGGGGCGACGGCGGCCTTGTCCGCCACGGCGAGGCTCAGGGCCAGGTGACGGCCGTTTTCGAATTGCCGCCGGGCCACGCGGCGCATGCGCTGCTCGAAGGACAGGACATCGAGATCGGCGACGAACTGATCTTGAGACGGGTGCAGCTCGCCGACGGGCGGACCCGCGCCTATGTCAACGACCAGAATGTCAGCGCCCTGGCCTTGCGGTCGCTCGCTTCCGCGCTGGTCGAGATCCATGGCCAGCACGACGAACGCGCTTTGACCGACCCGGCCACCCATCGCGAATTGGTCGACGCCTATGGCGGGCTCGAGCCCGAGGCGCGGGCCGTCCAGGCCAGCTTTGCGGCGCTTCGGAACGCGGAGCGGGCGCTCGAGGCCGAACAAGCGCGGGTCGCGACGGCGGAGGCTGAGGCCGAATTCGCCAGACACGCCCACGAGGAACTGTCGCGTCTCGCCGTCCAGTCGGGGGAGGAAGAGACGCTCGCAGCGCGCCGGCAGGCGATGATGCAGGGGGAGAAGGTCGCCGCCGACATTCGCGAAGCGCGCGATCATCTGACCGGCGACGCCGCGATCCTTCCTGTGCTTCTCTCGGTGTCTCGCCGGCTGCAGCGGCGCATGCGGCAGGCGCCGGCTTTAATCGAGCCGAGCGTCAAGGCCCTGGACGAGGCGCTCGAGGCGCTCGAGGGCGCGACCCGCGCGGTCGAAGTTGCGCTCGAGGCCTGCGAATTCGATCCCAACGAGCTCGAACGCTGCGAGGAGCGGCTCTTTGCGCTCCGGGCCATGAGCCGCAAATACGCGACGCCGATCGACAATCTGCCGGCGCTGGCGCAAAAATACGCCGACGATTTGACCGCGCTCGCGGCCGGCCGCAGCGAGGTCGCCCGCCTCGAGGCCAAAGCCGCTGCGGCCGGGGCCGCCTATGCGGCGGCGGCGGCTGCGCTGAGCACGGCGAGAGAGAAAAGCGCGCGCGCCCTCGAACGGGCGGTGACGGCCGAGCTCCCGCCGCTCAAGCTCGAGCGCGCCGAGTTCCGCGTCGATCTCAGGCGCGACGACGCGCTCGTATCGGCGACTGGCTACGACCGGGCGGAATTTCTCGTTCGCACCAATCCGGGAGCGAGGCCCGGGCCGCTGATGAAGGTCGCCTCGGGCGGCGAACTCGCGCGGTTTCTGCTGGCGATCAAGGTCTGCCTCGCCGAACAGGGCACGGCGCCGACCCTGGTCTTCGATGAGATCGACACCGGCGTCGGCGGGGCGGTCGCCGACGCGATGGGCCAGCGGCTCGCTCGGCTCTCGGCGCAGGCGCAGGTTCTCGCCGTCACCCACGCGCCGCAAGTCGCGGCGCGGGCGCAGAACCATTATCGCATCGTCAAATCGGCCGTCGGCAAGGGCGACCGGGTCGCCACCCGCGTGGCGCGCCTTGGCGCCGGCGAACGTCGCGAGGAAATCGCCCGCATGCTCGCCGGCGCCGAAATCACCCACGAGGCGCGGGCGGCTGCCGGGAGCCTGATCGAAAAAGCCGGATGATCGCTGAAAGGAGAGCCTTTTCTCGGTTTCGGCTTGCTCCGCCCGCCGCATTGGCCCTATCAAGCGCCGGCGGACTTTGGGGGGCGCCAACGCGTTTTTAAGGGGACCACATGGGCCCTGATGAGGAGGGCGGCACTATCCGCGACAGGCGTCGCGCGCGTCTCTCTGCCTCGCTGAGGGAGAACCTGAGGCGGCGCAAGGCGCAACAGCGCTTGCGGGCGGCCGAGACGTCCCCGGCGCCTCCCGCGAGAGAGGAAGGACCCGCGCTGCCGGATCCGAAAGCGTGACGACAGTCGTCGTCGGGCGGCGACAAGGCGTTCGACGCAGTCAATTTGGAATCGGAGGGAAAAGAGAATGGATCGCATTCAAATCCGCGGCGGGGCCAGACTCAACGGGGTCATCTCGATCTCCGGCGCGAAAAACGCCGCGCTGCCGCTGATGATCGCGTCGCTGCTCACCGATCAGACGCTGACGCTGGAAAACCTGCCGCGCCTCGCCGACGTCAGCCAGCTCGCCCGCATTCTCGGCAACCACGGCGTCGACTATTCCATCGACGGCAAGCGCGTCGGCGAGGAGGCGGCGTCGGGTCAGACGGCGCATTTGCGCGCCCGGACGATCGTCGACACCACCGCGCCATACGAACTCGTGTCCAGGATGCGCGCGAGCTTCTGGGTCATTGCGCCGCTTCTCGCCCGCACGGGGGAAGCGCGCGTATCGTTGCCCGGCGGCTGCGCGATCGGAACGCGCCCAGTCGATCTCCTCCTGATGGCGCTCGAGAAGCTCGGCGCGACCATCGACATCGACGGCGGTTACGCGGTCGTCAAGGCGCCGAAAGGGCTGGTGGGCGCAGAGATCGAATTCCCGAAAGTGACGGTCGGCGGCACCCATGTCGCGCTGATGGCGTCGGCGACCGCCCGCGGCTCGACGACGATCATCAACGCCGCGCGCGAACCGGAAGTGGCCGATCTCGCCGACTGCCTCAACAAGATGGGGGCGCGCATTCGCGGCGCGGGAACCTCGACCATCGAGATTCAGGGCGTGGCCAGGCTCAACGGCGCGAATCACCGGGTGCTGCCGGACCGGATCGAGGCGGGCACCTATGCGACCGCGGTTGCGATGACGGGCGGGGACATCCTGCTCGAGGGCGTCGGCGAGGATCTCATCAAGCGGCCGCTCGAGGCGCTCGAGGAGGCCGGCGCGACGGTGGTCGGCGACAATCGCGGCGTGAGGGTCCTGCGGAACGGCGCCGGCATTGACGCGGTCGACGTCGCGACCGCGCCCTTCCCCGGTTTCCCGACCGACCTGCAGGCGCAGTTCATGGCGCTGATGACGCGCGCCAGAGGCACATCGCGGATCACCGAGACCATTTTCGAGAACCGCTTCATGCATGTGCAGGAGCTGGCGCGGCTTGGCGCCCATATCAAGCTCGAGGGCGACACGGCGATCGTGGACGGCGTGGACCGGCTACGCGGCGCGCCGGTCATGGCGACGGATCTGCGCGCGTCGGTCTCGCTCGTGATCGCCGGGCTCGTCGCCGAGGGCGAGACGACAGTCAATCGCGTCTATCACCTCGACCGCGGTTTCGAGCGGCTGGAAGAGAAGCTCGGCGCCTGCGGCGCCGATATCGTCAGGGTCCCGGGCTGACGATGGACGCCGACAAGCGAGCCTTCAGACAGACCCTCAAGCTGCTCGCGCTCGACCGCGAGGGCCTCGAGGTGATTTCGGCGCACGTCCAGAACACGTGCGTCAAACGCTCCGACATGGCCTTTCTCCCCCGTCAGCGCCGCTTTCTCCTGGCGGGGATGCGTTATGACTGGGTCGGAGCGAAGACAGGGCCGGCGGAGCGCGTTTCGAGCGTCCTGCGTTTCGACCGCGTGCTGCACGTTTCGCATCTCGGACTTGGCCACAGGGCCGACGACGAGACTCTTAACCTTCTCGCCGTCACCTTCGAGAAGACCGATCCGCCGGCCGGAATGATCATCCTGGCCTTCGCCGACGGCGCGCTGGTCAGGCTCGAGGTCGAATGCGTCGAGGCGGAGCTGTGCGACATGGGGTTCCGCCAACCGGCGACAGCCTGCGCCGGACACGCGCTCACGGACCCCTCGTCGGTCTGAGGCCTGCAAAGAGGTCGCGCATGGCCATTGAGCTCGATATGCGGTCGGCGGACTTCGAACGGCGCTTCGAAGCGCTGCTCGGCGCCAAGCGCGAGTCCGCGTCCGAGGTTGACGAAGCCGTCGCGGCCATCATCGAGGACGTGCGCGCGCGGGGCGACGACGCGCTGGCCGACTATTCGCGCCGCTTCGACCGGGTCGACATGGTCGCGAAGGGCCTCAGGATCGGCGCAAGCGAGATCGAGGCCGCGACCGAGGCCTGCGAGCCGGGAGCGTTGAAGGCGCTCGAGCTGGCCCACGAGCGGGTGACTGATTACCATCAGCGCCAGAAGCCCGCCGACGTCCGCTTTGTCGACGCGCTCGGGGTCGAGCTCGGCTGGTTCTGGCGCCCGATCGAGGCGGTTGGCCTCTACGTTCCGGGCGGCGCGGCGAGCTATCCATCGTCGGTGGTGATGAACGCAGCGCCGGCGAAAGTGGCGAGCTGCGCCCGAATCGCGATGGTCGTCCCGACCCCGGACGGCGCCCTCAATCCGCTGGTGCTGGCCGCGGCAAGGATCGCCGGCGTCGACGAGATCTACCGGGTCGGCGGCGCGCAGGCGATCGCCGCGCTCGCCTACGGGACGAAGACGATCGCGCCGGTCTCGAAGATCGTCGGCCCAGGCAACGCCTATGTCGCGGCGGCGAAGCGCCGTGTCTTCGGCGTCGTGGGCATCGACATGATCGCCGGCCCCTCGGAAGTCGTCGTCTTCGCCGATCGAACCGCCGATCCGCGGTTTGTCGCCGCCGACCTGCTGGCCCAGGCCGAACACGACCAGGCTGCGCAGTCGATCCTGATCACGGACCATGCGCTCCTCGCGCGCGCCGTCCAGTCCGAAGTCGAGCGCCAGCTTGCGACGCTGCCGCGCGGCAGGATCGCGGGAGCGAGCTGGCGCGACTATGGCGCGATCATCCTCGCGCCGTCGATGAAAGCCGCCCTGCCGCTCGTCGACCGGCTGGCGCCCGAACATCTCGAGATCATGGCCGAGGCCGCCGAGGCGTTGGGCGATGAGGTCAAGAACGCCGGCGCGATCTTTCTTGGGGCTTTCACCCCAGAGGCGATCGGCGATTACGTCGGCGGCTCGAACCACGTGCTGCCGACCGCGCGCTCGGCCCGGTTCTCATCCGGTCTCAGCGTGCTCGACTTCATGAAGCGCACCTCGATCCTCAAATGCGATGCAGAGTCGCTCGCGGCGCTCGGACCCGCGGCGGTGGCGCTCGGCGAAGCCGAATCGCTCGAGGCCCACGCCCGCTCGGTGGCGATGCGGCTCGAGCCGGAGGACCTGGGGCCGGGGCGCGGCCTCCCGGGGCGGCCGTGACCGACCAGGCGGGCGAGCGCCGCGACCGCCTTTCCGAGGTTTTCCTCGACGAGGAGACCATTCCGCGCGGCGTCATCGACATCGACCATGAACGCGCCGTCGCGATCTTCGATCTCGTTGAGGAAAACACATTCGGCGTCCCGGGCCGCGACGACGGGCCCTATACGCTGACAATCTCGCAAGAGGAATCAAAGCTCACCTTCGACGTCAGGACCGGGGACGGCGAGCAGGCCGTCTCGATCGTCGTCTCGATGACGCCGCTGCGGCCGCTGCTCAAGGACTATTTCATGGTCTGCGAGACCTATTACTCCGCCATCCGCACTGCGAGCCCGCGCCAGATCGAGGCCATCGACCGCGAGCGCACGGCGCTTCACAACGAGGGGGCCGACCTGATGGCCCAGCGCCTGGCGGAAAGGGTCACAATCGATCAGGGCACCGCGCGCAGGCTCTTCACTCTCGTCTCCACCCTGCGCTGGAAGACGTGAGCCGGATCAGCGCCGAGCCCTCGCCCCAATCCCTCTCCCGCACGCGGGCCAGGGGCTTTTCCCTTCTCCCGCCCGCGGGAGAAGGCGGAGGCGCGCCAGCGCGGCCGGATGAGGGCTCGGCGAAGCGCGCCTTCATCCTCGCCAACACCGGGCTGACGGAGCCGCCCCTCGTCCCCGAGGTGAAGCTCCGGCTCGCGGACGAAGCCGTGCCGATCTGGACCAGGACGGAAGAGGAGCTCGGGGCGATGGGGCTGCCCCCGCCGTTCTGGGCTTTCGCTTGGGCGGGCGGCCAGGCGCTCGCGCGCTACGTGCTCGACAACCCTGATCTGGTTCGGGAGAGGCGCGTGCTCGATTTCGCCTCCGGCTCGGGCCTCGTTGCGATCGCCGCTGCGCTCGCCGGCAGTTCCTGTGTCGAAGCCTCCGACATCGACGCCTTCGCCGCCGCCGCGATCGGGATCAACGCCGCCGACAACGGCGTCTCGGTCGCCGCCCGGCTCGCGGATTTGATCGACGTCGACGAAGGCTGGGACGTCGTGCTCGCGGGCGACATCGCTTACGAAAAGGAGATGGCCGAGGCCGCGACCCGATGGCTCGCCGCGCTCGTCGCCCGCGGCGCGACCGTTCTCATCGGCGACCCGCGGCGCACTTATCTTGCGGCCGACCGGCTCGAATGCGTGATCGAGTATCGCGTGCCGGTGACTCGCGAACTCGAGGATTCGGAGATCAAGCGGACCGGCGTGTTCCGCTTCCGGTGAAAGGCGGGTCGCGGTTTTCCAGGCGAGGAGGCTCCATTGTTTGTTGACAAAGACTATAGATATTATGATAGAAGATTAGTTGCGCCCTTGGGCGCTGACAAAAGGCGAAGCCATGTCCGAAGCGGTCTTATAGGTTCAGACAGCTGAGCCGGCGCGCCTCAGCCAGGATTGGCTGGCCGTCCTGATCGGCGTCGGAGTCTTCGCGCTCGCGCTTCTCTCGCTCGCCGGTTTCGATGCGCCCTCCAATAGGGCGGGTCGCGAGAGGAAATTGCAATGACGATCGATTGGACGCATTTCACGCCTGGCTCCGCTTTGGCCGGCGGCGTACTCATCGGGCTCGCGGCGGCCTGGCTGATCCTGGAAGACGGTCGCATCCTCGGCGCCTCGGGATTGCTCGGCGGACTCATCCCGCCGCGCGCGGGCGACTGGCCGTGGCGCGCCTCGGCGCTCGCGGGCCTCATCGCCGCGCCCCTCGTCGCCAGCTTTCTGTTCGCACCGGCTGCGCCCTCAATCGAAGCCAATGCCACGGCTCTGATCGCCGGCGGACTGCTCGTCGGCTTCGGCACGCGGCTCGCGAACGGCTGCACCAGCGGGCACGGCGTCTGCGGCCTCGCGCGGTTCTCGCCGCGCTCGTTTGCGGCGACGGCGGCCTTCATGGCGGCAGGCTTTCTGACCGTCTTCCTCGTTCGCCATGTCATCTGAGGACGCATCATGACCCGCGTCTCGCCCTTCCTTGTCGGCCTCCTGTTCGGGATCGGCCTCTGTCTCTCCGGCATGACCAGCGCCGCCAAGGTGCTGGCGTTTCTCGATCTCGGCGGCGCCTGGGACCCCTCGCTCGCCTTCGTCATGGCTGGGGCGATCGCGGTCGCGTTCGTCGCCTTCCGCATTGCGGCGCAGCGCGCGGCGAGCCTCGCGGGCGAGCCCTTCCAGTGGCCGACTGCAAAAACGATCGACGCGCGCCTTGTCGGCGGTTCGCTCCTCTTCGGCGTCGGCTGGGGACTCGTGGGTCTATGCCCCGGCCCGGCGATCGCCGACTTGGGCTTTCATGACGGACGCGCGGCGCTCTTCGTCCTCGCCATGGCCGCCGGCATGGCCCTTTTTTCGGGCCTCGCGGCGGTTCCTTCGACGCCGGGCGCTGAGGTCGCGCTCGACGGATGAAATCATTCGCAACCGTCGGCGAGCCGCCGGCCCAAGCCGCCTGTTTCAGTCAGTTCGGCGCCGCACGGGGAAAGGCCGACCGCCCGCGCGATTTCATCCCCCCAAAGGCGGGGCAGCCTCAGCTGGACGAAATAGGCGGCCGGGCCGGCGCCGGAAGCCGCCAGCGTCGTCAAGTCAGCGGCGTGAATGTCCCGGTGGAATCCACCACGCCAAGCGCGCCGCCGACATTGCAGAGTTTGAGCCCGGCGGCTGTGCCGGCGGGCGCGGCGGCAAGCGGCGGCAGAAGCAGCGACCCGTCCGGCAGCAGGGCGAAGAGCGTCACGCCGTTGGGGTCGACGTAGTTGATGATTTTTCCCGACGTGCCGCCCGTGGTCGACTTCAGGAAGATGCCCTGGGCGGCGGTGCCTCCAGCGGAGCCTGCCTGGAGGTCGATGCTGAGGGCGGCGGCGTTTTGGTCGGACGTTGGGCCGGAACCCGCGTTGACATGCGAGATCTTGAGCGTGCCATGCCCGAATTCCTGGCCGGTCACTTCGCAGGCGCTGAACGCGGTGTTGATTGACGTCACGTTCAGGGCGGCGTTGTTCGGCCCGCCGTCGGTGGCCAGATTGAAAACTCCGACATGTTCCTCGGCGGTCGTGGAGGTGGATCTTGCGCTGAGGGCGACGCCCGAGGACACGGCTATGGATACGGGGGTCGTAATGGAAACGGGAGCCGTCATGGATCGATCCTCCTGCTTGATTCGCTTTTTGCTATGCGCGGCGCCAGCAAATGGACGGGGGAACGGCGAGGGGTTCCGGTGGGACCGCAACCGATTCGGACCACAATCCCGCCTCCCGCGCAATACGGCCGCGGCGCGCGTCCTTCTCCGCAAGGGCGTTTGCAAGAACGCGCGTCTCTCCAGAAGCTATGCGGGACGCCCCGTCGTGGTCGCGGGTTTCCACGAAGGCGTCCAAGGCAATAGCGCATGCGAGACCGGCTATAGCCGCGACCGGGAGGCAGATTCTGCGGAAGAAGGGCATGCGCACCGTCTAGAATCGCCAGCAGCGCGCGTCGATTCGTCGCGACGGTCCGCGCGGAAATGTGGTAGCTTGCCTTCGACGCATACGACCGCCATCAATCTGTCACGTGCGATCTGCTATCGGGGCGATAATGACGCAGACTCCACACTCAGATTCCCAAGAACCCGCCGCCGACGCCCCCCCGACGACGGACATCATCTATCCGTCCGCGGCGCCCTTCGTCCTCGTCCATCTGGCGTGCCTTGCGGCGATCTGGACCGGCGTCACCGTTGAGGCGCTGGCGATCGGCGTCGGCCTCTATTGGCTCAGGATTTTCGGCATCGGGGCCGGGTACCATCGCTATTTTTCGCATCGCGCCTATGAGACCAGCCGCGCCTTTCAATTCGCTCTCGCCGTGCTGTCGCAGAGCACCGCGCAAAAGAGCGTGCTGTGGTGGGCGGCCAACCACCGCGACCACCACCTCTATTCCGACACCGAGCTCGACGTTCATTCGCCGCGCCACACCGGATTCCTTTACAGCCATCTCGGCTGGATTTTCTCCCGCCGACACGCGACCACGAATCTGACCCGGGTGGCTGATTTTGCGCGCTATCCCGAGCTGATGTGGCTCCATCGCTACGAACTGGCGCCCCCGATAGCGCTCGCGGTCCTCTGTTTCGCCGCCGCCGGCTGGCCGGGGCTCGTGGTGGGGTTCTTCTGGAGCACGGTCGCCGTGTACCACGCGACGTTCTCCATCAACTCGCTCGCCCATGTCGTTGGGCGCCGGCGCTACATCACCGGCGACGATTCCCGCAACAACTGGCTCTTGGCCATTTTCACCATGGGGGAAGGCTGGCATAACAATCATCATGCGTTCCAGAGCAGCGTCCGCCAGGGATTCCGCTGGTGGGAATACGACCCGACCTTCTATCTCTTGAAGTTGCTCGAGCGCTTGGGAGTCGTGTGGAAATTGAAGCGTCCGACGCCGGAGGTGGTGCACAACAGACATCGGCTCGGGACCAGGGTCATCGGCCGCGCGGCGCTTCAGGTCGCCAACAGCTTCAACGCCGAGCGAATAGCCCAGGCCGCCGCCGCGGTTCTGGGCAAGAGCGGCCTCACCGAACTCCATCAACGGCTTCGCCAGGTCCAGCCCCTCGCCGCCTTCGAGACCTTAAGCGAATTGAACCTGCCTCACGTTCCGAGCAGAAACGAGATTGTCAGCCGCGCCCGCGCGATGCTGGCGAACTCGCCCTCGATGGAGGACATCGCGGCAAAGGCGCACGAGCTTCTTCTGGAGTCGATCGGCGCGCGGCTGGCGACGCTTGCCGCGCAATCGGCTTACGCGAGCTGAAGGGCCCGCCTGGGTGGTCGCACAGGAAATCAGCTCGAAAGCCCGACGAATTCTGGCGACGTAACCTTTCGCTGCCCCCGCCCTGGAAACATTTGGTGGGGATCGGCCGAATGAACGCCGGAAACCAGCTGCTGCTTGTTCTCCGGCCGGGCTGGCCTCAGGGCCGGCCGCCTTGATTTCGCCACCGCCCTGACAATCTCGGAGGTTTAGCTGCCGACCCGTCGTCCTGTCGTTCGGAACGGCAGGCGCGAGAGGCGTCGCGTCGTTGCGGTTGAGAGTGCGGAATGGGCGTTTCAGGATTCTTTAGGCCCGCGGAGAAGAATTTCGACGAGAATCAGCGCCCTTTGGGGACGACGGGCGCTCAACCGACAAGTCTCGAGGACGCGGGGCTCCTCGATCTGGCGCGCAGGCTCGCGCCCGAGCGGCGGCCGCCAGACGATCAAGCCGCATTGGAGCCCGACGTCGAGCCGTTGCGGACGCCTGAGGCGGCGACGCTTGCGACGACGGTCGCATTGGTTCCGGTCGAGCCGAGCGGGAGCGCGGTCCGCGCCCGTAAGGCCCTGCGCATTTCCGGGTTCGGCGCTACCCCTTCGCGCGAGCCGCGTGACGGCGGTCGGGCTCCGGGAGGACGCGCGGGCGTCTGGACGGAACTGGCTTCCACGCTCGCCGCTGCGGGCGCGGCGCTCATCGGCGCGGCGCTGGTGATCGCGGTTTTCGCCCCCAGAGCAACCCCGCCCGGAGCTCCGGAGACGCAGCCTTTCATCGCCGCGGGCCAGGGTCCAGCCGAAGCGCCGCGGCCGAGCGGGGAGACCGTCGCTGTTCGGGGCGACGTCGATGCGGCCCGGCTCGGCGACGTCGCCCCCGTCAAGGTCGTGGGCTCCGAGGCGCGGCCGATCGGTCGCGACGCTGACGCCTCGTCCGCCGCCACAACCCTGCCGGCTCCTCCGGCGCCGCCTGTCGACGCGGCCCCTCCGCCCCCCGTCGCGCGCGCAGCAGAGGCTGCGCCCCATAACGCCCCGGAGCCGCTCGCCGCGCCGACGGCTGGGAGCAAGGTCGTTACGGCGGCGCAGCCGACGGCGCCCAGACTCCATTCGCGCGCCAAGCTCTCAAGGGGGCTTTCCGCCCGCCCCACGGACGCCAAGACCGCCGCGGCGCCCTCCGACGCTGCAACGGCGACGCTAAGCGAAACGCATTCTCCCACAGCCCCGTCGACCACGGCAGGGCCGGAGGCGACCCCGGCGCCCGCCGCCCCGCGGGAGCCGGTGAGTTTCGTGACGCATGCCTTCGGCGCCCTGGCCGGCGCGATCGGGGCGCCGGCTGGCGATCCGTCCGCTTCCAAATCGGGCGATTGGGCGATTCAGTTCGCCGCGCCAAAGACCGAGGCGGAAGCCTCCGCCGCCGTGGCGCGGCTCACCGCCAAATACGCCGGAGCACTCAACGGCGCGACGATTGCGGTTCAAAAGAGCCAGGTCAACGGCGAGACGGCGTACGCCCTGCGTGTCGCCGGCCTGTCCAAAGCTGAAGCCGAGGCGCTATGCGCGCGCGTCAAGGGTCGCGACTGCTCGACGCCCGAAAACACCGCACCCGCATCGCAGGTCGCCGCGCCCCCCTCGCCGGCTCGTCCGCGCTAGTAGCCAGCGAGTTGGAAATCGAGAACTTGCTCCGCGCCTCGGACGCCCGCACATGCATCAAAGGCGCACGAGCTTCTTCTCGGGGCGCTCGGCTCGCGACCCTCGCCGCGCAGTCGGCTTACGCGAGCTGAAGGGCCTTCGCCATAGGCGCGGGTCGATAGCGAACTGTCGGGTCGGGAGGCCAGTCGCCTCCAGCTTGAAGGTTTTTGGTGGTAAACCTAGATAGGATAGCGTATCCTATCCGCGTTTACCCAGAGCCGCCGCCCATGTCAACCGACGCCATGCTGGAAGCCGTGTCCGCCGAGGGGCTGCGCGCCGAGCTCATGCGCATGGTTGCCGCGCGGCTCGCGCCTGATAAGCCGAGGCCGGACGTCGTCATCGGCGACGAGCACGACTTCGAGGCCAAGAACGAGCAGATCGCCAGGCGAGAGTTTCTCGAGGCGGTCCACGGGGCCCTGCGCGAGCTGCTCGGCACAGCCAGGCTCTTTATCGTCCATGACTCCGACCCGGCGCTGGCCAAGGTCGTGTCCGCCGTCATCGAACAGCTGCCGGATGTGGTGGCGAGCCGTAGGCGCGCCCTTAGCGAGCGCAATATAGAGGCTTTGGTGGACGTCTTCCTCGGCGCCGATCCGCTTGCCTCGGCGATGCCGGCGATTGATCGCGACAATGCAGCCGCCCAGGCCGCCTTCCTGAAGCGCTGGCCCGTGCTGACTGCCGAGGCCGTGGCGAAGCAGGCTGACCACGCCTCCTCCAACCGAAGCGCCACGGCCAGTCGATGGAAAAAGGCCGGCAAGATCTTTGGCGTCAGGGTCTCCGGCCGCGACGCCTATCCGTCCTTCCAGTTTCAAGATGGCCGGCCGCGGCCGATCATCGCCAAGGTTCTCGCCGCGTTGCCAGAGACCATGACCGGCTGGCAGTCCGCATTCTGGTTCACCGGCCCCAATAGCTGGCTGGAGGGCTCTCTCCCGGTTGATCTGCTCACCGACGAGGCGGGACTTGTCGCCGCGGCGCAGCATGAGCGCGAGGCCTGGATGGGTTGACCTTTGTCGCTCTCGGCGCCGCCCGAGCCGTTTCCAGCCTTTAACACCCGCGAGCTGCGGGCCGGCGCGCCGCTGGTCCGCGTGCACGATCCGAGGTTCGAGGGTGACGAGCCAAACCCTTGCAAAGGCGGACTCACCCGCTTCGCCCCGGTGTTCCACCCCGGAGGCGCGTGCCTGCCGACGCTCTATGCGGCGGCCACCTTCGAATGCGCCGTCTTCGAGTCGGTCTTTCACGATGTGCCGCATGCGGCCGCAGAGAAGTTCGTTCCCCTCGGAAAAGTGACGTCCCGCGCCGTCAGCTGGCTCGAAATCGGCGCTGACCTCACTGTCGCCAGCCTCAACGAGCCCGATCTGAACAGGCTCGGCCTCACCCGGGCGGACATGATCGACACTTTCGCCAGCGCCTACCCCGAAACGGCGCGCTGGGCGGAAGCCTTCCATCGCGCGAATCGCGCCGTCGCCGGCCTGGCCTGGACATCCAGGCGCTGCGATCCCGGCACCGCCTATGTCTTCTTCGGCGATCGGCTGCCGCCCTGCGCGTTCAAGGTCACCGATAGCGTCGAGGTCGCCGTCTCCGCGGATCATCTCGATCAGATTCGCCGCCTCGGCCGCCGCGCCGGCATCACGCTCACCATCTAGGCGCGACTGCGGTCCGGAATCGGCTGGTGCTGCAAGAGAGGATTGAACTCTCGACCTCTCCCTTACCAAGGGAGTGCTCTACCACTGAGCTACTGCAGCATCTTTTGGCGTCGCCGCCGAGCGTCCGGCTTTTGCCATAGGCGCCGCGCCGTGGCAAGGCGGATGGCTGCATTCTCCAGTCAACGGGAAAGACGTCGCTAAATAGCTTAGCTTAACAGTTATTTATGCGCAAAACGGACAGAAAAAGGCGCCCAAGCCGCTGAAATCGCTTCGTCGCGGACAAACCGCGCAACCCGTCGTTCACACCGCCCCGATGCGCATCAGGTCGTGGAAATGGACGATCCCCACCACCGCACCCTTGTCCGCCACCAGGAGCGCCGAGATCTTGTGGCTGATGCTTTCCAGCGCCTCCTCGATCAGCGCATCGGGCGCGATCGTGCGGGGCTTTCGGGTCATCACCCGGGCGACCGGGGTGTCGAGCGAAAAGTCGGCTTTCAGGTGCCGGCGGAGGTCGCCGTCGGTGACGATGCCGACGAGCTTCTCGCCGGCCTCGAACACGGCGACGCAGCCAAAGCCCTTCGAGGTCATCTCGACGATCGCCTCGGCCATCCGCGCACCAACGTCGATGCGCGGCACGCGCTCGCCCGTATGCATGACGTCGCGGACATGGGCGAGCCTTGCCCCGAGCTTGCCGGCCGGGTGGAGCGCGCGGAAGTCGAGGGCGGTGAAACCGCGGCCTTCGAGCAGCGCGATCGCCAACGCGTCGCCGAGCACGAGCTGCATCGTGGTCGAGGTCGTGGGTGCGAGGCCGTTCGGGCAGGCCTCGTTCACATTGGGCAGCGCAAGGCAGATGTCAGCCTCGCGGCCAAGCGTGCTCTCGGGGCTCGCCGTCATGGCGATGATCGGGATGGCGTAGCGCTTGGCGAAGGTGACGATCGCTGCGAGCTCGACCGTCTCGCCCGACCAGGAGAGCGCGAGCACGACATCGCCGCTCTGCACCATGCCAAGGTCGCCGTGGCTCGCCTCCGCCGGATGGACGAAAGAGGCCGGCTGGCCGGTCGAGGCGAGGGTCGCGGCGATCTTTCGGGCAACGTGGCCCGACTTGCCCATGCCGGTCACGATGACCCGGCCGCTCGCCGCAGCGATCCGCTCGACGGCCTGCGAAAAGGCCGAGCCGAGCCCACCTTCCCCTGCCGTCCGGACCGCCGCCGCCAGCGCCTCCAGTCCCTGGCCCTCGTTCTCGATGGTGCGGATCGCCGACAAAACGGCGCTGGCTTGTTCGTGAATCATCAGCGCTCTTTATCACCGGAGGGGGCGTTTGAAACCTCCCCCGCAGACAGTGCGGCCCAGCCAGTTAATCGCGCCTTAACCATAAAGGAACAACCCTCTCCGAACCAGACGCGCGCCGCTGCCAAAGCGCGTTCTTTCGGAGCGCCCGTGGGCCTGCGCCATCTCCGTCCAGCGCAGCGCGCGCGATGCGCTTGCGCTGCGTTCGGGATCGCGACCTTTGTCCTCGCGGGCGCCGCCCGTTCGCAGGAGCCCGGTCCAGCGGATCTCGGCCTCAAAGGCGTGGACGAGCCTGAGGCGCCGCCCGCGTCGGGCGGCGAGGGGACGAACGAGGGCCAGCCGGGCGAGGCGCCCCCGAAGCCGAAGACGGATGTAGGCAAGACCGCCCTGCCCCCGCTCAAGCCCTACAAAGGCGCCGAGCGGCTGGATCGGCGCGGCGGCCCGGCGGGCCCAAAGGACGGAGAGACGCCCCCGCCCACAGTCGCCGCCTTGCCAACGCCGCCGCCGCCAAAGCGGCCGGTCCGAGACGATAAGCCCTTCGATCCTCTGGGCGTCAGTGTGGGCGATCTCAGGCTAAAGCCCGTTGTCGAAGAGGACCTTGGATGGTCCTCGAACCCCGGTCTCCTGCCGGGAGCGCAGAAGGGCTCGGGCTTCCTCACGTCGGAGGCGGGCTTCGTCCTCGACTCGGACTGGTCGCGGAGCGCCGTCCACGGCGACTTCAAGGGCGGCCTGACCGACTATTTCGCCGACCCTTCCGCCGACTCGCCTTTCGCCAATGGCGTGCTGAATGGCCGCTGGGACCTCACGCGCACGCTCAGCATCGACGGCGAGGGCCGGTTCGCCGTAACCACGACGACCGCGGGCTCGCTCGGCCTTGGTCCCAACGTCGCCTTCGGCCCGTCGGGCGCGCCGCTGACCGAGACGTACGGCGCGACGGTCGGCTTCGACCGGACATTCGGCCGCTTCGATCTCTCGCTGCACGGGTCGATCGACCGCACGACTTACGAGAACGCGATCTTGAGCAATGGCGCGGTGGACGAACTGTCCAGCGACGACTTCGACGACTGGGGCTTGCGCGCCCGGTCTGCTTATCGCGCTAGCGCGGCCTTCAGGCCGTTCTTCGACGCCCTCGTCGATACGCGCCGCTACGATTCGGGCGTGGACCAATACGGCTATCAGCGCAACTCCGACGGCGTCGCCGCGCGCATCGGCGCCGAGGTCGACCTGGCGGGCGTCCTGACCGGAAGCGCCGATGTCGGTTACGGCGAGCGCAACTATCAGGACCCGCGTCTGCCGAACCTCGAAAGCCCGCTCTTCGACGCCTCGCTGGTCTGGACCGTAACAGGACTGACCACGGTCACGCTGAAGTCCGTCTCGAGCCTCGCCGAGACGACCATTCGCGGCGCCTCCGGCGCAGCGCAACACGCAACGACGCTCGAGATCGACCACGCCCTTCGCCGCTACCTCACGCTGACCGGCACAGTCGGCTATGCGACCGATGCTTACGCAGGCTTGCCGCTCAGGGACGCAACGACGACGTTCAGCCTCGCCGCCAGCTACAACCTCAATCGAGACGTGGTGATAAAGGTCAGCGCAAGCCGGCAGTTCTATGTATCCAACCAGCCAGGAACGAGCTACGCCGCAACGGTTCTGATGGTGGGCCTTAAACTGCAGCGATGACGGCTCAGACTCCTTTGCTGACGAAGCCAAAGCTCCGCAGGGCCTCCTTGAGGCCGGGAGCCAGATCGCTCCGGTCGAGCGCGAAGGCGATGTTGGCGGAGAGAAAGCCCAGCCGGGAACCGCAGTCGTAGGTGCGTCCATCGAAGCGCACGCCATGAAAGCTTTGCGTTCGGGCGAGCTGGATCATGCCGTCGGTCAATTGAACCTCGCCCCCGGCGCCCTTCTCGACCAGTTCGAGAATCTGGAAGATTTCCGGCTGAAGGATATAGCGGCCGGTGATGATCAGATTGGACGGCGCCGATCCCGGTTTCGGCTTTTCGACCATGCCGGTGATTTCGAATGTATGGCCATCGTCCCGGCCCACCGCAACGATGCCGTACTGATGCGTTTCCTGAGGCGGGACCTCCTCGACAGCCATGACATTGCCGCCATGCTGATCGTAGGCTTCGACGCATTGGACGAGGCACCGCCCGCCGCGGGGCCCGCTCTTCGTCACCATGTCAGGCAATAGCACCGCGAACGGCTCGTCGCCGACAATCTCGCGCGCGCACCAGACCGCATGGCCGAGGCCAAGCGGCGCCTGCTGGCGGGTGAAGCTGGTCGCCCCCGGGGCGGGAAGGTCGGCCATCAGAGCGGCATATTCCACCGCCTTGCCGCGCCGCTTCAGCGTGTCCTCGAGTTCGTAGGACGAATCGAAATGATCCTCGATGACGCCCTTGTTTCGTCCGGTCACGAATATGAAATGCTCGATTCCCGCCTCGCGCGCCTCGTCGACGACGTGCTGAAGGATCGGCCGGTCGACTACGGTCAGCATCTCCTTGGGGATCGCCTTGGTGGCGGGCAAGAAACGCGTGCCGAGGCCCGCAACCGGCAGGACGGCTTTGCGAATCGGTTTTTTCATCGGTGATCGATCCTGGTCGGGTGCTGATGACGCATGGGGGCGGTCAAAGTGGTAACAGGTCTGCCGCCGGCGATCCAAGCGGCTTTATGGCCCACGCGACGCGTGGATAGGCGAAAGGACATGCGGATGAGCGTTCTGGTGACCGGCGGCGCGGGATATATTGGCGGTCACATGACGCTGGGTCTCATGGACGCGGGAGAGACGGTCATTGTTCTCGACAATCTGTCGACCGGCTTCGCCTGGGCGGTCCCCAATGGCGCGAAACTCGTCGTCGGCGACACGGGCGACGCCGACCTCGTCGCCAGGCTCATCGCGGAGCATGAGGTCGACGCCGTCGCGCATTTCGCGGCGAAGATCGTGGTGCCCGAATCGGTCATCGATCCGCTCGGCTATTACCTCAACAACACGTCGAACGCGCGCGCCCTCATCGACACGGCGATCAAGGGCGGGGTCAAGTCCTTCATCTTCTCTTCGACCGCCGCCGTTTACGGGGAAACTTCGTCTGAACCGGTGTCCGAGGATGCGCCGCTTGCACCGATCTCGCCTTACGGCCGGTCGAAGCTGATGGTCGAATGGATGCTTGAGGATGCGTCGCGCGCCTATGACTTTCGTTATGTCGCGCTGCGCTACTTCAACGTAGCCGGGGCCGATCCGGCGGGGCGCCTCGGCCAATCGACGCCGGAAGCCACCCATCTCATCAAGCGCGGCGTCCAGACTGCGCTCGGAATCTATCCCAGCATGGACGTCTTCGGCCAAGACTATCCGACCCGCGATGGGACCTGCATACGAGACTATATCCAGGTGACGGACCTGATCGACGCCCATCTGGCGGCGCTCGCTCATCTGCGCAGCGGCGGTAAGAGCCTCGTTTGCAATTGCGGCTACGGCCATGGACAGACGGTCAAGGAGGTCATCGAGGTCGTCAAGCGCGTGTCGGGGGTGGATTTCAAGGTGGTCATGTCGCCGCGCCGACCGGGGGACCCGGCCGCCATCGTCGCAGGGGCCGATCGGGCGAAGAGCGTACTTGGCTGGAAGCCCGGTCGCGACAATCTCGACGAGATCGTCCGTCAGGCGCTCGACTGGGAGCGGCGCCTTCACAACCGCCGCCTCGATGTCAAGCCTTGACGGGCCCCGTTCCGTCGACGACCTTTCCACATTGCGTCGCGTCGCTTTTTGGGCTTTACATCCTCAAGCCACTCGTCGGACTTGGCGGCGAACTGAGCGGGGGAAACGCATGCGCCGGGACGACCGCCGAGAATGAGCGGGAATGATATTCTCGTCACCGACGGCCTCAGCAAGCGCTTCGGCGATTTCAGCGCGGTCAGTGACGTATCTTTGCGCATCCAGCGCGGAACGATTCACGCCCTAATCGGCCCGAACGGCGCCGGCAAGACCACCTGCTTTAACATGCTTACCAAATTCATCGCGCCGAGCTCGGGGCGAATCACGTTCAACGATCGCGACATCACCGCCATGAGGCCGGCCGATGTCGCACGGCTCGGTCTCGTGCGCTCATTCCAGATTTCGGCGGTGTTTCCGCACCTGACCGCGCTCGAAAACGTCCGTATCGCCTTGCAACGAAAGCGCGGGGATTCGTTCGACTTCTGGCGGTCGAAGTCCGCGCTCGAACCGCTCAACTTACGTGCGCTCGAGCTCTTGGACAGTGTCGGACTGACGTCCTTCGCTTATTCGAAGGCGGGCGAAATCTCTTACGGCCGCAAGCGGGCGCTAGAATTCGCGACGACGCTTGCGGTCGAGCCTGAGATGATGCTGCTCGACGAACCGATGGCCGGCATGGGGCATGAGGATATTGACCGGATCGCAGAGCTGATTCGCCACGTGTCAGCGAACCGGACGATCCTGATGGTCGAGCACAATCTTCAGGTCGTCGCCAATCTGTCGCACCGCATCACGGTGCTCACGCGCGGGCGGGTTTTGGCGGAAGGCGATTATCGGACGGTGTCGGAGAACGATGAGGTGCGGGAGGCCTATATGGGGGCGGGACATGCCTGAGGCCGCTTTCGCTCAGACGCCGGCGGCGGTGCTGAAGCTTAAAGGGCTGCAGGCCTGGTATAACGAATCGCATATCCTGCACGGCGTCGACCTCGACGTTCGCGAGGGCGAGCTCGTCACCTTGCTTGGCCGAAACGGCGCCGGCAAGACGACGACGCTGAAGTCGATCATGGGCATCGTTGGCAAGCGCAGCGGCTCGATCACGTTTCACGACCGGGAGCTTATCCACCTTTCGATCGACCGCATTGCCCGGCTCGGCGTGGCGCTCTGCCCGGAAGAGCGAGCCATTTTTGCGAGCCTGTCGGTCAAGGAGAATCTGTTCCTGCCGCCAGAGATCGCCAAGACAGGGGCGATGACCGCGGACCGGATTTTTACATTGTTTCCGAACCTGCGCGAGCGGCTTTCGAGCGGGGGCGGCAAGCTCTCCGGCGGCGAGCAGCAGATGCTTGCAATCGCGCGAATTCTGCGCACCGGCGCGCGATTCCTGATGCTCGACGAGCCGACCGAAGGGTTGGCCCCGGTGATCATCCAGCAGATCGGCCGCACGATCGCCGAACTCAAGCGTGAAGGCTTCACGATCCTGCTCGTCGAGCAGAATTTCCGCTTCGCCGCCACCATCGCCGATCGCTTCTTCGTGATGGGGCACGGCCGGATCATCGACGCCTTCGCCAATTCTGAGCTTCCTGGGAAGATGGACATGCTGCACGAGGCGCTGGGCGTATGAAAGCGACCGCTGTGACTCGACTGCACGGGTGCGACAGGGGCTTGCCGTGAACGTGTTCGGTCACGTGATCAGTTGGCCGCAGCTCTACGGCCAGCTGCTGATCGGGCTCATCAACGGCTCGTTTTACGCGCTGTTGAGCCTTGGCCTCGCCGTCATTTTCGGCATGCTGACCATCGTCAATTTCGCCCATGGCGCCTTTTATATGATGGGGGCGTTCGGCGCTTACTTCCTGCTGAAACTTGCGGGCCTCGACTATTGGTGGGCGCTGATCCTTTCGCCGTTCGCGATCGGCGCAATCGGGGCGATCGTCGAGCGGCTGTTCCTGAAGCGCCTCGTGGGCCTGGATCCGCTCTACAGCCTGCTCCTGACTTTCGGCCTCGCGCTCATCTTTCAGGGTCTGTTCCAGAACTTTTTCGGCGCCTCCGGGCTGCCCTATGCGATTCCGAAACAACTTTCGGGCGCCTACAATCTCGGCTTCATGTTCCTGCCCGTCTATCGCGGTTGGGTGATCGTCGCCTCCATGGTCGTGTCCTTCGGAACCTGGCTCGTGATTGAGAAAACCAAGCTCGGCGCCTATCTCAGGGCGGCGACCGAGAATCCGACCATGGTGCGCGCTTTCGGCATCAACGTGCCGCGCATGGTCACGCTGACTTATGGCTTCGGGGTCGCGCTTGCGGCCTTCGCCGGGGTCCTGGCCGCGCCGATCAATCAGGTCCGCCCGGGGATGGGAGCCGACATCATCGCTGTCGTCTTCGCAGTGGTGGTGATCGGCGGCATGGGCTCGATCATGGGCTCGATCCTGACCGGATTTGTGCTGGGGGTGGTCGAGGGGCTGACCAAAGTCTTTTATCCCGAAGCCTCGAACACGGTTGTGTTCGTGATTATGGCGATCGTCCTTTTGATCCGGCCTGCCGGGCTGTTCGGGAGGGCTTCATGAGCGTGCGCCTCGAGGCTCCCGCGATCGCAGCGGATGCGACGGCGCGAGATCGCCGCGCCAATGCGATCGCTTTTGCGGTGATGGTCGGGCTGATCGTCCTTGCGCCTTTTGTCGCTTATCCGTTCTTCATCATGCAGGCGCTCTGCTTTGCACTGTTCGCCTGCGCTTTCAATCTGCTCATTGGCTATGTGAACCTGCTCTCGCTCGGCCACGCCATGTTCCTGGGGCTGGCGAGCTATGTCTGCGCGCACGCGGCGAAGGTCTGGGGCCTGGAGCCGGTCTCGGCGATCGCGCTGGGCGTGGCGGCTTCGGCGGCGCTCGGGGTCGTGACGGGCGCGCTGGCCATTCGCAGCATCGGGATCTATTTCGCGATGATCACCGTCGCCTTCTCGCAGATGGTCTATTTCTTCTGCGTGGAGGCGCCCTTCACCCACGGCGAGGACGGAATCCAGGCAGTTCCCCAGGGACGCGCGCTTGGTCTCTTCGATCTGTCGAATCCCTGGATTCTTTACGTCTTTGTCGCCATCGTTTTCCTCTTCGGCTTTCTCGCCGTACAGCGGACAGTCAATTCGCCGTTCGGCGAGATTCTGAAGGCCATACGGGAAAATGAGCCACGCGTCATTTCGCTCGGCTACCGCTCGATGCAATACAAACTCGCCGCCTTCTCGCTGTCGGCGGCGATTGCGGGCCTCGCCGGCGCCACCAAGGCGATCGTCGCGCAGAACGCCTCGCTGACCGATGTTTCTTTCGCCATGTCGGGCGAGGTCGTGCTGATGACGCTCGTCGGCGGCATGGGCACGTTCTACGGCCCCGTCATCGGCGCGTTCATTGTCGTCTCGATGCAGAACTACCTGGCCCAGTATGGCGAATGGGTCACGGTCATTCAGGGGGTCGTCTTTGTCGCCTGCGTGCTGGTGTTCCGCCGCGGGATCGTCGGCGAACTCGCGGCGCGGGCGAGGATCTCGCTCTGAGGGCCTCCGGACCCGTGGTGTCCGCCGCGCTCTGCTTTCAAATGGACGACTGGCATGAGCGCTGGTCGACGTCGTGACGATGAAAGCGCGCCACCCAGGTCTCATTCCTGATCCTCTCATCCTCGTCTCCGTCACCGCGCTCGACTATGTTTTCCGTCAAACTGCGCGCGGCGATGGCCGGGCGGCGCAGGATCGCAGCGTGCGCGATCCGGCTTGTCAGCGAGGCGCCGGCAGAAGCGACGGGCTCAATGACCGGGGCCAGACCGCTCTCGTCCGCCGAGCGATCTCCTGCGCGTGGGCCTCCACGACGGCGAACCGGTCGTGCGCGCGGTCTGGCGCAAAGGGCGCCGGGTCGCGTAGGGGCGCGCTGCAGTCTACCGGGTCGCCATCCTGACGACGTGCCCACCCGGGCCCGGGTGCGGCGGGGTCGGGACCTGAGGCAGATAGCGCGCGACCAGCGCCGCCCGATCGAGATCCTCAATATCGGCGAAGCCGAGATCAAGCG
>JAFAHO010000370.1 GCA_019237205.1 Hyphomicrobiales bacterium
CTGCCGAAGCGGCGGTACATCTGGCCGAATTCGAGGCCGATATAGCTGCCCCCGACGATGACGAGATGGCGGGGCAGAAAATCGACGTCCATCATCGACGAATTCGTCAGGTAGGGCGTTTCCTTCACGCCGGGCATCGGCGGCGCCGCCGCCCGGCCGCCGACGTTGATGAAAATCCGGGCGGCGCTGAGCCGCTGCCCGGCGATTTCCACCGCTTGCGGCGACACGAACCGGGCGTGGCCCCGGTAGAGCGCGATGTTCGCGGCGTTTTCGAGGGCCGAGGTCAGCCCGTCCCGCGACGCCGCTACGATCGCGTCCTTGCGCGCCTTGACCCGCCCCATGTCGACGCCGACGTCGCCCCCGATCGCCACGCCATAGTCGGCGGCGCGGCGCGCGATCCGGGCGGCGTAGGCGCTCGCCACCATCGCCTTGGTCGGCGTGCAGCCGGTGTTGACGCACGTGCCGCCGACGAGGCTCCGCTCGACGACGGCCACCTTCATCCCGGCGCCGGCCAAGCGGAACGCCAACGATGGTCCCGCCTGGCCGGTCCCGATGATGATCGCGTCGAAGTCGGGCATGATGGGTCCTCCCGGACAACGCTAGAGATCGACCACAATGTCGCCTTGCGGCTTGCTGCAGCAGATCAGCAGATTGCCGTCGGCCGGCGGGTCGATCGGGTCCGGCCGATAGACGGCGGCGCCGGCGATGAGCCCGGTCTCGCAGTTGTGGCAGACGCCGGTGCGGCATGCCCATCGTACGGGCACCTCGCAAGCCTCCGCAAGTTCGAGCAGGCTTTGGAACGGCGGACCCCAATGGACGCTGAGGCCGCTGCGCGCGAACGATACCAGCGGTCCTAAGCCGGCAGCACCTGTGGGGGGATGCGGCGGCTTCGGAACAGTCGCTGCGACGGCTGGCGTCAGCGAGCGCCCCGCCCCGAAGGTCTCGGTGTGGATGCAATTCTTCGACGCTCCGAAGCCGGCGAGGCCTGCGGACAAATCCGCCATGAAGGGCGCCGGGCCACACAAATAGAAATCGGCGTTCCTCGGCACCAGCCGCGTTTTCGAAGGCTCTCTTGGCGCGGGCCATTTGCTACCGGCTGCAGGAAGAGACGTTCGGCGGTCTGAGCGCATCGACCGGCCGCCTGCTCCGCTCTCTCGTCAACCCGGGCGCCGAAGCGCCGCGGCAGGTCAAGGTTGGCTCCGCGCTGATCCGCGAGCATCAGGGCGTCGTTGACGAGGTTCTGGTCGTCTCGGGCGGGCTCTGCTGGCAGGGCACGACCTATGACAGCCTCTCGACGATCGCGAAGAAGATCACAGGCACGAGTTGGAATGGCCCCCGGTTCTTCGGGCTCAGATCAAAGAAGATGTATGATCAGCAAGAGGACCCGATCACCGGTCGGGCTTCCGTTGACCTCGTGGCGGGGACGTTGTCGGGAAGGCCGGAGGCCGTAGCCGACGATGAGCCCGATGGAGAAGTCGGACCTGCCCATAGTAGCGCGGAAGCGAGCGAACAAGGCGGCCTCGGCTGCTGCGGAGCCCGTGGAGCGAAGGGGCGGGGCCAAGGAGAATGCGGATCTGCAAAGCACGGTCCGGACGCAGAGCCGGGAAGCCGTGTCACAGGCGCAGGCCCACATACGAGAAGCCGTCCTCATCCGGCTCTTACACTCCAGCCTCCGGTCGCACGCCGAACTGCCACAGGACATGCGGATCGCAGCTCTGCGCGCCCAACTATTTCCCGCGCGGCGACGCGCGAGCCTGATCGGCTTCAACGCCGACGGTAAGATCACCGAGATCAGCCTCATGAGCATGGCGGGCGATTGAGACCTAACCCGCTTGACTGGTTCGCCTCGCGCGTCGCCAACTCGCGCAAAGTTGTTGCGATTGCTGGGGGCTGGCGAAAACACGCGCCGCACGGTAAGCTGGCGTCGCGCCCCGCGCGGGACGGGAGTTGCGTTGAGTGTGGAGGGGCGAGTTGGTCGTTTTCGATGGCGAGCGAACGGGGAGACTGACATGAGCACCATCACGCGTCGCGCCCTCGTGGTTTCCGCTGTCGGTTTGGCGACTGGAGCGTTTCTGGCGCCAGCCGAGGCGGCGACTGGATCGGTCGCGCTGCACATCGCCAGCGCTGGTTTCATCTTCGGCGTGACCGGCGGCAGCGGCACTTTGACCTTCGGGGGACGTCAATATCCGCTGTCCATCGGCGGTATAAGCGCGGGCGCCTTGATCGGCGTCTCGGCGACGGACCTGATCGGCACCGCGTCGTACCTTCATGCTCCGGGCGACATCGCCGGCGTCTACTCGGCCGTCGGCGCCGGCATGTCCGTGGCGGGAGGCAGAAGCGCCGCGCAGCTTTCCAATGCTCGTGGCGTGGTGCTGCGGCTTCGCGGGCGTCAGGTCGGCTTTAGTTTCTCGATCGATCTCAGCGGGATGATCATCTCGCTCGCTTAATGCCGAAGCATTCGCGGTTCGAGATGGAACTGCACCGGCGCGAATTCGCTGCCCTCATGCTCGGGGCTGCGGCGGCCTTGTCGTCACGCCGGCGGACGCTCAAAGCGATCCTTTACCGTCGTGGAACGCCGGGTCGGCCAAGGACGCGATCCTCGCATTCGCCCGCGCGACGAGGGACGGGGCGGTCGAGAGATCAAAAGTTCGGCGATCGTCGCCTTCGCTTCTCGCCGGAAAATTGTTCGACGACCGGAGCATTCCAATGACGCCGACGCACGCCAACAAGGCGGGCGTACGCTATCGCTATTATGTCTCGCATGCGCTGCTTCAGGCCCGGAAGGGCGAGGCTGGATTCGTCGGGCGCGTTTCAGCTCCGGATATCGAACATCTCGTGATCGGAACGGTGCGCGCCGCCTTCAATCAGGACCAGGATGCGTCTGACCAGGACCTCATCCGGAAACGCCTCGAGAAAGCGATCGTGTTTCGTGACCGCATCGAAATGATCCAGAGCGATGATTCTGAGGCCGGCGCCCATTCGGCGTGGACGGGGTCCTCAAGGCAACTGCGAACCGGTCTCCGCGAAACGCAAACCAGCCTCGGCCAAGCCCACGGGCAAATTCCGGAGATTGGAAATTCTAGGTTGGAGACCGGACTGCCAATTGGGCTTCAGGAGACCCATTCCAGGCGGTCTCCAATCTCCGCGTCCACAAAGGCCCGCGGAATGCGGGCCTATGCGCCGGTCATGGCGAAGTCGCCGAATTCGGGGACTGCGTGGCTGGGGCGGGAGGATTCGAACCTCCGTATGGCGGAATCAAAATCCGCTGCCTTACCGCTTGGCTACGCCCCAATCCGCCGCAGGACCGCGTGGGTCGGCGGAAAGCGGCCGGACCATAGTTCGCGGGCTTAAGCGCTGCAATGGCTTCGACCGCGATTTTGCGCCTTCGCCGGCCGGACGGGCGGGCTGCAGCATCCCGCGCTTCGAAGGACGCGTCCGCGCCGAACGATCATCCCGCGACCGCATGCCCGGAGCGCATGGCGTCAACGCCTCGCTTGCTGTATTCGCGGCGGCTTTTCCGATCGGTCCGCTCGGGAGCGGACCGGGGAAGGAACGCGCCATGACGTTGGCGGTAGTCACTGGGTCGAGGCGTTCTGGGCGGGACGGGACCGCTGGACCCCTGTTGGCAGGGAATTTGCCCTGCGGAGACCGGTTCGACGGGACTACGTCGTCAGCCACGCATTCCGTGAATCTGCGGACTTCGCCGCATGCGGCGCAGAGCCCCGTATTCCGCGGGCCTTTGCGGGCGCGGAGATTGGAGACCGAGAGAACCGGGACCGTCCTCGCGGTTTTGTGCGCCCGGTCTCCAATGCCGATTTTCCAATCTCCGGAATTTGCCGTTAGGGACGGGCGAGACCGGTTTGTTTTTCCATGAGACCGGTTCGCATTCTGGCGTTACGGCGCGGAGCGCCGACGCGACGCGGGCGCGCTTGCGGTTTCGCGTCTTAACTCGAGCTGGAGGGGAGCCGGTTAGCCGAGGCCGAGCTTTTCTTCCTGCTCGGCCCAGGTCAGCGGCAGGTTACGCGTGAGCCGGGCGACGGTCAGGTCAGCAGGCGCGCGGCCTTCCGCGATGGCCTGAATGACGCGCGGCGATAGAGGCGAGCGGGGTCAAGAACCGGACATGGCGCTCGGCCAGCATTTCGTGTTTGGCGATCGTGGCAAAGTCGAGCGCGGGGTTTTTGACGATCGTCTCGATCCGGTTCCGCGACCGTGCGATGGCGGTTAGCAGCGAGAGGCGCCGCGCCTCGTCCATCACGCTCTGTCGCGTCGGCGAATGCGCGAGGCCCTTGCGGAGTGGAAGCGACGGAACGAAAGGAATCGAGATTGTCGAGGCGGACGATGCGGCGCCGGCCTCAGAATCATCGCTCTGCCGCAGGATCATTTCGATGCGGTCACGAAACACGATCGCTTTCTCGAGGCGTTTCCGGATGAGGTCCTGGTCAGAGCATCCTGGGCTGTCGACGCCGATCCCGTTCGGCGAGACGAAGCCGGAAGACATCATCTTCGGCGCGGCCCTGGCGACCAAGGCGGACAGCGAGGACGCCATCGACGCCGCTGTGTTGAAGGCGGTGGCCGACCCGAAGGCGCTCGACCGGTTCAAGCAGACGAAGCTCGTTCCGTTCGACCCGGTGAACAAGCGGACAATGACCACGGTCGTCGACGCCAACGGCAGGACTTGGCAATACGCCAAGGGGGCGCCGCAGGCGATTTCCGGCTTGTGCAAGCTCGCCCCGACCACGGAAGGCTCGGCGAACGCTTTGGGCGTCGGCGTCCCTCACGGCCATTGGAAGACGACGACCTTTCGTCGCCGGGCTGACCACGCGCGGCATGATCGCCCCCTTCGCGCTCGACGGTCCCATCAACCGATCCGCCTTCGAGACCTATGTCGAGAAGGTTCTCGTTCCTGGGGAAAACGCGCTGCCGGGGATGGGATGACTGCGGTCGGGCTACGCCCTCCCTCCGTCAGACCATTCCCGGCGCTTTTCTCATCCTGGTTGTCGCTCGGTTCTCACCTTGATCGTCGCGCGACACCCATCATAGCCGGCTGAGCAGCTGCGCCTTTTTGGCGTTGAATTCGGTGTCGCTCAGAATGCCCTTGCCGTGGAGGTCGGCCAGTCTCTCAATCGCCGCGAAGACGTCGCCACTTCCGGTTCCCGGTGTGCCGGCGGGCTCCGTTGCTGGCTTCGGGGCAGTTGTCTGTTGCGCGGCCGTGCCACTGGTCGCCACCACCGGCAAGGACGCGACGGCGACCATCCCGTGCTGGCTCGAGAAGGTCAGCGATCCGCCAGCGCTCTGCTGCTGCGAAAAGCCGTCGATCTGGTGATCGAGCGTGTCATACACAGTCACCGACGCGTTGAGGTCGATGGCGAGCCGGTGCGACTGGGGAAAATAGGCATACCGTACGTTGTTCTGCGCGCCGGTGCTGCTCGGCCAGCCCAGGTCCTGCGGCCACCAGTTTCCTGACGGTCCGGCACCCGAGGCGGGAACGAACAGGCTGACCGGCCCGACCGGTCCGGTGCCAGACTGCTGTTGCTGGCTGCCGAGATTGCCGCTCTGACTCTGCGACTGGAAGCTGCCCGTCTGGATAAGGCCCGGCTGGCTGGCGACGAGCGTGGACAGCTCGCTGCAGAGGGCATCGATGCGGCCCTTCAGCGTGTTGTTGAACATGTCGCCGATCATGATCATGCCGCCCCGCATCCACTGGCCGGAGCCGCCGAACTCATGATGGCTGAACTGGGCCATGCTGCCGTTGCCGTTCATCACGCCATCCAGCATGACTGCCACGGCATCGGCCCCGAAGCCGTGACGCTGAGCGAGGTCATTGACCACTTGCTGACCCGCCGGCGAAAGCTTGCGCATCACAAGAATGTCTCCGAGAGAGAGTGAGGACAGGCCGAAAGCAGGCGAACGGCCTTCTGCCCGGTCCGCAAACCCTACAGGTTGCAGTGCAGGCGCGGAACCCCCTGGTCGGCGTTGTCAGAGCAACGGCAACTCTTTTGCGAGCAATGTAGCTCGCCCAATCCCAAGCTTCGATTACGCCGCAAGTCCGTTCCACTCGGCCAATGCGGCCGTGCGTCTCTGCTTGTAAACCTGCCGGGTGACGAGATGCCGCTCCTGATTGAAATGGTTGTGGACCTGGGCGTGAACTGAGCTGAACTTCTGCAGCGTCTTCATGCTTCGAAACCGCTGCATCGCCTGCTCTCGCCGTCGGAACGGCTGGTGTGAATTCTCCGCCCGATTGTTCAGGCGGCCGCCGACCTCGT
>JAFAHO010000377.1 GCA_019237205.1 Hyphomicrobiales bacterium
CGATTTGATCCAGCCCTTTCCGCGCCCGGAATTGTAGGGCGAGTCGCGCAGCTTCGAGACGATGCCCTCGAGGCCGAGCCGGCAGGCGTGCCTCAGCACCACGGCGCCGTCCTCGTCGAAATGGCCGCTGAGCCGAAGCGGGCCCACGCCTTGGCGGAGGAGTTTCTCCAGCGCCGCCATGCGGGCCACGAGCGGCGCTTCGCGGAGGTCGTAGCCGTCGAGATAGAGAAGATCGAAGGCATAGAAGACGAAGCGATCCGTGCGTCCCTCGCTGAGATCGGCCTGAAGGGAAGAGAAGTTCGAGGCGCCGGCCGCGTTCTCGACGACGAGCTCGCCGTCGATCAGCGCCTCGCGAACCGGCAGGCCCTTGAACGCCGTAATGACCGCGCCGCCGAATTTTTCCGTCCAGTCGAGCCCGGTGCGCGTCAGGAGCCGGACGCCGCCGCGCTGGATCTGCGCCTCGAGCCGATAGCCGTCGAACTTGATTTCGTGCAGCCAGCGCTCGCCGGAGGGCGGCGATTTCGCCAGCGACGCCAGCATCGGCTCGACGAAGCCGGGCATCGGCGCCTTTTTCGCATGCTCGATCGAAGCCGGACTGACACGCGACTCGGCGGGGACCGGCTTGGCCGGTTTCTGCGCCCCGCCCGGCGCAACAATGCGGCCCGTCTTCGACGACCATCCGGGCGCCTCCTTGGCCACCTCGCCGATGTCGCGGCCGGTCGCAGCCGATTCCGGCCGCTCTTCCAGTATGTCGGGCGCGCTCTCCGGCCTTGCGTATTCGTCCTCGCCCTTGATGAGGAGCCAGTTCTCGTGCTTGTCGCGCGGCCTCTTCTGCATCCTGACGAGATGCCAGCGCCCCTTGAGCTTCTGCCCATGAAGCTCGAACTCGAGATGGCCCTTGGCGAGGCCCTTGTGCGGATCGCCGACCGGCGTCCACGCGCCGCGATCCCAGACGAGCACCGCGCCGCCGCCGTATTCGCCTTTCGGGATCGTGCCCTCGAACGAACCATAGTCGAGCGGATGGTCCTCGACCTCGACCGCAAGCCGCTTCTCGCCGGGGACGAGGCTCGGGCCTCGCGTCACCGCCCAGCTCTTCAAGACGCCGTCGAGTTCGAGCCGGAAATCGTAATGGAGCCGCCGCGCGTCGTGCTTCTGCACGACGAAGGTGTCGCCGCCCTTGGCCTTCCGGGCGACCTTCGGCCGCGGCTCCGGGGTCACGGAGAAGTTGCGCTTGGCGCGGTATTGTTCGAGCGCCATCGGTCTAGCTCGCCTTCCTGCGCGGGCTCGCCATCGCGCTCGCGGCGCGGCGCGCCGCGGGCTTCTTCCGCGCCGGGCCCGACGGCCCCCTCGGGCCGAGGCCCGCGCTTTCGCGCAGCGCCGCCATCAGGTCGGCGGCGCGCTGCGGCTTCGGCGGCTTCGGCGCCTCGATGGCGCGTCCCTCGAGCTTGGCCTTGACCAGGTCGGCGAGCGCCTCCTCGTACCGGTCGTGGAAGGCCGCCGGGTCGAAGGCGCCGCGCTTGGTGTCGATGATGTGCTTGGCGAGCTCCAGCATTTCGCCCTTGATCCGGAGCGCCGGCACATCGGCGAAGGCGTCCTCGGCCGCGCGCACCTCGTAGTCGTAGTTGAGCGTCGTGGCCGACAGCCCGGACTCAAGGGGCCTGATCAGCATCGTGCGGACGCGCCGGAACAACACCGTCTGGGCGACGGCGCTCACGTCGGCGACGCGAAGTCCCTCGCGGATGAGCGCGAAGGCCTCCTCCGCGCTCCGGTCCGAAGGCCCGAGGGTATAGGGACGGTCGAAATAGACGTCGTCGACATCGGACGTGGCGATGAATGCCGAGACGTTCAGCGTCTTGTCGCTCTCAGGAACCGCGGCGAGGATCTCTTCGGGCTCGAGGATGACATACTCATCCCTCTCGACCTCGTATCCCTTGACCTGGTCGTCCCGTTCGACCGGAGCGCCGGTCGCAGCGTCGACGAACTGCCGATGAACGCGATGGCCCGTCTTTCCGTTGATCAGGTGCAGCGCGATGCGCTCGGCGGACGAGGCGGCCGCGTAGAGTGCGACCGGGCACGTCAGCTCCGCGATCTTGAGGTAACCCTTCCAGCTCGCTCTCGGAGGCGCCATTGACTCTTCCTCTCACAAAGCCGGACGCACGCAAAAACGCCCCCGCCCGCGCCTTGTTCCTTAAAGAACGACGTGCGGGCGGGATTGCCTCGCAAAAACCATATCCAGGATTGGTCGCCGCGTCACAATCATCGCTCAGCGAGCGCCCCTCCACCGGCCTGCGTCGGCGTGGTAGGGAGGGATGGCCACCGCGCCTCGCTTCGGAGGACCGCGCAATGAAGCTTTTCTATTCGCCGGGCAGCTGCGCGCTCGGCGTCCATATCCTCATGGAGGAAATCGGCGCGCCGTTCGGCCTTCAGCGGGTCAATTTCGCCGAGAGAGAACAATACGGCGAGGCCTATCGCGCGATCAGCCCGAAGTCCAAAGTGCCGGCGCTTGAGCGCGACGACGGGTCGGTCCTCACCGAATATCAGGCGATCTCGATCTGGCTTGCCCTGACCCACCCGGAGAAGCGCCTCATCCCGACCGGGGTCGAGCGGCACGCGCGGATGATGGAGGCGATGGAATACGTGGTCGGCACGATTCACGCGAGCGGCTTCCGGCGGGTGTTCCGGCCGGCGGGTTTCGCGCCTAACTCGGCCGATCACGACGCCGTCAAGGCGGAAGGCCTGATGATCGCGAAGGACGGCCTGGCGCTGATCGACAAGGTGCTCGCCGGAAAAGACTTCATCGTCGGCGATTTCTCCATCGCCGACCCGGCCCTCTTCTATGTGACCTTCTGGGCGGTCAGGCGGCTCAACCTCGGGCTGCCATCCAATGTCCAGAGACATTACGAACAGATGGTGGATCGCCCGGCGGTGCGGAAAGCGCTGAAGGACGAGGGGTTGTGAGGCCGCTCAAAGCCGGCTGAGGAGGTCCGCCTTCTTCGCGCCTGCTCGCCTTCGGGAAAACCGCGGGCAAAGTCGGCGACGCGCACGAGGCCGTGCTGGCTCGCGAAGGTCAGCGACTCGTTTAACCGCCCCACTTCCTCTGCAGCCAATAGGCGAAGGCTTGCGACAGCGCCTGCACCCGGCCCTGCAGGGCCTGTTCGACGAGCGCCTGATCGGTGGGATTCGCAATATAGGTCGACGTCGCCCGCAGGCGCGTCTTGCGCGCCGGGCCTCCGCCGCCGGTCAGCGTCGCCGCGCCCTTCATGACGTCGGGGTCGGCAGGCCCGCCCCCGCCCAGATAGATCGAATCGATGCGCACGCTCAGAGTTGCGCCGCCGGCTTCGCCGGGCGCCATATTGGCGGCGAACGCCTGCGCGAGCGCGCCCGGGAGCGCAGCTTGCGCCCACTGAGCGGTCGGATTGCCGCTCTGGGCGACCAGCGGCGCCGTGTCGACCTCGATGCTGGCGATATGGAATGCCGAGGTCGGCCCCGCCGCCTGCACCGCTGGCGCATTGGTCGGCGCGCAGCCGCCAAGACCGGTCAAGGCGCAGGCGCCGAGAGCCGCCAGCGCGGCGCGGCGCGACAAAGAACCGATGGACATCTTAATTCGCCCTCCCTCAACCGGCGCCGCTTCGCGTGAAGAGGCTGAGCCGCTCCATTGATAGCGCCGGCGGCCGCCTACGCAAATCCAAACCCGTCGTTCGCATCTCCAGCTTGGACGAAGATGGCGCACATCTTCATCTCCCATTCGAGCCGCGCTCATCGAGTCGATCAGCGAACCGAGCACGGATTCGATCGCATCCCGCGTTATGGCTCCCGGACGCAGCGCTCAAATCCGAGGAAGCCCGCACGGCCTTCCAGACGTTTCTAGGGGTAGACTTGGCCGCGTTCCGACGCTTTTCGGCAATCTTGCCGCCTCGCTCGCCTACAATCTGAGAAACGGCGTGGCCGAGCAGATCACGGTCCGACGCTGGTCTGCGAAGCAGAGGCGACCTCCTCTTCAAGGGGCAGCCGCAGGGGCTCTACGATCATCTTGCGAGACGAGCCAGGCTACTAAGGGCGACATGGCCGTGGGCGCCATGCCCATCCCGCCGGGACCAACGAGACCGCAAGGCTGCGATGCGTGTCGAACCAGCCCGTCACACAGGCCATCATCGGCGCGAAGATGGCCGCCGCGCTCCCACCGACGCGGAGACCGAAGACCAACTGGAACGCGAGAAGCGATGTCGCTTGAGCCGCGTGCGCAAGGCTCGCGGCGAGAAGGATCGCCCCGGTTAAGACCATCATGCGCGGACCGAGCCGATCAGAAAGGCTGCCCCAGGCCAGGCTCGCGAAGGCCATCGCGAGAGTGCCGATGGTCATGGCGCTCGACACCCCGGTCACTGACCAGCCGGTATCCCGAGCGATGGGCCGCGGCAGAACGGTTTCTTATCGCCGCTGGTTTTCGCGAGAGCCCCTGTGCGACGACTTCGCAGAGCAGATCGCCTCGCGCGCAGTCCGTTAGGTATTGGGAACGCGGAGGCTCTATGCGGTAAAATGTCGATAGCCGTCGGCGGACGGGGTGTCTTGCCTCACCCTCGCTTGTGTTACCGACCTGATATGCGCGAATTGTCGCCTTGATACGCTCCTTTCGTTATTTAACATTTTTAATATATGTTTATTCTATTAGGCCATTATGAAACAAACGCCTATTCGCTCCCAAGCCCGGCAGGAGTCGCGCGACGGCCCCGTTTTTCCCCCTGCTATCAGGATGAACAGGGGCGCGGCGCGGCGCGCTCCGAGCCATGCGCCTCCTGCATTACGCGGCCACCCCGCCGAGGATGGTCGCGACCACCTGGCGCTTGGCCCGCTCGAAGGCCGCGTCGTCGAGCGGTTCGCCGCCGTTCAGGGTCGCGATCTCGTGCGCCGCGTTGGCGTATTGCTGGGTCGTCGCCCAGATCATGTAGAAGAGCACCTTAGGCTCGATCGGCTTCAGCTTTCCCGCCGCGATCCAGCGCCTGACCGCGGCCTCGCGCTTAGCGACCCATTGGCTGAGCGTCGTGTCGAGGAAGTCCTGGATGATCGGCGCGCCGCGCATGATCTCGGCCGACCAGATCCGCGAGGCGAGCGGCATCGCGCGGGCGAGGTCCATCTTGGCGCAGATATAGGCCGAGAGCGCCTCGCAGGCGTCCTCGCTCGCATCGAAGGACGAGGCGGCGTTCAGCCAGGCGTTGAGCACCCGCTCGATCACCGCGCGATAGAGCCCCTCCTTGGTGGCGAAGTAATAGTGGAGGTTCGCCTTCGGCATGCCGGCGTTGCGCGCGATCGCCGCCGTCGTCGCGCCCGCGAACCCGTGCTTGGCGAAGACCCGCTCGGCCGCCTCGAGCAGCGCCTTCTCGTTCTCCTCGCGGATGGTCGGCCTTGGTTTGCGCTCCAGCATCCGCTTCCTCGACCGCCGGATTCAAGCCCTCCCTGAGTCGGCGAAACGAGGCGCCCGAGGCGCCGAAAGGTTGGGCGTTTCGACCAAGGTTACGTCATTTGACCATCTGGTCAAACCTATAATAGCGTTCCAGACTTGTCAGCGGAGTGCGAGATGGCGGACCTGTCCAACGTGCGGATCAACGGAGCCAGACTCTGGGATTCGCTGATGGAAATGGCCAAGATCGGGGCGACGCCGAAGGGCGGCTGCAAGCGCCTGACGCTGACGGATCTCGACAAGCAAGCCCGCGAACTCTTCCGCGGCTGGTGCGAGGCCGAAGGCTGCACGCTTAAGGTCGACGAGATGGGCAACATGTTCGCAAGGCGCCCCGGCGAGCACCCGTCGCTGCCTCCGGTGATCGTGGGCAGCCATCTCGACACCCAGCCGACGGGCGGCAGATTCGATGGCGTGCTTGGCGTTTTGGGCGCGCTCGAGGTGGTGCGCTCGCTCAACGACCTCAAGATCCAGACCCGTTATCCGATCGAGGTCGCCAACTGGACCAACGAAGAGGGCTCGCGCTATGCGCCCGCCATGGTCTCGTCGGGCGTATTCGCCGGTGTCTTCACCAAGGACTTCGCCTACTCGCGGGTCGATGGCGATGGTAAGACGCTCGGCGATGAGCTCACGCGCATCGGCTTTAAGGGCGGGGAGCCGGTCGGCGGCCGGCCCGTGCACGCCTATTTCGAGCTCCACATCGAGCAGGGGCCGATCCTCGAGGACGAGAACATCGACGTCGGCGTCGTCACCCACGGCCAGGGCCAGCGTTGGTATGAAATTCGCTTGACCGGCTTCGAGAGTCACGCCGGCTCGACCCCGATGCCGCGGCGGAAGGACGCGCTGCTCGGCGCGGCGCGGATCGTGGAGCTCGTCAATGCGATCGGCCTCTCGAAGGCGCCGCTCGGCGTGTCGACGGTTGGGATGCTGAACCCCTATCCGAACTCGCGCAACGTGATCCCCGGCGAAGTCTTCATGACCTGCGAGTTCCGCCATCCGATCGACGAGACGCTGAGCGACATGGACGCGGCGCTGAAAGAAGGCGTCGAGGCGATCACGAAAAAAATCGACCTGACCTACGACCTGAAGCAGGTGTTCTATTACGCGCCGGTGGCTTTCGACGCCGGATGCGTCGACGCCGTGCGGCGAGCGGCCGAGCGTTTCGGCTATTCGCACCGCGACATCGTTTCGGGCGCGGGTCACGACGCCTGCTATCTCGCCCGCGTCGCGCCCTCATCGATGGTGTTCACGCCCTGCGTCGACGGCGTCAGCCACAACGAGAGCGAGGACATCAAGCAGGAATGGTCGACCGCCGGCGCCAACGTGCTGATGCACGCCGTGCTCGAAAAGGCCGAGATCGTCCCCTGATTGATCGCCGGCGGCGCTGTTGCGACGCCTGCGGAACTGTTGGAGAACTTGTCATGTCGCTTGTGATCAAAGGCGGAACGGTCGTCACCGCGGACCGGACCTACAAGGCGGACGTGCTGGTGGAAGGCGAGACCATCAAGGCGATCGGCGAAAATCTCAAGGGCGACAGTTCGCTCGACGCGGCCGAATGCTTCGTCATGCCGGGCGGCGTCGATCCGCACACCCATCTCGACATGCCGTTCATGGGCACGAACTCCGCGGACAATTACGAGAGCGGCACCAAGGCGGGCCTGTCCGGCGGAACGACGATGGTCGTCGACTTCTGCATTCCGAACCGCGGCCAGCCGCTGATGGAGGCCTTCGCCGACTGGGACAAGCGCTCCAAAGACGCTGTCTCCGACTATTCGTACCACATGTGCGTCACCTACTGGGACGACCATGTGCGTGAGGACATGGCCAAGGTGGTGAAGGCGGGTGTCACCACCTTCAAGCATTTCATGGCCTACAAAGGCGCGCTGATGGTCAACGACGAGGAGATGTTCGCCTCCTTCGTTCGCTGCGCCGAGCTCGGGGCGATGCCGCTCGTTCATGCCGAGAACGGCGAGGTCGTCGCCGCCTTGCAGCGGCACTACATGGCCAAGGGCATCACGGGACCGGAAGGCCACGCCCTGTCGCGCCCGCCCGACGTCGAGGGCGAGGCGGCCAACCGCGCGATCATGCTCGCCGATCAGGCGGGCGTGCCGCTCTATATCGTCCACACCTCCTGCATCCCCGCGCATGAAGCGATCGCGCGGGCGCGCGCGCTGGGCAAGCGCGTCTACGGCGAGCCGCTCATCCAGCATCTCGTGCTCGACGAGAGCGAATATTACAACAAGGACTGGAAGCACGCGGCGCGGCGCGTCATGTCGCCTCCCTTCCGCGACAAGGCCAATCAGGACGATCTGTGGAACGGCCTCCGCGCGGGCTCTCTGCAAGTAGTCGCGACCGACCATTGCGCGTTCACCACCAAGCAGAAGGAACTGGGCTTAAGCGACTTCACCAAGATCCCCAACGGCACCGGCGGCCTCGAGGACCGCATGCCGGTGCTCTGGACCTACGGCGTCGAGACTGGCCGCCTGACCCCGAACGAATTCGTCGCCGTGACCTCGACCAACAGCGCCAAGATCCTCAACATGTATCCGCGCAAAGGCGCGATCATCCCCGGCGCGGACGCCGACATCACGGTCTGGGACCCGAAGGCCAACAAAACCATCTCCGCCAGGAGCCAGGTTTCGGCGATCGACTACAACGTGTTCGAGGGCACGAAGGTGACCGGCCTGCCGCGTTATACGCTGTCGCGTGGCGAGGTCGTGTTCCGCGACGGAACGGTTCAGGCCGAGCTCGGCCGCGGGAAGTTCATCAAGCGCGAGCCGTTCCCGGCGGACGCGCGCGCGCTAAAGAAATACAAAGAGTTCGCCGCCGCCGTCGGCGTGGCGCGATAGAGGGACCGGTTCTGGATGAGCGTCGCGTCGGTTTCGTCGCCCCCTAAGGACGCTGCCAGCAGGACGTCGCCTGTCGATGCGGTGATCGAGATCAGCGGCCTGTCGTTACGCTTCGAAACGCGCGACGGGCCGGTGGACGCGCTCAGCAACATCAATCTGAAGGTCGCGCGCGGTGAATTCGTCTCCTTCATCGGGCCGTCCGGCTGCGGCAAGACGACCCTCCTGCGAGCCGTCGCGGATCTCGAGACGCCGACCAACGGCGTCATCCGCGTCAATAGCATGAGCCCTGACGAAGCGCGGGCGAAGCGGGCCTACGGCTATGTGTTCCAGGCGCCGGCGCTCTATCCATGGCGGACCGTCGCCCGCAACATCGCCTTGCCGCTCGAGATCATGGGGTTCGATAAGACCGAGCGCGAAAAACGGGTCGCGAGGGGCCTCGACCTCGTCAATCTCTCGGGCTTCGGCAACAAGTTTCCCTGGCAATTGTCCGGCGGCATGCAGCAGCGCGCCTCGATCGCCCGGGCGCTGTCCTTCGATCCCGATCTCCTGCTCATGGACGAGCCATTCGGCGCACTCGACGAAATCGTGCGCGACATGCTGAACCAGCAGTTGCTTCGTCTTTGGGAGGTGACCGGCAAAACGGTGCTGTTCGTCACCCACTCCATTCCCGAGGCGGTGTTTTTATCCACGCATATCGTCGTCATGTCGCCTCGGCCGGGCCGGATCTACGACGTGATCGAATGCAATTTCCCCCGCGACCGGCAGCTCGAAATCCGCGAGACCCCGGAATTCATGAGCGTCGCCAACCGCGTCCGGCACGGCCTGCGCCAGGGCCATTCGTATGACGGGTGAGATGCGAGGATCGACGAGTCCGCTTCCTGCCGCCGCCCTTTTGAGCGCCGCTATGTGCAGCTCTCCGAGCCTGGCGCAAACAAGCGATGATTGCGTCAGGACCGTCGACCAAGCCGCCCTGCAAGCCGTCAACCGAATCCCCGTGATCGGGCAGACGACGGCTCTTGGTCGCCCATTCGCGATTGAGCCGGCCGTCTTGCGTGTGGAGGTCGACGTCTTCGGACCGCAGAGCCAAGTCTATGCCGTTGATGTTATGATCGACAGCGCGTGCCGGGTACTTGCAGCGAGCACCCGCCTGGAGTCCGAATCAGAGTCCCCTCGTTGAAGTCCGCCCTCCCCATCTTAACTGTCGTCTTCGCGGTCCTTGTGGCCTGGTACGCCGCCGCGGCGCTCATGAACGCCTCGCTGCAGCGCGACGCCTACGCCAATGCGGAGCGGATCGACTATTCGACGCAGGACCTCATCGCCGACTCGCTCAACATGGAGCGGCCGAAACTGCCTGCGCCTCACCAGGTCGTCAGCGAACTCTACAAGCTCGTGCTCGCGACCGCCCCGACCTCGAAGCGCAGCCTCGTCTATCATGGCGCAATCACGCTCGAGGAGACGCTGATCGGCTTTCTGATCGGCGCGGCGCTCGGCATCGGGCTCGCCGTCATCATCGTGTCGATGCGCTGGCTCGAGCGGTCGATGATGCCCTGGATCATCGCCTCGCAGACGGTCCCGATCATCGCGCTCGCGCCGATGATCGTGGTCATCCTCAATCAGTTCAACATTACCGGCGTCGCGCCAAAAGCGGCGATCGCCGCCTATCTGTCGTTCTTCCCGATCACGGTCGGCATGGTGAAGGGGTTCCGCTCGCCCGATCCGCTCATGCTCGACCTCATGCGCACCTATTCGGCGACAAGGGCGCAGACCTTTCTGAAACTGCGCGCGCCGGCGAGCGCGCCCTTCTTCTTCGCCAGCATGAAGATCGGCGCCGCGGCGGCGGTGGTCGGCGCGATCGTCGCCGAGCTCACCAAGAGCGAGGACGGGGGCCTGGGCGCGCGGCTACTCGAAGGCTCTTACTACGGCCAGACGGTGCAAATCTGGACCGCCTTGTTTGTCGGCGCCGCGCTCTCGGCCGCGCTTGTCGGGCTGATCGGCTTCCTCGGGCGCACAACCGAGCGGCGCATGTGGTTCGTCCCATGAACGGCCGCAGGCTCGCAGAGCGCGTCGCCGACCTCCTGCCCCCGCTCGCCTTCGGGCTCGCGGTGCTGGCTATCTGGGAGGTCGGCGTCCGCCTCCTCCATGTCCCGATGATCATTCTGCCGACGCCTTCGGCGATCGTGGCGCGGTTCTTAACTTCGATCCCGACGCTGGCCGCGGATTTCTGGCAGACGATCAAGGGCGTGCTTATTGGCTACGCGATCGGCTGCGCAGCCGGCGTCGCTGTCGCCGTCCTGGTCGACCGGTCGGGCTTCCTGAAGCGCGGGCTCTTGCCGCTCGGCAACCTGGTCTCAGCGCTGCCGATCGTGGGCGTCGCTCCGATCATGGTGATGTGGTTCGGCTTCGACTGGCCGTCGAAGGCCGCGGTCGTC
>JAFAHO010000418.1 GCA_019237205.1 Hyphomicrobiales bacterium
TCGGCGGCGGTGCTGGCACAGGTCTTTCCGCCAAATGCGAGGAGGCCGGCGGCGTCGACCTGATCGTGATCTATAATTCCGGCCGCTATCGCATGGCCGGACGCGGCTCGCTCGCTGGCCTCATGCCTTATGGCGACGCCAATGCGATCGTCCTCGAAATGGCGGGCGAGGTGCTGCCGATCGTCACCAAAACGCCGGTGCTTGCCGGCGTCAATGGCACCGATCCCTTCCGCGACATGGAGATCTTCCTCGACCAATTGAAGGCGCTGGGCTTTGCCGGCGTGCAGAACTTCCCCACTGTCGGCCTGATCGACGGTATCTTCCGCGCCAATTTGGAAGAGACGGGCATGTCCTACGCGCTGGAGATAGAGATGATCTCAAAAGCGCATGAAATGGACATGCTGACGACGCCCTATGTTTTCAGCGAGCGGGAGGCGGCGGCCATGGCGATCGCCGGCGCCGATATCATCGTATGCCATCTCGGCCTGACCACCGGCGGCGCCATCGGCGCTCAGACGGCACTGAAGCTTGGGGATTGCCCGGCGCGCATCGACGCGTGGGCCGCGGCTGCGCTCAGCGTCAATCCGGAAATTCTCGTGCTCGCGCATGGCGGTCCGATAGCTGACCCGGACGACGCCGATTTCATCATGAAGAATACCCGCAAATGCCACGGCTTCTACGGTGCTTCGTCGATGGAGCGCCTGCCGGTCGAGCGGGCGCTGACGGATCAGGTACGCAAATTCAAGGCGATCGGCGCGCGTTAGAACCGCCGACGCATGGGAGGAAAAGATGTCGGGGATTCTCGTTGGTCAATTGATCCTCTGGTTGATCGTCGCAATCATTGCGATCGTCATTGCCGTCTACATCGTCAACTGGCTCTATCACCGCTCGTCGAAGGAAGTCTCTTTCGTCCGCACCGGCTTCCTCGGCGAACGCGTCGTGATCAACGGCGGTGCCTTTGTGCTGCCTTTCATTCACGACTACACGTCGGTCAACATGAACGTGCTGCCGATGGGAATCACGCGCGCCAGACAGGACGCCGTCATCACCCGCGACCGGATGCGCGTGGACATCGAGGCGGACTTCTACGTCCGCGTCCAGCCCACGCGCGAAGCCGTCGCGATTGCTGCCGCGACGCTGGGCCGTCGTACGCTGGAGCCAGAGCAGTTGCACGCCTTGCTCTCCGGCAAATTCATCTCCGCCATCCGCTCGGTTGCCGCCGAAATGACCATGGAACAGATGCACGAGCAGCGCGGTGAATATGTCGCCCGCGTCAAGGCGGCTGCCGCCGAAGCGCTGGCCCAGAACGGCCTCGAGCTCGAGTCGGTCGCCATCACCGATCTCGATCAGACCGATCTGGAGTTCTTCAACCCGTCGAACCGCTTCGACGCCGAAGGCCTGACCCGGTTGATGGAAGACATCGAAGCCAAGCGCAAGCTACGCAACGACATCGAACAGGACTCGATGATAAAGATCCGCACCCGCAATCTCGATGCGGAGCGGCAGGCGCTCGAGATCGAACGCGAAAGCGAAACCGCCCGGCTCGAGCAGGAGCGCGACATCGAGATGCGCCGCGCCTTGCAGCGCACGGAAGTCGCCCGCGAGCGTGCGCTGCGTGAGACCGAATCCGAACAGGCGCAGTTCACGGCGCGCGAGGCCATCGAGAAGGCGCGGATCGCCAACGAGCTTGCCATCGCGGAAGCCCGGATTGCCTCCGAGCGGGAAACCCGCCAGCGCGAGATCGAGCGTACCCGCGCCGTGGAGGAAAAAGAACTGCTCGCCCGGGAGGAAATCGAGAAAGCGCGGATCGCCAACCAGCGCGCGGTCGATACCGCGCGGATCGCGTCCGAGAAGGAGGTGCGCCAGCGCGACATCGAGCGCACGCGTACGGTGGAGGAGGCCGAGATCGCGGCGCGCGAGGCCGTCGAGAAGGCCCGCATCCAGCAGGATCGCGTCGTGACCGATGCGCGCATTGCCAATGAGGAAGAGACGCGCCGGCGCGAGATCGAGCGCACCCGCGCCGTCGAGGAAGCCGAGATCGCCGCCCGCGAAGCGACGGAAAAGGCCCGCATTGCCCAGACCACGACCGTCAATGTGGAGCGAATTTCGTCGGATGAGCGGACCCGGTCGATGGAGATCCAGCAGGTACGCAACGTTCAGGAGGCCGAGATCGAGGCGCAGAAGGTGGTGGAAGCCGCCCGCATTGCGCGCGAGCGCAACCTCGCCGCCGAACGAATCGCTGCCGAGCAGGCCACCCGTCAGCTCGAGATCGACCGCAACAAGGCGCTGGAAGTCGCGGGCATCGCCGCCCGCGAAGCGACCGAGGCCTCCCGCATTGCGCAGGAAGAACGCGTGCGAGCGCTCGAGATTGCCCGCAACCGCGCGGTCGAGGAAGCCGACATCGCCTCGCGCGAAGCGATCGAAGCCGCAAGGATCTCGCAGGAGAAAGTCGTTGCCGCCGAGCGTATCCGCGCCGAGCGGGAAACCCGCAGTCTTGAGATTGCACGGACCGAAGCGATCGAGGCGGCCGAGCTCAAGCGGCGCGATGCCATCGAGCGGCAGCGCATCGACGTCGAGCTCGCGCTCGAAGCCGAGCGCATCAACTCGTCGAAGACCCGCGAGGTCCTCAACATCGACCAGAAGAGGGCGGTCGAGATCGCCGATGAGGAGCGCGTGATCGCGCTCGCGGCAAAACGCTCGGAGCGGGCCGATGCCGATCGTCAGGTCCGCCAGGCGGAAATCAATGCGCGCAAGGAAGTCGAGACCACCGATGTCTCGCGCGAGCAGGCATTGGAGGCGGCGCGCATCGGGCGGCGGCGTGCGATCGAGCAGCTCGAAATTGCCCGGGTTCAGTCCCTGCAGGAAGCCGAGATCGCATCTCG
>JAFAHO010000148.1 GCA_019237205.1 Hyphomicrobiales bacterium
ACGCCGGACCAAGGCGCCCCTTCAGCGCCGAAAGCTCCTCTTCCCAAGCCAAAAGCGATCCTGACCATTCCGCCACCGACATCCCGTCCCTCCAGCTTCCCTCGGGGACAGAATCAGAGTCAGACAAAATATGCAACTGTAGTATTATCACGCCATTGCGGGAGAAAGCGGGGCGGACCAAGGATAGGCAGCCTTGACCGGCCGCCCGAGGATCGACTGGGGGCCCCGCCAATCGCCGCTGGTGAAACGGTCTTCGTCGATCCGTTGGCCGCCTGAGAATCTTTGCTTAGATGCCGCCGGTGATCTTGCTTTACGCTTTGGGAGTGGGTTCGCGGTAGGATCGCGAAAGAGCGTCGCTGCCAGGGCCGCGCGATAACCGTAGGGGTCGCCAATGATCGTCGCCACGACAGAAAACATTGCCGGTCACCGGACGGTGCAAACGCTCGGGCAATGTTTCGGGGTCGTCGTGCGCAGCAGGGGACTGGGCGGCAATGTGATGGCCGGCCTGCGCTCGATCGTGGGCGGCGAGATCCACGAATATACCCAGCTCCTGGAAGAGGCGCGCCGCCACGCCCTCGACCGCCTGGTCCAAAACGCGACCGCCATGGGCGCGAACGCCGTCCTGATGATGCGTTACGACAGCGCCGAGATCGGCAACACGATGAGCGAGATCGTCGCCTACGGCACAGCGGCGGTGATCGAACCCACGCCGTGACCGCCGTGCTCCTTGTGTTTTTCTGGATCGTTGTCCCCGCGGCGCTCATTCTCGTCTGGCTCCTGTTCCGGACGGGCGGCTACAAGCGGCAGCCCCTGGACGCGCCGCCGGGCGGGGACTGGACCTTCACCGGCGAACGCTTCGTCGATCCGAAGTCCGGCGAATTGCTTGAGGTTTGGTACTGCGCTCGGAGCGGCGAGCGGGCTTACGTGCGGGCGCGGCCAGGTCAATCCGCCTGAAGCGAGCGCCCTTCAGCGGCTCACCCATTCAATGCCGCAAGGTCGAAGCGCTTGCGGCTGCGTCTTATTCTTTTCGCTCGCGTGCGCTAAACGTCCCGCCCCGACATTTCGAGCAGGAGAGCGCCATGGCCACGCCGACCGGCAAATTCGTCTGGTACGAATATATGGGGAACGACCTCAAGGCTGCCGCGGGTTTCTATACGCACGTCATCGGCTGGACCGCCAAGGACGCAGGGATGTCAAGCTTCCCGTATGAGATTGTCTCGGCGGGCGACCACATGGTCGCGGGCATGATGGACATCCCCGCGGAGGCCAAGGCGATGGGCGCGAGACCCAGCTGGCTGGGCTATATCTGGGTCGAGGACGTCGACTCCTCCTTGCCGAAGCTCACTGCCGCCGGCGGCAAGATTTATAAGCAGCCTGCCGACATTCCGGGCGTCGGCCGTTTCGCCGTCGTCGCCGACCCATACGGCGGCGCCTTCATGCTGTTCCGCGATGCTGGCGGCAGTCCGCCCGCGCCGCCGCCGCCCGGCACGCCCGGCCTCATCGGCTGGCACGAGCTGCATGCCGACGACGGCGCCAAGGCGCTCGATTTCTATTGCGACTTCTTTGGCTGGAAAAAGACCAGCGACTTCGACATGGGCCCGATGGGCGTCTATCGCATGTTCGACACCGGACACGGCGAGCAGGGGGGAATCATGACGCGCATGCCCGAGGCGCCAATGTCCTTCTGGCTTTACTACATCAATGTCGATTCGGTCGACGCCGCGGCCGAACGCACCAAGGCGAAGGGCGGACAGGTCGTCAACGGCCCGATCGAAGTGCCTGGCGGACAATGGATCGTTCAGGCGACCGATCCGCAGGGCGCGATGTTTGCGCTCCTCTCGGCCAAGCGCTGAGCGCAAAAGGCGGCCACGCCGTTGAGCGGGGCCGTTCCCCCTCGGTCTCAGGCCCTCGAGAACGTCTCCGCGCAGCCCTCGGCTTCAATTTCGACTCTGCCTCTTGACAACATACCGACTGGTTGGTATGTAACCTGATGACCTTGACACGGGCTCCGATTTCCAAACGCGGCAAGGCGAAGGCGGCTGCAGACGCCGGCGCAGCCTCGCGCGAAAAACTCCTGGACGCCGCCATGCTCGTGATCCGCTCGAAGGGCTACTCCGCCGCCCGCGTCGAGGACATCTGCGCCGAGGCGGGCCTCACCAAGGGCGCCTTCTTCCACCACTTCGCCAGCAAGGAGGCCTGCGCCGTCGCAGCCGCCGCACATTTCGCTGCGAACGCCGACGCGCTGTTCGACGCCGCGCCTTATACGCGACACACCGACCCGCGCGATCGGGTGCTTGGGTACATCGATTTCCGCAAGGCGATTCTGCAGGGCGAACTTCCACAGTTCACCTGCCTGCTCGGCACCATGGTGCAGGAGGCGTACGACTCGCATCCGACCATCCGGGCGGCCTGCGACCGCTACATCAGCGAACACGCCAAGCGGCTCGAGGCTGACATCGCGGAGGCAAAGACGCTCTACGCGCCCGAGTCCGAATGGACGCCGCAAAGCGCCGCGCTCTTCTCGCAGGCCGTGCTTCAGGGCGGATTCGTGCTCGCCAAGGCGAAGCATGGCGCGAAAGTCGCCGCCGACTGTCTCGACCACCTCAAGCGCTATTTCGAGGCGATCCTCGGCGCCCCGGCGCCTCGCGACGAAGGGAAACGCATCCAATGACCGATCAGAAGATCACGCCCTGCCTCTGGTTCGACTTCAAGGCCGAGGAGGCTGTCGCTCATTACCTCGCGATCTTCAAGTCGGGACGAATTGTCTCGACCACGCGTTATGGCGAAGCAGGTCCCGGTCCGGCCGGTGCGGTGATGACGATTCTGTTCGAGATTGAGGGACAGAGATTCCTCGCTCTCAATGGCGGACCGCATTTCACGTTCACGCCGGCGATCTCGCTCATCGTCGACTGCGCGACGCAGGCCGAAGTCGACGAACTCTGGGACCGGCTCGGCGAGGGAGGCGCGCCCGGTCAATGCGGCTGGCTCACCGACAAGTTCGGCGTCAGCTGGCAGATCGTGCCGAGCCTGATCCCGCGCATCATTGAGAGCGGCGACGCCGCAGGCATTCAGCGCGTCATGCGGGCGGTGATGCCGATGTCCAAGCTCGACATCGGGAAGCTGCAACAGGCCTTCGACTCCCATTGAGGGAGGAGCCGGTGACCGGCGCGAGGGCAACGGGTGAACGGCCAAACGCCTCGAAGAGCTCGTTC
>JAFAHO010000201.1 GCA_019237205.1 Hyphomicrobiales bacterium
ACGCCGGACCAAGGCGCCCCTTCAGCGCCGAAAGCTCCTCTTCCCAAGCCAAAAGCGATCCTGACCATTCCGCCACCGACATCCCGTCCCTCCAGCTTCCCTCGGGGACAGAATCAGAGTCAGACAAAATATGCAACTGTAGTATTAACTAACTAACAAAGCGTAACTAGCACGGTTTTCAGCGTCAATGGCCGCGCGCTTTCGAAGTTACCGTCCGAGGGCGTTCGTAGCCTTCGAACCAGGAGCAACCGCCGCGACCCTCTGATCCCCCTCGTTCAAGTCAAATCGCGCCACGCTCTAGCGCCGCGTCATAAATCGCGCGTGCAATCATCAGATCGAGGTGCCCCCCGCCGCCGTTCTTGAAGACGGTGATCTCTTCGACTGAGCGCCGGGCAGGGATGCGGCCCGAAACGAGGTCGAAAAGATCGCCTTCGATCTTGTCGCGCGCGATGACGCCGCGCGCGATCGGGTCGGCGAAGTCGCCGCAGTCGGCAATCGTGAAGCGCAGTGTGTCGGCGAAGAGCCGGCCGCGACGGACGACGTCGTCGTCGCTCTCGCGCATTGCTGGCGTAAAGCCGCCGACGAGGTCGACATGGGCGCCGGCCTCAAGCCAGGCGCCGCGCAGCACTGGGTCGCTCGACGCCGTGAGGCAGGCGACGATCGCCGCCCCGCTGACGGCGGCTTCAGGGTCTGTCCGCGCTTCCGCATCCAGGCCGTCTTCCCTGAACTCGGCGGCAAGGCGCTCACCGGCGGCATGCGTTCGATTCCAGACGACAACTCTGCGGATCGAGGGACGAACGGCGCAATGAAAACGGATATGGGTCCTCGCCTGGCCGCCCGCGCCGAGCACGGCGAGCGTCGCGGCGTCGGGGAGGGCGAGGAAGCCCGCGGCCAGCGCCGAGTCCGCCGCCGTCTTCATGCGGGTGAAACTCTCGCCATGGATGGCGGCGAGCGGCGCTCCGTTCGTCCCGTCGAACAGGGTCACCACCGATTGCAGGTTCGGTCGCAAACCCCCGCGGCGGTTGCGCGGGAATACGGTCGCGGTCTTGACCGCGATGCCGCGCTTGAGATGCGAGGCTGCCCAGGTCAGGACGGCGTTTTCGGTTCCCGGCTCCTCGATCAGCATCCGCTCGACCTCGCCCATGCCGCTGTCGCCGTGGCCCATGCGCAACGCCTCGATGAGAACGAGCGGATCGAGCTTCGCAGCGATCGCGTCGGCGTCGATCAGGCGCATCGGGCCCACGTGCCTGGATGGCCCTCATCCGGCGCTTCGCGCCACCTTCTCCCGCAATGCAGGAGAAGGGAAAGCCCCTCGCCCCCTGGGGCGGGCTCGTTCAATCGAAACCTATTCACCCTAAACGTCCTTCATGAGGCGGATCGCGTCGTAGACGGCGGCGTGGATGTTGCGGCTGGCGACGGCGTCGCCAATGCGGAAGAGGCGATAGCGCCCTTCATGGTTGCGCACGATGGTCTGCAGCCGGTTCGCGAGCAGCGCGCGGTGGTCGATTTCGCCGAGATTCACGGATCCGGGCTTCAATTCGAAGTAGAGTTCGTCGACCGGTGTCGCGCCGTGCTCGACCACGATCTGGTCCGCCACCTTCTCGACATGGCGTTTGCCGTATTCGTCGAAGAAAATGCCGGCGACCCGGTTGCCGCGCCGCTCGAGCCGCTCGAGCCTGAGGTTGATGGCGATGGAAGCGCGCGCGAGGCTCAGCGCCCGGAAATAGGCGGGATAGCTCGTCCCGCCGATGTCGGGGGCGAGCATGCGTTCCGGCGTGACCACCTCGAGGTCGGAGCCGGCGGAGGCGATGAATTCGGCCGTAGTCATGCCGGGATGGGCGCCGTTGTCGTCGTAGAGGAGCACGCTCGCCGCCGGTTTGACCGCGCCTGTCAGGATGTCCCAGGGCGAGGTCGCGAACTCGTCGCCGGCGTCGAGGAAGCTCATGTTGGGCACGCCCCCGGTCGCCACCACGACGACGTCGGGAACCTCGGCCACAACGTCGGCGGCCTCGGCATAGGCGTTGCAGTGGATCAAGACGCCGAGGCGCGCGCATTCGGCGACGCGCCAGTCGATGATGCCCATGATCTCACGCCGGCGTTTGAGCCCCGCGGCGATCCGGACTTGCCCGCCCGCCTCGGCCGCCGCCTCGAACACGACGACCTCGTGCCCGCGTTCGCCCGCGACCCGCGCCGCCTCAAGGCCCGCCGGCCCCGCGCCGACGACGACGACCTTGCGCTTCGGCCCGGTGCTCTTCGCGATCACATGCGGGATCGTCGCCTCCCGCCCCGTCGCCGCATTGTGGATGCAGACGGCCTGGCCCGAGTAGATCGAGTCGATGCAATAGCCCATGCCGACGCAGGGCCTGATTTCGTGCTCGCGGCCCTCGGCGACTTTGCGGGCGATATGGGGATCGGCGAGATGGGCGCGGGTCATGCCGACCATGTCCAGCTTGCCGCTTTCGATCGCGTGGCGCGCCGTCGCCACGTCCTGGATCCGAGCCGCATGGAAGGTCGGCATACGCGTCGCGGTCCTCACCTCGCCGGAAAAATCGAGATGCGGCGCCGAGCGGGAGCCCATGCCCGGGATGACGTGGGAGAGCGCCTCCTCGGTGTCGATATGCCCGCGGATGACGTTGACGAAGTCGATGAGGCCAGAAGCGGCGATGCGCCGCGCGATGGAAATGCCCTCCTCGCGCGAGAGGCCGCGGTCCCAGTCCTCGTCGCAGACCATGCGCGCGCCGAGGAGGAAGCCGTCGCCGACCCGCTTTCGGATGGCGGAGAAGACCTCGAGGCCGAACCGCATGCGGTTTTCGAGCGACCCGCCATAGTCGTCGTCGCGTTTGTTGGTGGCGGGCGACCAGAACTGGTCGATCAGGTGCCCGTAGCATTCGAGTTCTAGGCCGTCGAGGCCCGCGGCCTTCACCCGCTCGGCGCCGTCGGCGTAAGCCTCGGTGACGCGGGCGATGTCCCAGTCCTCCATGATCTTCGGAAAGGCGCGGTGCGTAGGTTCGCGCACGTTGGACGGCGCGATCACCGGCAGCCAGTCCGCTTTGTTCCAGTTCGTCCGCCGGCCGAGATGGGTCATCTGAATCATCACCGCCGCGCCGTGGGCGTGCACGTCGTCGGCGAGTTCGCGAAGCCAGCGGACAACCTCGTCCTTGTAGAGGAGGATGTTGCCGAAGGCCTGGGTGCTGTCCGGGGCCACAACCGAAGAGCCGCCGATCATGGTCAGCGCGATACCGCCCTTCGCCTTCTCCGCATGATAGAGCCGGTAGCGCTCTTTCGGCATGCCGTCTTCGGTATAGGCCGGCTCATGCGCCGTCGACATCAAGCGATTGCGGAAAACGAGATGCTTGAGCCGGTACGGCTGCAGCAGCGGATCGGTCGGCATGATTGTTCCCATCCTCCGGACGGCCGTTTCCCGTCGCGCCAGACCGCCGTTGCGCGGCCTTATAAAAAACCGTTAGCGACTTGACGATCAAGGCCCTGCCGGCTTGATACGCTCTTGAGCCGACACGGGAACCCCTAAGAGCTGGCGAAAAAGAGGAACGTCGCGATCGTCGCGCGCGTGCCGCTGGCGAGCGGCCTGCTCGCCGGCAAGTTCAAGCCGGACACGCGATTCGAGGAGACGGACCATCGCCAGTTCAACCGTCACGGCGAGGCCTTTGACGTCGGCGAGACTTTCTCCGGCGTGCCCTATGACGTCGGCCTCGCCGCGCCACGGCGCTCTTGCCGGAAAAACCCCAGCCCAGTATCTCGCCAACGACTCCGCCGCGAGACCCCAGTCGACTCACATGTGCTGATCCCATGCAGATCCGGGACATGGGTTGACAGCGCTGGGATCATCTCCTACGAGACCCTCGCACGAGCGCGCTCTCCGTCAGAGGGCGCGCTTGCCGTTTGACGCACCCGCGGCGTCCGTCTTGCTCGGCGGAAGCCTGTCGGCGCCCGCAAAGGCGCAGAGGAGGGCGCGTTCCTCGTGAACCAATCGAAAGCCGAAGAGGAACCGCGATGACAAAGCGCGCAGAAGCGAAGTACAAAATCGATCGCCGCATGGGCGAGAACATCTGGGGCCGCCCCCGAAGCCCCTTCAACAAGCGTGAATACGGTCCCGGCCAGCACGGCCAGCGCCGCAAGGGCAAGGCGACCGACTTCGGCACCCAGCTCAAGGCCAAGCAGAAGGTCAAGGGCTATTACGGCAACATTTCCGAGCGCCAGTTCCACAAATACTACGTCGAGGCCCTGCGCCTGAGGGGCGATTCGAGCGCCCATCTCATCGGCCTTCTCGAGCGCCGCCTCGACACGGTCATCTACCGCGCCAAATTCGTGCCGACAGTGTTTGCGGCGCGGCAGTTCATCAACCACGGCCACATCAAGGTCAATGGCCGCCGGGTCAACATCGCCTCCTATCAGGTGAAGGTCGGCGATCTGATCGAGATCAAGGAATCCTCGCGCCAGCTCCCCTTGGTGATGGAAGCCGCCGCCCTCGCCGAGCGCGACGTGCCCGACTATGTCGAGGTCGATCATGCCAAGGGCGCCGCGAAGCTCACGCGCATCCCCGGCCTCTCCGAAGTGCCCTATCCGACCCGGATGGAGCCGAACCTCGTCATCGAATTCTATTCGCGCTGACCGTCGCGCCAGGCGAAAGCGGGAGTCCAGAGCTTCGACCCAACGCTAAGGCGCCGAGGTTGGCGGCGCTTCTCTCGGCCCCCGCTCCGGGGTGACAAGAGCGAAGCAGGACCGCCGAACCTTCAGGATCCCATGCCGATCCCTCGCTCCGGAACCGCGGGCCTCGGCGTCGTCCTCTATCTCGTCGGCGTCGGCTTGTTCTCGGTTAACGACGCGCTCGGCAAATGGCTGGTCGCCGACTACGGCGTCGGCCAATTGATGATGCTGCGCTCGATCGGCGCCGGCGTCGTGCTGGCGCCGATGATCCTGTCGCTGCGCGTCAATCTCATCGACCCGCGCCAGACGCGGCTGCAGGTCCTGCGCATCCTGTGCGCGGCGGTCGACACATTCGCGTTCTATTACGCGACGCGATTCATGCCGCTCGCCGACGTGATGACGTTTTACATGGCGACGCCGCTTATCGTCACCGCGCTGTCTGCGCCGTTGCTCGGCGAACAGGTCGAGCGCTTCCGCTGGATCGCAGTCCTGATCGGCTTCGTTGGCGTCATCATCGCGCTCAGGCCCTCGCCGCAGATGTTCTCCTGGGCTGCGCCTCTCGCTCTGTTCGGAGCAACGATGTTTGCGCTGAGCCAGACGATCACCCGCGAGCTCCGCGACGTCCACTGGCTGCAGCTTGTCCTGTGGCAATTCGTCGGCAGCGGCCTGATCGGCGCGGCCACCGTTCCCTGGGCATGGACGACGCCGCCTCTTTTCGATCTCGGCCTCATGTTCCTGGTCGGCGTCGTCTCGATGACCTGCTTCATTTTCATCGTCCGGGCTTTGGCTCTCGCCCGCGCCGCCGTGCTCGCGCCGCTGCAATATTCGGCGATCGTCTGGGCGGCGATCATGGGCTGGCTGGTCTGGCGCGACGCGCCGACCGTACCGATCATCGTCGGCAACGCCATCATCATCGGCAGCGGGCTCTTCGTGGCGGCGCGCGGGAAGATGATCGGGGACACAGTCGAGTGACACCGCGGAGCGCGCAGCGCGGCTTTTGCGTTAGGATAAGCGCGTTCTCACAACGTTGTGTGGCTCATGGCCGATCTCAAACCGATCCCCTATCCGGATGCAAAAATCCGCTCGATCCTCGAGCGGGTGAAGACAATCGCGATGGTCGGCGCCTCGCCGAACTGGAACCGGCCCAGTTACTTCGTCATGAAGTATCTGCAGGGCAAATGCTATCGCGTGATCCCGGTCAATCCGGCCATCGCGGGGAAGACTCTGCTCGGGGAGATGGCGTACGCGTCGTTGCGTGATATCCCGGAAAAGGTCGACATGGTCGACATGTTCCGCATCGCCGAGGAAGCGCCCGGCATCGTCGCCGATGCGATCGCGATCGGCGCCAAGGTCGTGTGGATGCAGCTCGGGATCCGCAACGACGAGGCGGCAAACACCGCCGAGGCGGCCGGACTCGAAGTCATCATGAACCGCTGCCCGAAGATCGAGTTCGGGCGGCTCGGCGGCGAACTGTCGTGGAGCGGCGTCGACAGCGGCATCATCCGGAACCGTCCTCCTGCGGCGCCGCTGCCGCGCCGGACCAAGAGCCGTCCGGCGCCTCCGCTGAACCTCGATTACGGCTTCGAAACCCGCGCCATCCATGCCGGCGCCGCGCCCGATCCGACGACCGGCGCGCGCTCAACCCCGATTTACCAGACGACGGCTTACGTGTTCGACGACGTCGACCACGCCGCTTCGCTCTTCAATCTGCACAATTTCGGCTACATCTATTCGCGGCTGACCAATCCCACCGTCGCGGTGCTCGAAGAGCGGCTCGCGGCGCTCGAGGGCGGGCGCGCCGCGGTGGCGGCCGCGTCGGGGCACGCGGCGCAGTTTCTCACCTTCTTCACCCTGATGGAGCCTGGCGACGAATTCGTCGCCTCGCGCAACCTCTATGGCGGCTCGCTCACGCAATTCGGGCTGTCATTCAAGAAACTCGGTTGGACCTGCCATTTCGTCGATCCGACCGAACCCGAAAACTTCCGCACGGCGCTGACGCCCAAGTGCAAGGCGATCTTCATCGAGAATCTCGCCAATCCGGGCGGCGTGGTCGTCGACATCGAGCGCGTCGCCGAAATCGCCCATTTGGCCGGCCTTCCGCTCATCGTCGACAACACCCTGGCGACCCCTTATCTCTGCCGGCCGATCGAGCACGGCGCCGACCTCGTCGTCCATTCGACGACGAAATTCCTGTCGGGCCACGGCGCAGCGCTCGGCGGCGTCGTGGTCGAATCGGGAAAATTCGACTGGTCGCAGGGCGGCCGCTTTCCCTCGCTGACCGACCCGGAGCCCGCCTATCACGGCCTCAAGTTTTTTGAGAATTTCGGCGATTTCGCCTTCACGATGAAGGCGCGGGCGGTAGCCCTTCGCGATTTCGGCCCGGCGCTCTCGCCGATGAATGCGTTCCTCACGATCACCGGCGTCGAGACCCTGCATGTGCGGATGGAGCGGCATGTCGAGAATGCGCTCAAGGTGGCCGAATTTCTAAGCCGGCATGCGAAAGTCGCCTGGGTTTCGTATGCGGGCCTCAAGCAGAGCCCCTACTACAAGCTCAAGCAAAAATACCTGCCGAAAGGCGCGGGCGCGGTGTTCACCTTCGGCGTCAAGGGCGGCTATCCGGCGGGCGTCAGGCTGGTCGAGAGCGTGCGGCTGTTCTCGCATCTGGCGAATATCGGCGACACGCGCAGCCTCATCCTGCACCCGGCCTCGACGACCCACCGGCAGCTCACCGACGAGCAGCGCGCCGCGGCGGGCGCCGGAGACGACGTCATTCGCCTGTCGGTCGGCCTCGAGACCGCCGACGATCTGATCCGCGATCTCGATCAAGCGCTGGCGGGGTGACGCGAGCCTACGGAGAGGCGGCGGAGTTCTGCGATCGCTCTTTCTATCAGGTATCGGCGTAATGCGGCCCGGGCATGCGTTCGAGGGTGATGCCCGCGCCATTTTCGCTCAGTCTCCCTGCTATCAGGGAGAAACAGAGAAAACCCCGCCTGTCGGCCGGATTTTCGCGGAAGATCTTTTTTATTCCAGAGGCTTACGAGAAAAAGCGCGTGCAGCGGAACAGGGGGGAACAGGGGGACAATTCGCGCGGCGACACGCGGCGGAAGAGCGCTATCAGGCAAACTGTCGCGACGGCGAAAAAGCACATTCGGTGTTGGAGCTATACGGCCGGAACATGCGTTCGGGGGCGACACCAGGCGCTCTCTGCGGATCATCCGCGTCCCATGCCTCTCCCGCCGATCACTGGCGGGGCGAGGAAGGTAGCGCGCTGATGTCCTGGGCCCAGGGCAGCGCGGATGAGCGCCAGATCTGCCGGCGCGGCGGAATTTCGGATCGTTGCCGGATCGCGCCAAGCCGCAGATGAAGGATCTTCGGGCTCTCGACATCCGACGCATAGACGGGCGAGCCGCATTCGCCGCAGAAGGCCTGCACTCGTCTTTTGCCGCTGTCCGCAGTTTTTACATAAGTCTTGGGCGCGCCGCTTAGCAGGCGGAAATCCTCGACCTTGGTCGGCACGCTTGCGCGGAACGGCGAGCCGGAAAAGGACTGGCAGTCCGCGCAATGGCAGATCGCGGCCGTCTCGGGGTCGACTTCCGCCGTATAGGCAATCGCGCCGCAATGGCACCGGCCGTCGATCTTCATGATGAGAATCCCTCTGTCCCTGGCGCGTAAACGCCGCGCCGTCGAATCTCCCGCACGGGCGACCTCTTGTCCAGGAGAGCCGACAGGCCCCCTTCCAATCCGCTGCTTCGGTCAGAAATTGAAAGATTGTTGCGCCGCTTCCGGCGGCCCGAGGCGAACCCCCTCCAATTCGAGCATGCGGATCTTGGTCGTCGAGCCGCCGGGCGCCGAGAAGCCGCCGATCTTGCCGCCGGCGGCCAGGACCCGGTGACAGGGAATGATCAGGGGCGACGGATTCCTCGCCATCGCCTGGCCGACGTCGCGCGCCGCCTCGCGCCCCGCGCCGACCTCCTTCGCCAAAGCGCCGTAGGTGGTCGTGCGGCCCCAGCCGACCCGGCGCAGGGCGGCGTAAATCCGGGCGAAGAATGCGTCCTCCTCGCCGAGGTCGAGCTTAACGCGCGAGAAGTCCGTTTCCTCCCCGTCAAAGTACTGCTTCGCCGCCGCGACGACCGCCGCAACCTCTTCCGGCGGCGCGCCCGGCTCGGCGCCATCGGCGCGGCGCCGCATCAGCCGGTCGGCGGCCTCGCCGCTTTTCACCGGCAATTGAAACCACACGATTCCTGCGTCGCTCCAGGCGATGGCGCAGAAGCCCATTGCGGTTTCGAAGACGTGATAGCGCTGCGCAGCTCGGGTCATCGCTTCCAACTCGTTGTCGGAACATTGCGTCGTCGAGCCTCAAATTCAACCCGATTCCTCACAGCGCACTCCACCCTTCCCCCGCCCGTCGACTCGTCCCATATTCCCCCCATGCCCGCCCCCAAAAAACCTGCCCGCGCCGTGAAGTCCAAAGCCTCGCGGCCCGAAGTCCATCCGCTCGGGGAGCATCTCGCTGAGCTGCTCAATCCCGCCCTGGTCGAGCCCAAGCAGGGATTCGGCGAGGCGCCGCAGGTTAAGTTCGAGGCGCCGGCGCCCGAAAGCCATCCGCGTGGTCTCAGCGGCGCCGCAGCCTCCATCGAGTCGCTCAAGACGCTCCTTGAGCTCGGCGACCCCAATATCCGCGACCGGCCGCCGTGGACGCCGCACCGGCCGCCGCGGCCGGACAAGTCGGAGGGCGGGCGGGAGTTCCGCGTCGTCTCCGAATACGAGCCGCAGGGCGACCAGCCGCAGGCGATCGA
>JAFAHO010000333.1 GCA_019237205.1 Hyphomicrobiales bacterium
CCTTTGCCATCGAGGCCTCCTAGGCAAGGAACACATAGAGCCAGGCGAGCACGGTCAGTACCGCCGTCGCGGCAAGGACTGCGTACCCGCTGCGATATGCGTCGCGAAGCTCGAAGCCGTAGCCGGCGTCCCAGGCGAGGTGCCGGATGCCGTTGCAGAGGTGGTAGAAGAACGCGACCGACCAGCCGAACAACAGCAGCATCCCGATCGGCGAAGCAATGAAGGCGTGCGTCGCTGCATACAATCGACCGCCCGACGCCACGGCGACGAGCCACCTGAACGATCGTTCCGCAAGGGACCCAGGACACAGCAGGAATTGCTCATCGCAAGCCCTTTCGGTCCGGACTTTCTGAATACGCGGTATGCCCTGAATACGCGGTATACCGCAACGCCGGCGGACAGGCGAATCGGGCTCATTTGGGCGGTGTATGGGAGAGCCAGCGCAATGACGACGGCGGCGACATCCCCCACAAGCTCGTGGACCGGACTCTAGAGCGAGGACATCGCCGCCCTTGCGCACGGCGATGGCGAGCCCGATTCCTTCTTTTCCGTTGACGCCGAACGTCGGTTGCGCAGGATCGGCAGGGCCGCGCGTGACGCGTGCAATGTCGCCCAACCGGATGATCCGGCCGTTCGCGACGAAATTGACAGCCAGGATGTCCTGCTCGGACTGGAACGCGCCCGAGACGCGGACGAGGATCTTCTCATCCCCGGTCTGCACCACGCCCTGAGGCGGCGTTGAGGGCGGCGATCAGCGCCGCGCGGTCGATCCCGAGGCCCGCGAGCTGCTCGGTCGAGAACTCCACATAAGCGCGCTCGCCCTGGGCCCCGAGGACGTCGATCTCCGAGATGTCCGGCAAGGCGATTTTGGGTGCGTTGCGTATAGACGGCGGCCACAAGCGAGGCGCCGCCTCCAATGAGCGCTCCGAGCAGCGCCGAGGCGGGGCTTATAATGGCCGGGTCGATTAACATATCCTCTCCTCCGCAAGCTGTCCTCGGTTTCGTATCTCGCCAGCCGCGCGCGCTCGTCGGCCACCTAGCTGGATATTGCGGGGCTGACCGTGCTCGCGGAGGTGACTACTGCGCCGAGGGCGCGAACACCCGCCAGCCCTTCAGAGCCCCGAGGGCATGGCGGCGACTGCGTCGTCGGGAAGCGACGTCACCACGACCTTGCAGCGGCGAGATCAGCCAGTCCCGCGGTGGCGCGAGCGCCGCTCAACGCCGCCCGCCCGCTTGGATCTCGGCCAAAGGCAAGCACGTGATAGCCATCTTTGACAAGGTTGATCACGAAGGCATGTGGCCGAGACCCGCTGATGTGAGCGAGGAAATCGGCGAACTCTTCGCCCTGCTGGTTTTCACTCATTTGAAATTGGTTCCTCTCTCGACGGATCGGTACTGCTGGCGGCTAACACGCCGCAGGCCTCACTTGGCGGGAGACGGCGAGCGCGGCTCGATTTGCACGGAGGCGGTTATCCCGGCCACCAGCACGACGCCTTCCGGCACATGATCGATTTGAATGCGAACTGGAATGCGCTGGGCCAGCCGCACCCAGGTGAAGATCGGATTGACGTCGGCAAGGCCCTCCCCATTCGGTTGGGCGTTCGCGACACTGATGCCCCGAGCGATGCCGCCGACGTGCCCGCGAACGAGCTCCTTAAAGCCCATCAGCTTGATGGTGGCCGGGTCGCCGACGTGGATCGATTCGAGATAGGTTTCCTCGAAATAGCCGTCTATCCAGAACGAATCCGCGTCGACAACGGAAATTTTGTTCTGCCCGACATTGGCATAGTCGCCGAGCCGCGTCAGAAGATTGGTGACCCAGCCGTTCACCGGCGAGCGGATCTCGGTGCGCTCAAGATTGACCCGCGCCTGTTTCAGATTGACCCCGGCCTGCTGATATTGGGCTTGAGCGGCGACCGCGTTGCTTTCGTAGGTTTGTTTCTCCTCGGTCGTCACGGCAAGGTCGTTCAACAGACGCCTCCGGTTCGCCTCCCTCGCCGCATTCTGCGCGCTGGCCTCGGCCTGCTGCTGCGCCGCCTCGCCGCGGCTGACCGCAATCTGGTAGTCGGTCGGGTCGATGACCATCAAAAGATCGCCCTTATGGACAAACTGATTGTCCGCGACCGACAGCGCGACGATGCGCCCGGAGACCTCGGGCGCCATTGTCACCACATAGGCGCGCACCCTGCCGTCGCGCGTCCATGGCGCCCCCATATAGACGTCCCACATCGCCCGCCCCAGCCAGACGGCGACTGCCGCGACGAGCAGGGTGAG
>JAFAHO010000237.1 GCA_019237205.1 Hyphomicrobiales bacterium
CATGTCCAGTCCTCCTCTGGCCGACGAATGGCGGATGGCCCCCTTTTTGGCGACACTGCGCCTGTTTTGCTCCTCGCGCAATCCGGAAACGCCGCCCGCGGGATCGACGGGATCGGGCCTACCCGAGCCCTTCCCCGCAGCGTGACGAGCAGCGGACCACCGGTATCGTAAACCTCCTGGTTGCCGCCGGGATGGCGATGCGATACCTATGCTCTTGATGGTTCCCCTCGGGGATCAAAAGGGAACACGGTGCAGGCCGAAGGCCGATGCCGTGGCTGCCCCCGCAACTGTAAGCGGTAAGACGACGCCACTTATGATCACTGGGCAACCGGGAAGATCGGCGTCCGTCGTTGACCCGCGAGCCAGGAGACCTGCCATCGCTCGTACAGCCGATCTCGGGCGAGGTGACCGATGGTTTGTCTCTTCTGCGGCGCCACCCGCGATCGTGCTGTTTCCCCCAACAGCATGCGAGGGTGACATGCCTGGAATCGTCTCAAATGTCCTGAATGAAGGCGGCGCCGATCTTCGCCGTCGGCTGATCGCTATCTACGCCGTGCTGATCGGCGGCAATATTTTCATCTGGCTCTGGGCGCTCGTCGTCCTCGGTGATCGGCCGGTCCTGCTCGGAACGGCGCTGCTTGCCTATACGTTCGGCCTGCGGCACGCGGTCGATGCCGACCATATCGCGGCGATCGACAATGTCACCCGCAAGCTCATGCAGCAGGGCCAGCGCCCGGTCGGCGTCGGCCTGTTCTTCTCGCTCGGCCATTCAGCGATCGTGGTGCTCATGTCGGCCGGCGTCGCGTTCGCCGCCTCCGCAGTCACCTCCCGCGTCGATTCGTGGAAGGAGATCGGCGGCATCATCAGCACCAGCGCGTCGGCGCTGTTCCTATTCGCCATCGCCTTCATCAATATTGTGGTGCTCATTTCCGTGTATCGGACCTTTCAGGCGGTCAAGCGAGGCGAACCGTTCGCGGAGGACGATTTTGACATCCTGCTCAATCGCCGGGGCTTCCTGTCGCGCATCTTTCGTCCGCTGTTCCGGCTCGTCACCAAGAGCTGGCATATGCTGGCGATCGGGTTCTTGTTCGGGCTGGGTTTCGACACGGCGACGGAAGTCGCGCTGTTTGGCATTTCCTCGGCTCAGGCGGCTAACGGCATGTCGTTCAGCTCGATCATGGTGTTCCCGGCTTTGTTCACCGCCGGAATGTCGCTGGTCGACACCACGGACGGCGTGCTGATGCTCGGCGCTTATGGCTGGGCGTTCATGAAGCCCGTCCGCAAGCTCTATTACAACATGACCATCACCGCGGTTTCTGTCGTCGTGGCCGTCCTGATCGGCGGCCTCGAAACCCTCAACCTCATAGGCGATCAACTCGGCCTTACCGACGGTGGCGGTTTCTGGGGCGCGATCGGCGACATCAACGATAACTTCGGCGTGCTCGGCTACGTCATCATTGGCATTTTCGCGCTGAGCTGGCTCGGTTCGGTCGTCTTCTACAAGTTCATGCGCTACGACGATCTGGACGTTAGGGTTACGCCGATATAGCCCGACACGCGAATGGGTCCCCGCGCTTCGGCTTCGGTCGTTTCCGAAGGGCCAGAAGCGCGGGCGGTCGATCGCCGTCCCTCGCCTTGACGGCGCTCTCGGACAGTCCCACCATCGCAAACATGAAAACCAGCCCGCGCAAATTCGAGCTGACCGCCGACATTCTCCTGAGAGCCTATTCCATCGGCGTCTTTCCGATGGCCGAGAGCAGCGACGCGAAGGAGCTCTTCTGGGTCGAGCCGCATGAGCGGGGGGTGCTGCCGCTGGACCGTCTCATCGTTTCACGCAGCCTCGCCAAGGCGGTCCGTTCCGATCGCTTCCTGGTGGTCGCCGACCGCGATTTTCGCGGCGTGGTGCGGGCCTGCGCGGAGCGGGACAAGACCTGGATCAACGATGAGATCGTGCGTCTCTACTCTCAACTCTTCGACGCCGGCCACGCCCATTCGGTCGAAGTCTATCGGGGCGACGAACTCGTTGGGGGGCTTTACGGCGTCGCCTTGCAGGCGGCGTTCTTTGGCGAGAGCATGTTCCATCGCGAGCGCGACGCGTCGAAAGTTGCGCTCGTGCATCTGTTTGCGCGACTCAGGACGGGCGGCTTTCGTCTGCTCGACACGCAGTTCCTGACCGAACATCTGGCGAGCCTCGGGGCTGTCGGCATATCGCGGGAGGCCTTCAGGCTGCGGCTTGCGCAAGCCTTGGAGAGCGAGGCCAATTTCGGCGCCTGGCCGGCAGGCGAGGCGATGTCGGGCGCAGAGGCGCTCGGGCGCGCCCAAAAGTTCGGCACGGAAGTTGCAAATCGGGGTAGACGAAAGGCGGAGACGTTCCGCTCATGACGGGGTTGAACAGCGGATTACGGCATGACGGAGGTCGCGGCGTTTGATGAGATGGGGCTAGGGAGCGACCGGACGCGGGCGCTCTACCGCAAGGTGGCGCAATGGCTGAATGAGACGCCGCCCGAGTTGCTCGCTGCGCGCCGCGCCCAGGCCGAATACATGTTCCGCCGCATCGGCATCACCTTCGGCGTCTATGGCGACAAGGACGCCGCCGAGCGGCTGATCCCCTTCGACATCGTTCCCCGCATTCTCTCCCGCGCCGAATGGGGACGGCTCGAGGCCGGCCTCACCCAGCGGGTGCGCGCGCTGAACCTTTTCCTGACCGACGTTTACGGGCCGCGGGCGATCCTCAGGGAAGGGATCGTCCCGCCGGAACTCATCCTTCGCAATCCCTATTACCGGCCGGAGATGATCGGCCGCCGCGCGCCCCACGACATCTGGGTGCATATCGGGGGCATCGACATCGTGCGGGTGGACGACGAGTCGTTCTACGTGCTCGAGGACAACGCCCGAACGCCCTCCGGCGTCTCCTATATGCTGGAAAACCGCGAAGTGACGATGCGGCTCTTGCCCGACCTCTTCGCCCGCCATCAGGTTGCGCCGGTCGACGACTATCCGGACGAATTGCTCGCCTGCCTGCGCTCGGTCGCGCCGCGCCAGGACCGGGGCGACGCGACGATCGTGCTCTTGACGCCAGGTCCCTTCAACTCGGCCTATTACGAACACTCTTTCCTCGCCGACAAGCTTGGCGTCGAGCTGGTCGAGGGCCGGGACCTCTTCGTCGAGGACGACCAGGTCTTCATGCGCACGACGCTGGGACCCCGTCGCGTCGATGTGATCTACCGGCGCGTCGACGACGATTTCCTCGACCCGCTGGTCTTCAATCCGGCCTCGATGCTCGGCGTGCCGGGACTGGTCGGCGCCTATTTGGCAGGCAATGTGACGCTCGCGAATGCAATCGGCACCGGCGTCGCCGATGACAAGGCGATCTACACCTATGTCCCGGATCTGATCCGCTTTTATCTCGCCGAAGAGCCTCTGCTCAAGAACGTGCCCACCTACCGCTGCCGCGATGCTGAGGGGCTCAAATACGTTCTCGGGCGGCTCGACCAGCTGGTGGTCAAGGAAGTCAATGGGTCGGGCGGCTACGGGATGTTGGTCGGCCCGCATGCGACCGCCGCCCAGCGCGAGCAGTTCGCGGCCAAGATCAAGGCCGACCCCAACAATTACATCGCCCAGCCGACGCTGGCGCTTTCGACTTGCCCGGCGTCATTCGAGAACGGCGTGTCGCCGCGCCATGTGGACCTCCGGCCCTTCGTGCTTTCGGGCGCGGACCGGGTGCGGATCGTGCCGGGAGGGCTCACCCGCGTCGCTCTGATCGAGGGCTCGCTTGTGGTCAATTCCAGCCAGGGCGGCGGAACCAAGGACACCTGGATCGTCGACGACCTGGAAGGCGAGCCCTGACATGCTCGCCCGCACCGCAGACAATCTCTTCTGGCTCGCCCGCTCGATGGAGCGCGCCGATTTCATCGCGCGCACGATCGAGGCGACGCTGAGGCTCGAATACCTGCCGAAGTCGGAAGGCGACAAGACCGCGGAGTGGGAGAGCGCCCTCAACGCCGCCGGCGCCTATGACGGTTACGTCGAAGCGCATGGCGAACTCGACGAGGAGAACGCGGTCGAGTTCCTGACCTTCGACCGGTCGAACGCTTCTTCAATCCGCAACTGTCTCGAGAACGCGCGCGCCTCGGGCAGGGCGGTGCGCACGGCGTTGACCGCCGAGACCTGGACGGCGATCAACGACGCCTGGCTCGAACTCAAGCGGTTCGAATCGAGCCATCGCATGGCGCGCCCGCTCGATCGTCTCGCGCTGACGCGCTTCCTCGACTACGTGAAGAAGGCCTCGCTCGATTTCGACGGCTCGTGTTACCGCACGATGCTGCGCAGCGAGGCCTATTGGTTCAACCGGCTCGGGCTCTTCATCGAGCGCGCCGACAACACCGCGCGCCTCCTCGACGTCAAATACCACCTGCTCCTGCCTTCGACCGAACCGATCGGCGGCTCGCTCGACTATTTCCAGTGGGTCGCCATCCTGCGCGCGGTCTCTGCCGCGACCGCCTATCACTGGGTCTATCGCGACCGGGTGAAGCCATGGCTGATCGCTGATCTGCTCATTCTCAAGCGCGCCATGCCGCGCTCGCTGATCTCGTGTTACGAGAGCATTGACCGGGCGCTGGATGCTCTGGCGCGCGACGATGGGCGCAGCGGCGTCGCGCAGCGGCAGGCGCGCGCGATGTACGCGAAACTCGAGCGCTCGAGCATGACCCAGATTTTCCAGGGGGGGCTGCACGAGTTCATCACCGGGTTCATAGAGGACAACGCCCGGCTGTCGAATACGATTTCCGACCAATATCTCTTCAACTGAGGTCGGGGGGGACCATGCGGATCCGGATTTCGCACGAGATTGCGCATCGCTATGCGCCCCCGGCCCGCATGCTGATCCAGAATCTTCGCCTGACGCCGCACGGCTTCGACAGCCAGTACGCGATCGGCTGGCGCATCAGTATCGACATCGACAGCGCGCTCCGCCAGACGGACGACGCGCACGGCAACGTCGTGTCCACGTTCTCCCATCACGGCGCGCCGGTCGAACGGTTGTCAGTCTCGGCGAGCGGCGAGATCGAGACGAGCGACACCGCCGGGGTCGTGCACGGCGCCGTCGAGCGCCTGGCGCCGGAGATGTATCTGCGAGAGAGCCCGCGGGCGCACGCCAATGGCGCGCTGCGCGATTTTGCGACTGAAGCGACGGCCGGCGCCGCCGATCCGCTCGATGCGCTGCATCGCCTGATGCGCGAGCTCCATCGCGTGATGGCCTTCGATCCCTTCAAGCCGGACGATCCGGAATCGGCGGTCGAAGCCTTCGCGCTGCGCCGCGGCCGGGCGCGCGACTTCGCCCATATCTTCATCGCCTGCGCGCGCTTTCTCAATCTCCCCGCGCGCTTCATCCGCGGCTATCGCGCAGCGGATGAGGCCGGGGGCGAGCCCGGCGCCCACGCCTGGGCCGAGGCCTACGCGCCAAAGCTCGGCTGGGTCGCCTTCGACCCGACCGCGTGCATCTGCGCCGATGACCGCTACGTACGCGTGGTGGTGGGCTTTGACGGTCAGGACGGCGCCTTCGTCCGCGGTTCGCACGGAGGCGGCGAGGACGCGGTCGAGACGGCGATCAAGGTCGAGCAGGCGGGGTTTCAGACGCAGGCGTGAAGCGTCGAGCGGAAGAAAGGGCACCTACTGGCCTGTCACGAAGACGTCGTCGGCGAAATTCATATGCATGCCGAGATGCTGCCTTCCCCCGCTGAGCTCCTCGACTTCCTTTCTCATGGCGACCGCGAGTTCCGCGGTTGAAATCACGCCGCGGCTGGAAAGGTCGGCGCCGCCGGCGAGCGCGTCGAGGAAGGCTTTGGTGAAGGCTCCGTGCTTCCAGGCGGGATCCTCGCGAGAAAGTTCATCCTTGTTCGATGACGTCAGCACGGTGATGTTGTTCGAGTTCAGCGCATCGCGCAGCACGCCGGCGTCGAGGACCGGCGACTCGCCACCAGGGCCGACTGCGCCCGAATGACATGCGTCGAAAAGCAGAAGAACCCTGCCGCGCTGAGCCAGGTCCTTTATCTTGGCTGCAAACTCCTCGATCCACACCGAGGACGTCTCCATCTTGGTCGGCGTGGAGACGTCGACGCCATAAGGGATGAGGTAGTACTTGTTCTCGATCATCTCCCCGTGCCCTGAGAAGAGGATGACCGCGACGTCCTGATCGTCGACGCTCCTGCGCATGCTGCGGGTGAGATCATCGACCGCTTCGAGGATCGCGACGCGACTGGCGCCTTCATTGATGAGCGGAACGGGCTTCACTTCGGCGTACAGGCTCGGCTTGTCGGCGGCGAGCTTCTGAGTGTTGCTGAGTACGTCTGCGACATCGCGCGCATCGTCTGCGGCAAAATGAAGGCCGAATTGATCGACGCCGATGGCGAGGACATGCAGCACCGCGCCGGGTGGTTTTGCGCTGCCCGTCGCCTTCTGAACCGCGAGGCGCGCGCCCGCCAAATCGGCGGCGCCGAGGGCGCCTTTGGTGTTCAGTTCGTCGATCACGTACCGCAGCGCGTCCGGCCGGTGCAGGCGAGACACTTTCGAAACAGGGATCGCGGTCGCTTCGTGATCCGGCCCGTGATTGGTCACCCACTTGAGGACATCCTGCGCGCCGTCGGTCGCTTCATAGAAGCCTTCCGGCGTCCACAGCACCCAGTCTTTCCTGTTGGGCAGGATCTGGAGCGTGAGCAAGTCGCGCCCGTCGTCGGCGCGATACCATCTGATCGTCCCATCGCCCTCGGCCGCGACGACGACCTTTCCGTCCCGGCTGGCGTTGACCGCCCAGACCTCGCCGGTCGTCGCCCGTCGCCATTTCTCGGCGCCCGCGTCGTCGAACGCGGTAAGGGCCCAGCTAGAACCAAGATAAAAACGTTTGGCGTCTGCAGCGATCGCGAGGCTTCGCGCGATATCATAGGGTCGGAGAGAAAGCGGATGGCCTGCAAGGCTCGGGTTGGTCCCGTTCCGCCAGCCGTCGATCGTAAAGCCTTCGCGGTTTCGCGGCAAGGCGGCGTTGTCGTTTGGCGGCGCCGGCGACAGCACGAGCGAGCGGAGATCGAACCGTAGCGACGGCCGGGTGTCTCCCCGTACGCCGAAATCAACAACCTTGCCCTCTGGGGACACGCTAAGGACGTCGCGTTGTTCTCGGAAATCGAGGACGGGCCGCTCGACGGTCCAGATCGGCGCGCCGTGCGCGTCCATGACGCCGAGGCATGACCCTAGCGAAGCCATCAGGACGCGCCCGTCCGGCAAGGGGCTGACGTCCGTCGCCGTGCTTTGTGCGCAATACGTCACACGCCGCTCGTCGCCGAGCCCACCCCGATCCCAGGCGAAGAGGAGACTCCGATCCTGAGCGTCGAGGACGGCCCCGGCCGCGAATAGCGTCTTGCCGTCGGGGGACCAGGCGACTTTGTGGAGCCCGTCCGTTGAGTGGGTTACATTGGTGGAACTTTGGCCTCCCACACGACTGAGTGTCGCGCCGTCCAGCACGTCGATTGCCGCGACGTCATTATACCCGACCGCGAGCCGCTTGCCGTCCGGACTGAATGCGATCCCATAGGGTTTGCCTCCGCTCGGCGCCGCGATGGGTTCGCGGGCAAGGCGGAAGTTCGGGTTGGGCGCGGCGGGTTCATAGCGGTAAAGGCGGATCTTGCCGTCGAGCGATGTCGTCGCAAGACGGCCGTCGCGCGCGAAGCTCGCGCCGTTGCTTTGGTCTGCGTAGGCCTCGTCGCGGAAGGCTTCGCTCCAGTCCTTGTCCCGGTCGAAAACCCTGATGCCGCCGCTTGCGAGCGTCGCCGCGAGGAAGCGGCCGTCGGGCGAGAAAGTTAAGAAAGGAACCGCATCGGGCAAGTCCCCGTGAATTCGGCGAATGAGCGAGCCCGATCCGCGTTCGAACAGATAAACGGGGTGTTCGCTGTTGCCAGTCTCAGTGAAGCCCCCGGCTGCAATCGTCGACCCGTCCGGGCTGATCGCCACGGCGTAGATAACGCCGACCTTTTCGGGCCCCGTAGGGATCCAGATCGTCCGCAGCAGCTTCCTGACCGCGATCGACCAGATCCTGACCGTCCGGTCGGCGCCGCCGGTGACGGCGTAGTCCCCCTTGGCGTCGACGGCCTGCCCCAAAATCGCCGCCGTATGCATGCCGGGATCGACGGCGAGCACCGGGCGGTCGTAGAGGTCCGTCCCGGCGTTCGGACCCTGATCCTCAGCAACTGCCGGCGACGCCCAGAGGCCCGCCCAAACGACGCAAGCCGCGACTATTTCGCGGCAATGTCCGCAAACTCGGGCCATTTCGCGGCCTCCAACTTGGATTTTCTGGTTTCCAATTTGAGCTTGTCCGGCTCGACCACGTAGTGGTTCCAGATGGCGGAGAAGCCGTCGGCAATCTTGTTGACCACAGGCTCGACGGCGCCCTCGGCGACGCCTTTTGCGATCTCGTCCCAGACGCCGCGCGTGTTTGGCGTCGCGGTCGCCGCCGCCGCTTCGCAGATCTCTTTGAGGCTCATGGCGGAGGTCTCGAGGCTCGGCCTGACGTTCGGCAGATTTTCGGGTTTGCCGCCCTCGCCGAGCACGGCCTCGAGCCCGGCTATCACCCCGTCCATGTCCGCCCTGGCCGCGCTGTAGGTCGATTGGGTCTTGTCGAGGGTCGCGGGGTCGGCCCGCGACTTCAAGAGGCCGACGCAGGTCTCCGCGTTCGACCGTTCCGTCGTGAGAGTCCCGATGACCTCCGGCCAGCCCAACGATGGCGTCTGCGCCGCACCGGGAGCTACAGGTAGGAGCGCAACAATCGCTGCCAACATCGTAACAGCCCTCCTCATCGATTGCCTCCCAATCAACAAAATCAAAGTACTCTTGCAAAATGCACAGTCAAGCGCTGTGACGAAGATCACACTGGGAACGACGATCTGCCGGTGCAGTGCTAGGTTGCTCACGGTCCCGTAAAATCGGAGTCGCCGAAGTCATGCTATCCAAATTCCCCCGCTACCCGCTGACCTTCGGGCCGACGCATATCGAGAAGCTGTCGCGCCTCTCCGCGCATCTCGGCGGCGAGGTCGAACTCTATGCGAAGCGCGAGGACTGCAACTCCGGCCTTGCCTACGGGGGCAACAAGCTCAGGAAGCTTGAGTACATCATCCCCGACGCGATCGCTTCGAACGCCGACACGCTGGTCTCGATCGGCGGCGTGCAGTCGAACCACACCCGGCAGGTCGCCGCGGTCGCCGCCAAGATCGGCATGAAATGCCGTCTGGTGCAGGAATCCTGGGTTCCGCACGAGGACGCGGTCTACGACCGCGTCGGCAACATCCAGCTCAGCCGCATCATGGGCGCGGACGTTCGCCTGGTCGACGAGGGCTTCGACATCGGCATTCGCAAGAGCTGGGAGGAGGCGCTCAAGGACGTCGAGGCGCAAGGCGGTCGGCCGTATGCGATTCCGGCGGGCGCGTCGGTGCACAAGTATGGCGGACTGGGCTATGTCGGCTTCGCCGAGGAAGTGCGGGCGCAGGAACGGGAATTGGGCTTCGCGTTCGACTATGTCGTCGTCTGCACGGTCACCGGCTCAACCCATGCCGGCATGGTGGTGGGTTTCGCCAAGGACGGACGCCAGCGCAAGGTCATCGGCATCGATGCGTCCTGCACGCCGGCGCAGACAAAGACCCAGGTCCTCGACATCGCGCAGAAGACCGCAAAATTGGTGGAGCTCGGCCGGGAGATCGGCGCCGACGACGTCGTCCTGATCGAGGACTATGCCTACCCGGTCTACGGCGTGCCCTCGAACGAGACGAAGGAGGCGATCCGCCTCTCGGCCCGTCTCGAAGGCATGATTACGGACCCGGTCTACGAAGGCAAGTCGATGCAGGGCATGATCGACCTCGTTCGCAAGGGGTTCTTTCCCAAGGGATCGAAGGTGCTCTACGCCCATCTTGGCGGAGCGCCAGCCCTCAACGGCTACGGCTACGCGTTCCGGAATGGATGACGATGACAGGCTCCGTCCGGCGCGCCGTCCTCGGCATCGACGCCGCCTGG
>JAFAHO010000362.1 GCA_019237205.1 Hyphomicrobiales bacterium
TACACAATCCTGGCCCACGCCGCCGGCCGGCTCGGCTAAGTCGGGGTTTCGGCCCAACTCCGAATGTCAAGCCAGTCTTCGCTGGCCGGCTGGCGTGCAACTAAAGGAAAGTGTCCTTGTAGGCTTCCCGAAGGGTCGCTTTCTGCACCTTACCCATGGCGTTGCGCGGCAGCAAATCAACGACGAACACGCGCTTCGGCGTCTTGAATTTCGCAAGGCGGCTGCTCAGCGCGGACAGGATCGCCGTCTCGGTCAGTGTCGCGCCAGGACGAGGGACGACCACCGCGGTCACGGCCTCGCCAAAGTCGGCGTGCGGAACGCCGATCACAGCGCTTTCGAGCACGCCGTCGATCGCGTCGATCTCGCTTTCGACCTCCTTCGGATAGACGTTAAAGCCACCGGAAATGACCAGATCCTTCGCTCGGCCAACGATGTGGATGTAGCCGTCCTCATCGACCCGACCCAAGTCGCCGGTGATGAAATAGCCATCCGAACGAAACTCCTGCGCCGTTTTTTCCGGCATCCGCCAGTAGCCCCGAAAGACGTTGGGTCCCTTGACTTCAATCACCCCGATCTCGCCTCTTGGAACGGGCGCGCCGGTCTCAGCCTCACTGATCCGAACGCTGACGCCAGGAAGGGCAAAGCCCACAGTCCCAGCCCGACGCTCGCCGTCGTAAGGGTTCGACGCGATCATGTTCGTTTCGGTCATCCCGTATCGTTCGAGAATGGAAAAGCCAGTCCGATCCCGCCAGGCCGCATGGGTCTCGGGCAACAGCGGCGCCGATCCCGACACGAACAGGCGCATCCGCCCACAGATCTCCCTCGTCAGCCCCGGATGCTCGAGGAGGCGGGTGTAGAATGTCGGCACGCCCATCAGGGATGTCGCGCCCGGCAGCGCATGGACGACTGCCTCGGGATCAAAGCGGTTCTGGAAAATCATCGTCGCCCCGGAGAGCAACGCGACGTTGACCGCAACAAAGAGACCGTGGGTGTGGAAGACGGGGAGCGCATGGATAAGCCGGTCGGCCGAGGTGAAGCGCCAGCAGTCGACCAGGGCCAGGGCGTTCGACGACAGATTTTCGTGCGTCAGCATTGCGCCCTTCGAACGGCCAGTCGTCCCGGACGTGTAGAGGATGGCCGCGAGATCGTCGGGCGCGCGCGCAACCGTCTCGAAGTCGGGGGAAGAAGCCGCGATCCGCTCAGCGAACGTTCCGTCACGCGCCACGCCGAGACTCTCAATTGCGGGCAGACCGAGTTTTTGCGCTAGCCTGCGAATGTCATTGAGCCAGTCGGGCCGGCATACCATCAACGCCGGTTGCGCATCGCCCAGAAAATACTCAAGCTCCGCAAGCGTATAGGCGGTGTTCAGCGGCAACAGCGCAGCCCCCGCGCGGAGGCATGCCAGCGCAAGGACGATCATGTCGGGCGATTTGTCGACCTGCGCCGCGACCCGGTCGCCGGGTTCTACGCCAGACGCAACGAGCGCGTTGGCCGCCTGCGCCGATCGGTCGAACAGGGCTTTATATGTCAGGCTCGTCGCGTCGGATGTCTCCAGGGCGAGCTGGTCGAACCTTGGGCGGCGCGCCGCAATCAGATCGAAAAGATTGGCGGAGAGCGTTTGCGGCACGAAAATTCCTCAATCTGACAATTCCGCGTTAGCCTCGGGCGGCTCCATTCCTCTGGCTTCTACCTCACCGTTCTCGCAGACGCGATTCATCCTCGACGCCCTGATGATGTTGTTTCCTTTGGCAACTCCTCGTCGCTGTGAGTATGAATGCGCACGGGGACGAACAATGGGGTCGACGGACATGGCGACGACAGGTAAAGCGCTGCGTGCATCGATCATTGCTCATGGAGCCAGGATTGTCGAAGCCGGACTCGGAGGGGCTCCCGACGGCGACATCTCCGCGAGGCTGTCGGACTCGATTCTCATCACGCCGAGCGGCGCGCAATACGCCGCGCTGCGCCCCGCGATGATCGCGCTGATGCCGCTGGCGGGGGAGTACGGGGCCTGGAAGGGTCTCATAAAGCCATCTGGCGAATGGCGAATTCACCTGGACATCGCCCGAGCCAGGCCCGACATCGGAGCCATCGTCCGCATGCAGCCACCTTATGCGACAGCGCTCGCGATGGCGCACAAATCGATTCCCGCCGCGCATTCGATGATCGCCCTGTTCGGAAGCCCCATCATTCGCTGCGCCAAATACGCTCCGAGCGGTACGAAAGAGCTGGCCGCTGCGGTCCTGGATGCTTTGGGGGAGGAAGGTCATGCGGCGCTCCTCGCCAACTACGGGGCGCTGACAACCGGGCGCACGCTTCAGATGGCCGTATTGCGGGCGATCGAGCTCGAGTCGTTCGCCAAGCTCTATTCGATCGCGCTTTCCGTTGGACGGCCGGCCATCCTGTCCGATGACGAGGTGGCCCGCGTCGCCGAGCGTCTGAAGTCCAACGGCGCTGATATCGAGGCGCGGATCGTCGGAGCGCGTGCGCAGGCGAAAGCCAAATCGGCCGTCAAACAGCCGGCAAAGTCCAAATCGTGACCTTCGCGGTCGGCTCTTGCGCTGTTGTCGCGTCAGAGACCGTGTTGCTTGAAGTCTTCCGCTAATAATCGTTGGCTGACCATCAGCAGTTGCGCGGCGGTCGAAGCGGCGATCACCGCGGGTTCTTTTCCTCCGACACCGGGCAAGCCGATCGGACAGATGAGTTTCGTAAGGAGCGTCTCCGACAGTCCGGCCGCTCGCATTTGGCTCAGAAAGCGCGCCCGTTTGGTCGCGGAGCCGATCAGGCCGACAAAGCCGAAGCGCTCCGACCGCAGCGCATCGGCGACGATCTCGAGATCAATCGCATGCGAATGGGTCATCACGACGATCAGCGCGCCATCGGGCGCGCTGGCGAGCTCGCCCGCCGGCTCCGGCGCGTGGATGAGCGCCACATTTGCTGGGGCGTATTCCGGGAAAGCCTCGCGGCGCGAGTCGATCCAGCGGACGACGAACGGGAGCGGCGCGAGCGCAAGCGCCAGCGCGCGTCCGACATGGCCAGCTCCAAACAGATAGACCGTACGGGCGCTCTGCCCGAGCGGCTCGGCCCACCCTTCTCCTTCAGACTCGCCTCCGATGAGCCCCTCCCCTCGCAGGCCCTCTTCGAGCATCCGCTCGATCCGGCCATCGCTTCCAACACGCGCCCTTAGCGTCGCCTGTCCCCTCTTTTCGGCGGTCGCAATCGGGGTGAGTTCTTCCAAGTCGCGACGATCGAAAGTCTCGATTCGCCATTCGACTCGTCCGCCGCAGCATTGCGCCAGCTCCGGACCCAGCGCCAGTGAGCGCCGCGTCGCCGGTCCTCGTCCCCGTTGTAGCACCCCCTGCGCCGCCTCGAGCGCGGCCCACTCCAGAGCGCCGCCGCCAATGGTTCCATGGAAGCCGCCCGAAGGTCTGACGACCATGCGCGCGCCCGCTTCTCGTGGGCTTGAGCCCTGGACGCGCGCCAGCGTCACCAGCGCCGCGGAGCCTTCGGCTTCGATCGCATCGATGAGGCGGCGGAAGGCCAGCATGGCGCCGCTTTCATGCCGCCCCGTTCAGAGATTGGATCGCGTTCAGGATTGACTCCGGCGTGCATGGCGCTTCGAGCTTCGGCGGACCTTTCGGATTGGTCGCGTGCACGGCGTCGAGGATCGCCGAATAGACCGAAATGGCGAGCATCAGCGGCGGTTCACCGACGGCTTTCGAGCGATAGATGCTTGGCGTCGGGTTCGCCCGGTTATGAAGCCGGGTGTTGAAGATGGGCGGCGCGTCGGAAGCCACCGGAATCTTGTAGGTTGCCGGCGCGTGGGTGGTCAGCCTTCCCTTGGCGTCGTACACAAGCTCCTCGGTGGTCAGCCAGCCCACGCCCTGAATGAAGGCGCCCTCGACCTGGCCGATGTCGATCGCCGGATTGATAGAGGCGCCGACGTCGTGCAAGAGGTCGGACCTCAACACCCGCATTTCGCCGGTCAGCGTGTCGATGGCGACTTCCGAGCAGGCGGCGCCGTAAGCGAAGTAGAAGAACGGCCTCCCTTGCGCCTTGGCGCGATCCCAATGGATTTCGGGCGTCTTGTAGTGACCGGCGTGCGAGAGCTGGACGCGGGCGACGCGGCAGGCTTTGGCAAGCGCGTCGAACTTCATCGAGTGGTTGCCCGCGAAGGCAAACCCGTCGCGGAACTCGACGGCCTCGACAGGAACGCCCCAGTGTTCGGCGAGGAACGCGGCCATGCGTTGCTTGATCGCTCCGGCGGCGATCTTGGCCGCCATGCCGTTGAGATCGGTCCCCGACGAAGCGGCGGTCGGCGAGGCGTTGGGAACCTTCGCGGTATTGGTCGCGGTGATGCGCACAAAATGCAGCGGCACGCCGAACTCTTCCGCGACGATCTGCGCAACCTTGGTGAAAAGCCCCTGCCCCATCTCCGTGCCGCCGTGATTGAGATGGATGGAGCCGTCGGAATACACATGCACCAGAGCGCCGGCCTGGTTTAGCGGAATGAGCGTGAACGATATGCCGAACATCACCGGCGTTAGCGCGATGCCGCGTTTGATGATCGGGCTCGTCGCATTGAAAGCGGCGATGCGCTTGCGGCGCGCGCGGTAGTCGCTTGTCGCCTCGAGGTCCTCGATGATCGCGGCTTGCGTCTCGAAATCCTCCACCGTTTGGCCGTAAGGCGTTTGCTCGAACCCGGTCCGCAGCAGATTGGCTTTGCGAACGTCGAGCGGATCAAGGCCGCGTTCGCGGGCGATGGCGTCCATCGCGCGCTCAATGGCGATCATCCCCTGCGGGCCGCCAAAGCCGCGAAAGGCGGTGTTGGACACGGTGTTCGTCTTCAGGCGCTGCGAGCCGATCGATGCGTGGGGCAGCCAGTACCCATTGCCGGCGTGAAACATCGCGCGGTCGACAACGCCGGGCGAGAGGTCGGCGGAGCAGCCGCAGCGCGCGTTGAGCATGACGTCATAGCCGGCGACGACGCCCCGGTCGTCATAGCCGACCCGCCAGTCGGCGCGGAAATCATGGCGCTTGCCGGTCAGGATGAAGTCGTCGTCGCGATCGAGGCGAACCTTACAGGGGTGTCCAGTGATACGCGCGGCTAGGGCCGCCAGCGCGGCCCAGGTGCAAGCCTGGCTCTCCTTGCCGCCGAATCCGCCGCCCATGCGCCGCGTCTCCACTGTCACGAAAGCGTCCGGCACGCCAAGAACGCGGGCGACGATGTGCTGTGTTTCCGTTGGGTCCTGGCTCGAGGCATGCACTGTCATCTCGTCGCCCTCGCCGGGAATGGCCAACGAAGCCTGGCCCTCGAGATAGAAATGCTCCTGACCGCCGATCGAGAACTGGCCCTCCAATCGATGGGCCGCCGCGTCGATCGCGGCCTTCGCGTCGCCGCGAGCAAAGGCGTAGTCGTCCTGAACGCGCGCGCCGGTCTTCAGCGCGTCGGCCACTGTGACGGACGGCGGCTGCTCATCGATGTCGATCTTTGCCAACCGGGCTGCGCGCCTCGCCTGGTCTCGGTTGCGCGCGACGACGGCGAAGACCGACTGGCCGTGGAACATCACCTCGGTATCGGCGAGGAGCGGCTCGTCAGCGAAAACCGGGGCGATGTCGTTCTTGCCGGGAATGTCCGCCGCCGTCAGAACCGCGACAACCCCGGGGGCCGCGCGGACCTCGCTGAGATCGAGGCTCGTCAAGACGCCGCAGGCCCTGTCAGCCATGCCGATGGCGACATGCAGCGTCCCATCGGGCTCGCGGATATCGTCGACATAGGCCGCCGAACCCTGCACGTGCAGCCGAGCGGAATCGTGTGGCAACGGCTTGTGAACGACCGAAGTCGGAGCAGCCAGTTCCGCGACGTCATTCGGCGGCATGGAGGTCTCCAATCCGGGTCGGCGCGCTCGCGCCGGCAATCTCGATCAGCGCCCTTTCGACAAGGTTGGCGGCGACCGCCATGCGATAGCCTGCGCTGGCGCGCTGGTCGCTCAGAGGCGTAAAGTCCGATGACAGCGCAGCGCACGCCGCGCGCCAACTCGCCGGATCATCGAGGCTTGCGCCGATCAGCGCCTTTTCGGCGCTCGCCGCGCGTTTCGGGGTCGCCGCCATTCCCCCGAAGGCGATCTGTGCGGCGGCCACGCGGCGCCCCTCCAAGTCAAGGCGAACGGCCATCATGACGGCGGAAATATCTTCATCGAAGCGCTTCGAGACCTTGAAGGCACGGTATTGCTGGCGCTCCGCGAGGCGCGGCGCCTCGACCGCCAGCACAAATTCCCCTGGCGCGCGATCCTGCTTGCCGTAAGCGATGAAAAAGTCCTCCAGTCGCAGCTTACGGGTCGCCGCGCCTTTGCGCAGAACGACCGAGCCGCCGAGCGCCATCAGCGCCGGCGCGAGATCGCCGATCGGCGACCCGTTAGCGATGTTGCCGCCGACGGTGCCGCTGACCCGCACCTGAACCGAGCCGAAGCGGCGCATCACTTCGCCGAGGTCGGGATGGATCGCCCTGAGAAGCGGCGAGCCTTCGAGCAGCGTCACGCCAGCCCCAAGCGAGAGCGGAGCCTCAGGCTTATTTACGATCGCGTCTAGGCCAGCGACCCTGCCGAGCCCAATGACGCGCTTGAGGTCGCGCAGCTGCTTGGTGATCCAGAGGCCGACGTCGGTCGCGCCGGCGACGAGCGTCGCATCGGGAAAGCGCTCATAGAGCGCAGCGAGGGAGTCGAGGCTGGCGGGCGCGGCGAAGAATTGGCTTTCGTCGCCGACGAAGAGGTCCGCCTCGTCGGCGAGCGCGCCGAGCGCATCGGCGCGCTGCTCGGCCGTCGCCGCGAAGCGATCGTTCGGCGCGCCGTTGCAGGTCGCGAGCCCCGCGGTCAGAATCGGGCGATAGCCGGTGCAGCGGCAGAGATTGCCGGCGAGCTGGTCACAGAGGCTTGCAGTGGTCGCGGGCGCTCCGGAATGGTAGGCGGCAAACAGGCTCATCACGATGCCGGGCGTGCAGAAGCCGCATTGCGAGCCGTGATGGTCGACCATCGCCTGCTGCACCGGATGCAGCGTATCGCCGTCGGCGAGGTCCTCGACCGTGATGAGCTCCATGCCGTCGAGCTGGCCGAGCAGGAGAATGCAGGCGTTGACCGCCTCATAGGTCAGCCTGCCGCCGCGCAGGCGGGCGAGCACGACTGTACAGGCGCCGCAATCGCCTTCCGCGCAGCCCTCTTTCGTGCCGGTGGCCCGCTCATCCTCGCGCAGCCAGTCGAGAACCGTCCGGCGCGGCGAGAAGCGTTCGAGCGCGACCTCCCGCCCGCGAAACTGGAAGCGCAGCGCGTGGCGGGGCTCAACCGGCTTTGTCTGCAGATTCATCGTCGCTCCTCGAAAGGACGCTCATGATGGAGCTTTTCCTGGCGAAACGGAAGCGCGAGAAACGCCCCGCCGCCACCTCATGTTCCGCCCCAGCGCGTAGCGCCTCGATTGCCTGTGAGGGAGCCCAGCCGCTCTATGCCGCGCGCTCCTCCCGCAAATCCAGCGGCAGCGCCTCTTCGACAAACGCCTCGATCGCCTGGTCCGCGCCCATCGTCACTTGCGCGCTCGAGCCGAGGCGGCGCACCGACACGGTGTTCTCCCCCGCCTCCTTGCGGCCGACCGCGATGAGGACGGGAACCTTGGCGAGCGAGTGCTCGCGCACCTTGTATGCGGTCAAACCTCGTCG
>JAFAHO010000345.1 GCA_019237205.1 Hyphomicrobiales bacterium
GTTTCGAATCCTTTCAGTGTTCGCAAGCCTGACCTGCAAGTTATTGAGCGACCGGAATCCGCGGCAGAGCTGCGGTACGCGCGACGCGACAGACGCGCCAATTGCGGTTGCTCGTCGCCCGCATTCTCCGCCGCCAGGGGAAGTTGCGTCACGGGCGTCCGCGTCACCGTTCATCGAGCAGCCCGAGCGAACTGGCGAGCTCGGCTGCTTGCCAGCGCTGCTGCACGTCGAGCTTTACGAAAATGTTCTTGAGATGCGTCTTGACGGTCTCAGCCGAGATGTTGAGCGACCGGGCGATTTCCTTGTTTGACTGATCGAGAGCGACGAGCGCGAGCACGCGACGCTCGCGCTCCGTCAATGCGTTCAAAGCTCCGCCGCCGGGTTCGGGAGAGGCCGCCTCCCCAGCGCGCAAAAGCAGACGCTGCACGCACGGGACCAACGCCGGATCCCGCTGATCGCTGACGAGAAAGCGCGGAAGCATCACTCGCACATCTTCGCCGAAGTCGAGGATGCAGCGGCTGGCGCCGCTGCGCTGCGCTTCTTGCAGAACCTGTCGGAGGACGCCGAACGCTCCCTCTCTGTCGTCGCAGGCCATATGTGCCAGCGCCAGGGATACGCCGAGTTGCAGCGCCCGATACTCGAAGCGACGCGCGTGCGCGTCCGAATAGAGCCGCGCGAAACCTTCGATCGCGGTCGAGCCGCGCTGGTCGCACAAGGCCAGATGGGCTAAGCCCCAGTCGCGGTAGATCGCCAAGTCCGAGCGCGCGCAACGCGTCGCTTCCGCGTGGTTGGCGGCGAGTCGCCCGAGACGCACGCCGCACGCGCGAGCCTCATCGAGGCGGCCGTCGGCGCAAAGCCAGCGCAGCCGCTCAAGCAGCATAGCAGCGACCAGCCGGTCCCACGCCCGGTTGTATCCGATGGACTCGGCATGTTCGAGCAACGTATACGCCTCACTGGAATCGCCTCGGGCGCGCGCGATTCGGCCGAGCGTCAGATAGCTCTGAAGCACGATTTCCAGCATCGACGTTGTGTCAATGAGCGAGATGAGCGGCTTCAGAATGGCTTCCGCCGCATCCATATCGCCCCGCTCGTAAGCGGTCATGGCCAATGGCGGCGCTGCCAATGCTGACGCGACCGAACACGCGCCAGCATGCAATTCGGCCGATCGCAAGGCCTCCCGCGCATGTCGCTCGGCCACGCCGAATCGCGCTTGCTCCAACTCCACGCAGCCGAGCAACACTTCGCGATAGATGGTCGAGAAGACGTTGCGAGGATCGTCCTCAAGCGAATAAGGCGTCCAGGGCTGTTCATAGACGTCAGACCATCGCCCCGCCTTCCAGTGGACGAATCGCATCACGTTGGAGATGACGTTCTCGGTCCACGCGTCGGGCCTCCGGCTCAGGGCCCTCCACGATTCGACGAGCTCGCCGGCCCGCGACGAGTCGTCCTGCAGCGCGGCGGCGACCGCGCGCAGCGCCTGACATTGCGCGCGCGCTTCGAGCGCGGGAAGGGCCGCCTCTCCCGCTTCGACCTCATTGAGAATGGGTTCGGCGTCGCTGTAGCGCATCGCCAGCGTGAGCCCCCAGGCCACCGCGATCTGAGCGGCCGGCTGCTTGCGCATCAACTCCGGCGGAAGGTAACGGCGCCAGGAGAGCAGGGTCATCAGGTCGCCCTTCTTGACCAGCGCCATGCCGCACTGCGCCAGCCAATCGAGCGCCCGCGCGGTATCGCCGGCGGCAAGCGCGTGCCGCACCGCGTCAGTCCACATCTCTCGCCTCGCGAACCAGTGAGCCGCCCGCAGATGCGATTCGGCTGGATCGATTTGCAGTCCGAGGGTCAGCGGCCCTCGCAGATAGTCGAGCAGCAGCTGGTGGCGCCGCAGCCAGCGGCCTTCGCCGTCGCACGGCTCCGCCAACGCGTATCGGTGCTGAAGCTCGTCGAGCAGCGCCGCGCTGTCGGTCTCGCCGGTCAAGGCCTCGCAAAGCTCGGCGTTCAAATGGTCAAGCACAGCGGTGCGCGCCATGAAGAACACGGTCCGTCTCGGCAGGCTCTCGAGCAAATCGTCCATCAGGCATGCGAACGCCCGCGAGGCGCCAGAGGCCCTCAGATCGACTGCGCCGGCGCCGCTTCCGCCCAATGCGGCGATCCGCAACGCGGCCGCCCAACCGCCGGTGCGCGCGTGCAGGCTCTCGATTTGTGAGGCCGTTGGCCTACTCGGGCTGACGGCCACGAGCAATCGCCGGGTCTCGTCCTCGTCGAAGCGCAGATCCGCGACGTCGAGCTCGAGCCATTGTCCCAGCGCCCTCAGGCGCGCCAACGGCAGTTCCGGCCTCGACCGCGAGGCGATGACGACATGCAGCCCGACCGGTCCGTGCAACAAGAGAAAGGCGATCGCATCGTGAATCGCAGCATCCGCGATCCACTGATAATCGTCGAGCACGAGGAAGAAATCCCCCTCGATCTGGTCGAGATCGTCGATCAGCAGGGAAACCACCGCGCGCGGCGCGGAGAGGGCGGCGCCGGCGAGCAGAGCCTCTGCGGCCTCGCCGACGCTCCCGAGCGCCCGCAAAGCGTGCGCCAGACAGACGAGAAAGCGCGCAGGCACGTCGTCGTCGTGCTCGAGGCTCAGCCAGGCGCACAGGAATCCCTGCTCGCGCCAGTGAGCGACCCACTCGGCCGCCAGCGACGTCTTGCCATAGCCGCCGGGCGCGGTCAGCGTGACAAGACGCGCGCGGACGGCGGCGTCGCGCGCGGCGGCGAGCCTGCTGCGCGCAATCTGCCCGTGGGGGCTCGGCGTGAAGCTCAGTTTGGCGCGGACGGACCTGTCCAGCGCGGCGCTCGCAGGTCGTGGCGGGGCGTCCGACCGACCGGCCAGACCGAGCGGCGCGAAGCCGCCTTCCTCCCCCATCGTATCACCCTCCGCTTCCCCCTTCAGACCCACCGAAGTCTTGGGTTCGGGTGATGGGCGCAAAGGCGCGGTCCGCCTAGGTTGCGCTCGGACGCCGCGAACATCCTGAGATCGGGCGCGTTCTACACAGTCCCAAGGAGCCGAATTATGGCAGCCGCGCACGCATTTGCAACCGTTCCCCTCACGCCGCTCGGCGCGGAGCCCGAGCTCGCCGACACCGCCGCCGCGGTGCAGGAGACCGCCCGCCGCTATGCGCAGGACGTGATGCGCCCTGTCGGCCTGGCCCTCGACCGGATGACCCCCGATGAGGCGATCGCAGCCGGTTCGCCCCTTTGGGACGCGCTCAAGCAATTCGGCGCTCTGGGTTTCACCGTCGACGCCCTGCTTGCTTTCGAGCCGGCGGAGCGCGCCCGCATCATGTGCATCCTGTTCGAGGAGCTGGGTTGGGGCGACTCTGGCCTTGCGGTCGCAATCGGCGCGGGCATGTTGCCTGCGCTCATGAGCACGGTCCTTGGCAATGCGTTCTGCCGCGCCATCGCATCGGACGACAAACTCGGATGCTGGGCGATCACAGAGCCGGACCACGGCACCGACATGCTCGATCCCAGCCGCATGATTTTCCACCCGCAAGGAAACTATGGCCGGCCCAACTGCGTCGTCACGATCAAGGACGACGAACTCGTCATCAACGGCCAGAAGTCGGCATGGGTGTCCAACGGCGTCATCGGCCAGGTCTGCATCCTCTATGCGGCGGCCGACACCGGCTCGGGACCCAGCCCGCAGCAGGGCGCGGTCGTCATCGTGCCCGGCGACGCCAAGGGGGTCAGCCGCGGCAAGCCGCTCGACAAGATGGGGCAACGCGCGCTCAATCAGGGCGAAATCTTCTTCGACGACGTGCGACTGTCCAAGGAACATCTGTTGGCAGGACCGGATCAATACCAGGCAGCCGTCTACGCCGTGCATTGCTTCGCCAATGCGCTGATGGGGGCGATCTTCACCGGCTGCGCCCGCTCGGCCTACGATCTCGCGCACGGCTATGTGCATGAGCGCAAGGCGGGCGGAGTCGCGATCATCCGCCACCAGTCGGTGGCGCACCGACTGTTCCATATGTTCCGCAAGGTGGAGGCGTCCTGCGCGCTGGCGCGGCGCGTCGCGCACTACAATTTCACCGCGCCCCAGCCAGCGCTGCAGGCCGCCATGACCGCCAAAGTTACCGCGACCCAGACCGCGTTCGAGGTCGCGAGTGACGCGCTTCAGATCTTCGGCGGCAACGGCCTCACGCGGGCCTATCCGATCGAGAAGATCCTGCGCGACGCCCGCGCATCGTTGATCGAGGACGGCTGCAACGAAATCCTTGCCATCAAGGGCGGCTACTACCTCGCGGATCCCGACCGCCTGTAAGCCGCCGCCCCGAACGCTGACCCATCGATTGGACCTGAAAGCCTAACCCGAAGAGCGATCGGCTCTTCGGAAACGTCTCAACCTGCCCTCGCATCAGAAGGAGTCCTGAGCCATGCCTGCCAACTACCAAGTCGTCCTGTACGGAGCCAGCGGATACACCGGCAAGCTCACCGCCTGGAAGCTCGCCAAGCGCGGCATCCCGTTCATCGCGGCGGGCCGCGACAAGACGAGGCTCGCCGCCGAAATGGAGAAGGTGCCCGAGTTGAAGGGCGCCGACTATCTCTGCGCGAGCGTGCCACACGACGTCGCTCGCTGACGGAATTGTTCAAGGGCAGGAAGGTTGTCCTTAACGTCGTCGGCCCCTTCATGCAGTTGGGCCGCCCGGCGGTCGAGGCGGCGCTCGCCGCGGGCTGCCATTATTTCGACACCACCGGCGAGACCGACTGGATGCTGCTCCTGAAGAAGGAATTCGGCGCGGCCTTCGCCAAGAAGCAGCTCGCCCTGTGTCCGGCCAATTCCTACATGTGGAGCGCCGGCGCGATCGCCGCCGATATCGCGCTCGAGACGCCGGGCGTCGATACGCTTGACTTGCTCTACTACGGCGACTCGGAAGTCAGCGTCGCGTCGACGATGTCGTTCCTGCGCATGTGCACCAAGCCCATGTATTATCTTCGCGACGGCGCGCTC
>JAFAHO010000440.1 GCA_019237205.1 Hyphomicrobiales bacterium
GGCGCCGTCGCACCAGTCTTGCGCCGCGATCCAGGCGATCGCCTCCAGAGCGTCGTCCTGCTCGAGCTTCAGATATTCGTCTTCGAGTCGGCCGTCCGAATCGCCGGAGCCGCGAATGTCGACGCGCACCGAGGCGTAACCGTGCGCGGCGAAATAGCTGTGCATCGGCTCGTCTCGTCCACGCGTGCCATCCCGTTTGCGGTAAGGGATATATTCGAGCACCGCAGGCGCCGGTCGCAGCTCTTCTTCCGGCAGCCATAGGCGCGCGGCGAGCCTCGTTCCGTCCCTCAGCGGAATGAAGACATTCTCGATGACCTCGATATTGCTCATTCCCGGGCGGCTTCGGCAAAGGCCCGGATGGCCGAGGCGATTGCCGCGAAGCTGTCGGCAGCGCGCCGGCTCATATGGCGCGCGCGCAAATAGCCGTGAACGAGCTCGGGCTCGTTGCGCCACTCGGCGCGAACTCCGGCGGCGCGCAGCTTCTCCGCGTAGTCGCGCGCGTCGTCGCGGAGCGGGTCGATGTCGGCGCTCACGACCAACGCTGGCGGCAGGCCGACGAAGGACGGCGCAGTGAGCGGCGCAAGATCGGCGTCGCGATCAACGCGCGGCGCCCTCCCGCCGGTCCGGGCGGCGGCGTAAGCGAGGCAATCGGCGCGCGTCAGCAACGGAGCGTCGGCGTTCTCGATATAGGAGCCGGCATCACGGTCGCCCCCCAGATCGGGATAGACCAGAATTTGGCCAGCCGGGACGGGATAAGCGCGGTCGCGGATTCTCAGGGCGAGCCCCGCGGCGAGATTGGCGCCGGCGCTGTCCCCGGCGAGGATGACCGGGCGATCCTCCTTCGACAAGGCAAGGAAGGCTGCTTCGCAATCTTCGCTTTGCGCGGGATGCGGATACTCAGGCGCCAGGCGGTATTCGACGGCGGCAATCTCGACGCAGGCCTCGCTGCAGAGGCCGAGACAAACATCATGGTGGCTCTCGAGGCCGCCGAGCGTGAATCCGCCGCCGTGCAGATAGAGTACGATCGCGCCGTCGCGGGCGCCGTCGCGCCGATAGCGGCGCCACGCGATCGCGCGGCGCGGGTTTTCCGCCGCGATGGCGAAATCCATCCAGGAGACGTCTTGCGGGGCATGACCGCGCATCGCGATCCCTAGCGCCTCGTAGCGCGCGCGATTCTCGGCCGGAGACCGACCTGTCCAGCCGGGCGGGAAAAAGGACTCGCTCCGGGCGATGAACTCCAAAACCTCGGGATCTTGCGGCATGGGGTAAGGCACGAGCGTCATTCGGAGGACGCGGCAAGAGCTAGCCGGGGACTGGCGCGCGTCACCCGGACTCCGGCTTGCCGCGATTCTTGTGCGCGCCGCGTCAGCGGCGGCTCGGCTTAGGCCTCGAGCCACGCCTTCTCGGCGATGCGGCCGTTGTCGAAGTCGAACCCGGCATGGGGAGTGTGGCCGCCCACTTTGGACGAGTGGGCGTCGATCCAATCGCGGAAGACCGGGATCAGGGCGCCGCCCTCCTCGTGCAGCACCTCTTGCATCGCCCAGATGTATTCCTTGCGTTTGTCGTGATCCGTCTCCTGGCGGGCGTCGGTTAGAAGCTTGTCGAACTTCTCGCTCTTCCAATGGGTGTCATTCCACGGCGCGTCCGATTTGTAGGCGACGCCGAGCATTTCAGTGGCGGCGGGACGGCCGCCCCAGTAGGAGGTGATGAAAGGCGCTTTGAGCCAGACATTGTCCCAGAAGCCGTCGGCGGGCTCCTTCTTGACATCGATCGGGATGCCGGAGTTGGCCGCGCTCGCCTGCAAAAGGGTTGCTTCATTGACCGCGCCGTCGAAGGCGGCGTCGGATGCGGAGAGAATGATCTTGGCGTTAGAAAGCCCCGCCTTCTTGAAATGAAACGCCGCCCGATCCGGATCGTGTGGACGCTGGGCCAGCTGGCTGTGGAAATAGGGGTCGCTCTTCGGGATCGGATGATCGTTGCCGAGCGAGCCGAAGCCGTAAAACAGCGCCTTCAGAATCTGGTCTCGATCGATGGCGTATTTGAGCGCCAGACGGACGTCCGGATTGCTGTACGGCGCCGCATCGCACATCATCGCTAAAATCGCATGCCAGCCGCCCGGCGCCTGCACGATTTCGAGGCTGGGGTTCTTCTTCACGAGCGCGACCGCGCGCGGATCGACCCGGTGGGTCGAGTCGACCTGTCCGCTGAGGAAGGCGTTGAGCCTCGCCGAGCTGTCGTTGATGACCGTGATAGTCATGCCGTCGAGCCAGCCGCGGTCGGGCTTCCAGTAGTCCCGCTGGCGCTTGAAGCTCACCGACACCCCGGGATCGAATCGCTCGATGGTCATGACGCCGGTGCCGACGAGCTTGCTCCAGTCGGAATATCCGTCCGGCACCATGATGAGGTGATAGTCCGACAGGACGTATGGCAGGTCCGCGTCGCCGGTCTCCAACACGATGCGGATCTGGTGCTTGTCGAGCTTGGCGATGTCCTTGATCACCTTCATCGGGCCGGCGGCGCCCGACTTGGTCTCGCCTCGGTGCCGGTTGAGAGAATAGATCGCATCGTCGGCGTCGAATTCTTTGCCGTTCGAGAACGAAACGCCCTTGCGAAGGTTGAAGACCCAGTCCGCCGCGCCCTGCTTGGCTTCCCAGCTTTCGGCGAGCTCCGGGATCGGCGTGTTGTCCTGACTGTTTTCCACCAGCATGTTGCATGCGGTGAAGCCGCACACCAGTGTGACGGAGTCGGTCCAGGTGCGCGGGTCGAGACCGTCGGTGGTGCTGCCTCCGGCCGAACCGACGCGCAGGAGTCCGCCTTTGCGAGGCGCCTGTGCCGTGGGCGCGGCTTTTGCGCCACCGCCCACTATCGCGGCGGATGCAACGCCGACCGCTGACGCGCGCCCGACAAATTCGCGCCGCGACATCTTGGCTTCGTTGGGCGTGGAAGGAGACTTTTGAATACTGCTCATAAAACCTCCCACCTTACAGAAGTCGGATCCAGCGTCGCGTTGCTACGCATCCCGGCAAAGCAAAGACTACGCGGCGGGGCACGAAGCATCGGCAACGGGATTGGACCTGTCAAGACCGTCTCTGACAGACCGTCTCTGACCAGCGTCCGTCTGAGCCGAGTGACTTTTGCCTCGGACTGCATCCCTTGCGTTATATGGAAATTCCGTTCCTCGAAAGCCGCCTTCATTTTTCGCCAGTGAGTTTGGTCGCCGTTCAGTCGCGCCAGCGCCGAGGACCGATTTGGCTCGTTCGCCTCGCGATTGGGAAGGACCGGTTGAGGCGCATTCCTTCCGTACCGAGTCCGATCGGCGAGTGACCGCAAAGGGTCGAGATGAGACCTTAGTGGTCGCGACAAACGAAAGAGCCGGCCGATGGGGATTGGCCGCGTCTTCGCCTGTCCAAGGCTGAACGCCTCGCGGCTATTACTCTGCGCCGTTCTGATCGCCCTCGCCCATGTGAAGATGCTTCATCTCCGTCGCAAAGCGCCCGCGCTCGGGCACCAGCATGCGTCC
>JAFAHO010000029.1 GCA_019237205.1 Hyphomicrobiales bacterium
TTACGAACGCTTCACCGGCCGCAACGCCAACCGGCAGGACAATATCACCACGGGACGCATCTATCAGGAGCTGATCACCAAGGAGCGTCACGGCGACTTTCTTGGCGCGACGGTGCAGGTGATCCCGCATGTCACCAACTCCATCAAGGACTTCATCCTCGAGGGCAACGAGGGCGTCGACTTCGTGCTCACCGAGATCGGCGGCACGGTCGGCGACATCGAGGGCCTGCCGTTCTTCGAGGCGATCCGCCAGCTCGGCAACGAACTGCCGCGCGGCCACATGGTCTACATCCACCTGACCCTCCTGCCCTACATTACGACCGCGGGCGAATTGAAGACCAAGCCGACCCAGCATTCGGTCAAGGAACTGCGCTCGATCGGCATCCAGCCGCATATCCTGCTCTGCCGCTCGGACCGCGAGATCCCGCGCGAGGAGCGGCGCAAGCTTGGCCTCTTCTGCAACGTGCGCGAGAGCGCGGTGGTCGAAGCGCGCGACGCTCGCTCGATCTACGACGTGCCCGCCCTCTACCACGCCGCCGGGCTCGACCGGGAGGTGCTCGCCGCTTTCGGCATCGAGCCGGCGCCGAAGCCGGACATGCGCCGGTGGGAGGGCGTCTCGAAGGCCTATCACAATCCCGAGGGCGAGGTGTCGATCGCCATCGTCGGCAAGTACACCGGCTTGAAGGACGCCTACAAATCCCTGATCGAGGCGCTGATCCACGGCGGCATGGCGAATCGCGTGCGGGTCAAGCTCGACTGGATCGAGAGCGAGATCTTCGAAGGCGCGGATCCCGCGCCCCGTCTCGAGGGCGTGCACGGCATACTGGTGCCCGGCGGCTTCGGCTCGCGCGGCGCCGAGGGCAAGATTCTGGCGGCGCGCTTCGCCCGCGAGCGAAGGGTGCCCTATTTCGGCATCTGCTTCGGCATGCAGATGGCGGTGATCGAGGCCTGCCGCTCGCTGGCCGGCCTGCCGAAGGCGAATTCGACCGAATTCGGCCCGACGCCGGAGCCGGTCGTCGGCCTGATGACCGAATGGCTGCGCGGCAACGAACTCGAGCTTCGCAAGGCGGAGGGCGATCTCGGCGGGACGATGCGGCTCGGCGCCTATACAGCCTACCTGAAGCCCGGGTCGCGCATCGCCGGGATCTACGGCGAGACGGAGATTTCCGAGCGCCACCGCCACCGCTACGAGGTCAACACCGCCTATCGCGCGCGGCTCGAGGCGAAGGGGATGGTGTTCGCCGGCATGTCGCCCGACGGCCTTCTGCCCGAGACGATCGAATTCGCCGATCATCCCTGGTTCATCGGGGTGCAATATCATCCCGAGCTCAGGTCGAGGCCCTTCGAGCCGCATCCACTATTCGCAAGCTTCATCGCGGCCACGAAGGCGCAGAGTCGGCTGGTGTAGGGCCGTTGCGGATGCACGGTGGAGCGGGGTAAAGGGTGGCGCACTTGTTTCGCGTTTTGCGGAAACGTGCGACGGAAGGATGGCCGAGTGGTTTAAGGCAGCGGTCTTGAAAACCGCCGTGGGGGCGACCCCACCGTGAGTTCGAATCTCACTCCTTCCGCCATAACGCAACGATATCAATAGCGTAGGCGGTGTTTTACACTAATTGTTTTACAGTAGCTTCGCCTTTTGTCCTCAGCCCCGTCGCAGCCGCGCCACGTTGTCAGCCGCGTCAATCGCGGCCTCCAGAAGCTCGCGCTCATACATCGCGTCGCGCTTGTTCTGCGCGTCGCGCGCCAGCACCCGCTGCTGCGCCTGCCGGACGTAGACCTCGACCTGTTTCAACGTCGCGTGGCCGAGCACGGAAGCGATCTGCCGATCGGACGCCCCTGCGTGGGCCAGCTCCACCCCGCAGAGATGCCTCAGCCCATGCGGCGAGTAGAACCGCGGCTCGCCCTTGGAGTCGGTCGTCTCAAACCCGAGCGCCCGCGTCGCCTTGATAAACTGGTTGGTGATCGAGGTCTCGCGCCAGGGCGCGCCCTTCACCTTGGGCGACATGACGATGTAGGCGCCGGTCCGCGGCCAGCCGGCGAGATAGTCCCGCAGCCGCGTCGGCATCCGCACCCAGATGCGTGCCGAGGTCTTGATCTGCGCGACGAACATCTCGTCGCCGGCGATGTGATCCCACTGCATGTTGGCGAGGTCGCTGCGCCTCTGTCCGGTGTAGCGGGCGAGATAGTAGAAGGTTACGAGGTCGTGGTTCTCCAGG
>JAFAHO010000286.1 GCA_019237205.1 Hyphomicrobiales bacterium
ACGGCTACCCAGAGGCTTCAGACATTTCGTTACCTCCATGCCTGCTCCGGTTGCTTCCGGCTGGAGCGTTTGGCCGGGTGGGACTTGCACCCACTGGAAAGCGCCGCCTTTCACGGCGCACGCGGAGAGCGACCGTTGGCCGAACGGTCGGAATGTGCCTGGCAGCCGACCTTCGACATGATGGATCGGTCGCTCTCTGCCGCGACCGTCGATAACCGGCCGTTGGGTTTTTACTGGATCGACGAGCCGGGCGCGAGCCAGCGCGACGAGCCCGATTGTTCTAAAAATCAAGGTCGATCACCATCTCACGGCTGATCCTCTTGGCGAACTTCGCAATCGCCATGAAGACCCGCTGCAGGTCTGGGTCCTGGGCAAAAAGAACCTGCGCATTCTCGTAGGCTGTCGCATCGGCGTACGTTACGGTGACCAACCAGTCTCCCTCGTTAGGTCCGGTTTGAAAGCGACTGAGCCGATAGCCGACCCCGTATTTGAGATAGATGGCTCTCAAGGTTTTGGCCAAGGGCGCGACTTCATCGATGGCGCCGCCCCGGTAGTGAGAGATGGCCGAGACTGTCATGTGATCGCTCCAATAGGAATGCCGCAGTTTTTGGCACAAAGCTGAAACCGTGGGACTCGACCCCGCACGTTTAGAGCTTGCTCCGGGAACGGCAGCGCCCAGCGCAACGCCGCCGTTCGCTATCAGAGCCGCAACTATCGCTCTGGGCCGATGCCCGAAATTCGGACTGAGGCCAACTCCCCATCGGACTGAGCCGCCGCCCGTTGGGCGCGCCGCCGCGGCCGGCGAGCGCGGCTGCAAGCCTGTGTCGCCCAAATCGACCAGCGGGAATTACGTGACAGCTTACCAAATCCCCAGAGCTACCAAATCCCCAAAGAACCTTCTTGACGCAATCGTTACGCGGAGGAGGGACAAGTGGGGATTCTGTAAGCTGTCACCGAACCCGCCGCCGATCTCAAGAAGCTCGCAGCCGTCGCCAAGGCGACCCCCATCCGCCGCATCTGCCTCGACGTCGCCAACGGCTATGCGGAGAAGTTCCTCGAGGTCGTCAAGCGGGTGCGCGACGACCACCCCGAGGCGGTGATCATGGCGGGCAACGTGGTCACCGGCGACATGACCGAAGCCTTGATCCTCGCCGGCGGATGTCGTGAAGATCGGCATCGGTCCGGGCTCGGTCTGCACCACGCGACGCGTGACCGGGGTCGGCTACCCGCAACTCTCCGCGATCATCGAATGCGCCGACGCGGCGCACGGACTCAAGGGCCAGGTCTGCGCCGACGGCGGCTGCACCGCGCCCGGCGACGTCGCCAAGGCCTTCGGCTTGCCCTCCGCCGCGCGGTAGCGGGCCACGTTTGGCGCTTGGTTAAAGGCGCCCCGACCCATCGCCGCCGGCCGCAGCCGGGCGTTCGCGGGCAAGGTCTGCGGATGCTGGCTCTTAAGCCGCGCTTTCGCGGGAGCGAAGCGCGGCGCGAGAGTCATAACTCCCCAAGCCGGTCGTTCCGCTGCCCCTCCACCCACCGCCCTGGGCGACGGCCTTGGCGGCGATCGCGGTCAGTTTGAGTTTCTTGTACCATCGACGATGCGCCAGGCCGCGGCGGCCTCATGCGTCGTCAAGAGCCGCCAACGCAGAGGCTCTAGCTCGTCGGACGGAGCGATCTCGACAACCTCGATCAAAGTCAGGCCGACGCTTTGCTGATCCTTGAGACGATGCTGACTTCGCTTCGTTTGGCTCGCCGTCATTCCGCCAGCGGAAGCGTGAACGCGAACGTCGCGCCGGGCCCTTCGTGGGAGGCGGCCCAGATTTTCCCCTCATGCGACTCGACGATCGAGCGACAGACCGCGAGACCCATTCCCGTTCCCCCGGGCTTGGTCGAGTAGAAGGACTGGAAGAGGCGATTGCGTTCCGCGCAGTCGAGGCCCCGCCCCGAGTCGCTGACCGAAACGATGAGGCTCCCGCGGACATCCTTCCCCGTTTCGATCGAGAGCTCACGCGGCTCGCAGTGTCCCATCGCTTCGATTGCATTGAGGATCAGGTTGAGGATCACCTGCTGAAGCTGAACCCGATCGCCCTGGATCGCGGGCCCAGGATCGGCGAGCTTCGTCTTGAGCTCGACGCGGTTGCGGACAATCTCGCCCTGAGTCAGCGCGAGCGCTTCGCGGATCGCGTCGTTGATCTCGAAGCGCTCCATCAGGACCGGATATTTTTTCGCGAGCGCGCGAATATTGCCGATCATGTCGCTCGCCCGCCAGGCGTCTCTTGCGATCGAAGCCAGCAGCTTGCGAGCTTCCTCCAGGTCAGGCGGCTCCGCGTTGAGCAAGCGCGCGGCCGTGCCGGTGTTCATGATGACCGCGGCGAGCGGCTGACTGACTTCGTGCGCGATCGAGGCGGAGATTTCGCCGAGGCGGGCGAAGCGCGCAAGCTCCATGCGCGCCTCCTGCGACGGCCGTTCGGCCTCGTCCGCGCGGGCGCGATCGCTCACGTCCGCGGCGAAACCGCGATCCCCGAGAAACCGAGCTGCTCGGGGATATGTAGACCGTCGATCCATCTTCGCGATCCTCTTGTAGACGAAGCTGCGGATGTTTCATGGCCGTCGAGCGCCGTGCTACGAGCTCGCCGCGTCTCCTCGGACCAGGAATCATCCCCAGCACTTCTTCTGAGCCTCCTGTGCGTCGATGGAAGCAAGACCCTCAGCTGGCTTGTTGGTGACCAGCTCGACCCCGGTGTTGGTGAAGTTCAATCCCGGGGAAGGCTCTGGTTTCTTGCCGGTCTTCAAATACTCGGCGACAGCGTGGACACCCTTGGAGGCCATAAGGAGCGGGAATTGCATCGCGGTGGCCCCGATGACGCCGGCGCCTACATTCTTGACGCCCGGACAGCCCCCGTCGACCGAGACGACTAGCACGCTGCCGTCTCCTTTGCCGGCCGCCTTCAGGGCCTGATATGCTCCGGCCGCCGCCGGCTCGTTGATCGTATAAACGACATTGATGTCCGGGTCCTTCTGGAGCAGTGTCTCCATCGCTGTCCGGCCGCCTTCCTCGTTACCCTTGGTCAGCGCATGCCCGACTATCCTCGGGTCGTTTTCGCTTCCGTTGATATTCGGGTTGCCGTAGGCAATTCCGAAGCCCTTTAGAAATCCATGGTCGCGCTGGACGTCCACTGTCGCCTGAGTGGCATCGTCATCAAGCATGGCGATTTTCGCTTTAGCCGCGGCGGCGCCGAGTGTTTTACGGGCCCATGCGCCAATGATTTCGCCCGCTTGAAAATTGTTTGTGCCTATGGTGCCATCGGCTGCGTCTGCTGGGGATACCGGGTGATCAATTGCAATCACGAGGACTCCGTCCTCCCGCGCCTTCTTGACTGCAGGGACGATCGCCTTCGTGTCGCCGGGAACAATCAAAATGCCTTTTGCACCCGCTGACACGAGCGTTTCGATGGCGGCGTCCTGAGCCTCTGCCGAATAGGCCTGAAGGTTGCGGAGCTCTACGCCCTCTTGCGCGGCGGCTGCGTTTGCGCCCTCAAGCATTTTGACAAAGAAAGGGTTGTCGTTTGACTTTGTTATGAAGCCGACGATCGGTTTGTCTGCTGCTGACGCAGGGAGAGTAAGCAAGGCTGACACAACAGCGCAGGCTACCTTGGAAAGATGGTTCATAGCAATCACCAGTTCCTCCCTGTGTATCGCGGAACTGATATATCTCTTTAAGGCATAGCTGGGCCCTGTTGTCAAGAGTAAAACGGCCGAGGCCCAACAAAAATCAAATAATATCTTGATATATAAGGAACTTTCTTGCCGACGTTTTGGCCCAGGCAGAGTGTCAGCGCCGCCCAAAAAAAAACGGTATATTACACGGAAACAATGGACTATAGCAAATTTGTCTTTGTTTTGTCACGGTTTTATCCTCGCAATGGAGCAACCGCTTGACCTGATCGGAAATCTAATATATTAATCAAGGCGCTGCGGGGGGCTCATTGGCAACCCTTTTGATCGATCGCGTCTGAGCTCGGTGCGGATGCCCAATTTCGACGGCGAGGATGCAACACGGTTCATCCTAAGGAAGTGCTCACGACCGAACGGCCCACGGACCCGCTTAAACGCCATCGGCCACAGCTTTGTGATCACCTCGCCAGGGCTGTCGAAATTCCACCAACAGTTTTGCTGCTTTCCAGCGACGCGTCTTCGTTCGTTATCGGCTCGGTTTTGGTCGTGGACGGCAGGCATACGCTCATGTGAAGACCCGCCCGCACTAACCCGCTAGGTAGACGATGTCCAAGCCCCCGCACCGCCGGCCAAGGAAGAAAGCTGAGGGGATAGACTCATCCCTGCCGCCGAACGCGGCGATCGATCCCCGCAGGTCGCGATCGGCGCAAGTGTACGACTTAGTACGCGAAGCTATCGTGTCCTTGTGGCTCAAACCCGGACAACCAGTCAGCGAAAAGGAAATAGCGTCGCAATTGGGCGTTTCACGAACGCCTGTTCGTGAGGCTTTGATGCGGCTGTCGGACGAAGGCCTCGTTGAAGTCTTTCGGCAGTCGGGAACTTTTGTTTCCCCGATCAAGCTTCACGATGTTTATGAGGGGCTGCTGGCGCGTGAGGCGCTTGAGATCGCAGTGGTGCGTCAAGCCACCACGAGGTTTGACCGGCGCTTTGAAGATCGCTTCCAGGCATTACTCTTACGGCAGCGCGAGTGCGCCAAGTGGAATGACTACGACGGTTTTCATGCACTGGATGAGGAGTTTCATCGCACGATTTCTGAGTGCGGCGGAACGCCGAGAATCTGGCGAATTATTGTAAGCGCGAAAGCCCAACTTGACCGCGTAAGACGACTCGGGATGCGGGCGCCAGGTAAACTTGAGCAAATTATTCAGCAACATGAAACAATCGTCGCGGGCCTGAAGTCAGGCAACGACTCGCTCGCCGCGAACGCTCTGCAAGAGCATCTCAACGCCACCTTCGCAACAATCCGGTTTTTGATGGACGAAAATTCCGCGTATTTCACTTCGGAAGAGCCAGCATCTATGCCGATGCCTGCGAGCCCGCTTCGGAACGATCGACCTGAGGGACATCAGGTCGACAAGAATTACGATTAAGGAAGTGAGATAAGCTTTTCAACTCTTCCTCACCAATGCACAAAATCCGCTTTTAGACGTCGCTCATGCCTTCCGCTATGGTGACGCGCGGAAGGTCTGCGGATGCTGCTCTCAAGCCGCGCCTTTGGCGCCAGAAGCGCCTGGGCCGCGCGAGAACCATAATTCCCCGAGCCAGACGCGCCGCTGCCCCTCCTTGCCGCCGGTCGAGGCCTGGCGCGGGGTGAGCCCGAGGAAGGCCGCGAACTCGCGCGCGCTGGCGAAGGCCTCGACGTCGCGCATTGTCGCGGCGACCGCCGTCGCCGTGACCGGGCCGATCCCCGGAATCGTCATCAGCCTCTTGGCCTTCTCGTCGCCCTTCGCTTGCGCCTCGAGCGCGTTGTCGATCGCCTCGATCGCTTCGTCGAGCGCGTCGATCTGCTTGAGGAGCGGCGCGAGCGCCGCGCGAACCGCCGCGCACACGACAATCTCGCCGTTGTCGTCGGCCTCGCCCGGTTCCGGGACGCGGCACGGGGGCGATACGGCGCGCGCTGGCCTCCCGCCTCGGTCTCCGGAGGGCCGCTCCGAGCGGCGGATGACTGGGAGTGCTGAAAATCGAACCAATGACGTTCTCCGTTTGCCATTGAGAACATATATAGAACAAGAGTTGCGCAGGCGCCAAGGTAAGGCTGCGTCGATGGCGCAATGCCCACTGACGCCCGGAGCAAGTCCCGGGCGCCTTTTGCCGAACGGCGAAGGACACTCGGAGGACGCTCGCCAGACGCCGAGCGCGTCCTCGTTTCTCGAGGACCCCTGAGGTCATTCCGCTCTAGGGTCAAAACTTAGTCGCGGCGACACCTGGCGGGCCGCTTTGGGCGGAGAGCAGGCCTAGGCCGGACGGCAGGAACCGGCGGGATTGCGGACGTACAAGACCGCGGCGAGCGCCTCGTATCCGCCCGGAGCGGAAATTCCGGCGGACATCCAAGGTGGGCGCAGCCTCCAAAAGGCCGATCTGTTGATCTCTGCGATTGCTCGTTTGTTGCGCGAGCATACGCGTTGTGAGGACAGTCTCAGTCGCCGCTGATACAGGTGTCAACGTTGTCCGGCGTGCAAATGTCGAGGCCTGTGTAGGTTGGGTCGTGCGGGGCGGGCCTCCCTTCCTTCATGTCCAGCAGAAAGTACATGACCTTGTAGCCCATCTCGAACGGGCGCTGGCCAACCTGACCGGACGACAGACCTTTGCGCAACAGGTCGATCTGAACCGGCAGGGTGTCGGCGACCACCAGGGCGAGCCTGCCCGAGCGGATCCTATCCTTCACCCTTTCCGCCGTTTTCGTATAGGCGTCTGGCAAGATTTGCGGGAGCCCGCCGGTCGGCGTGAAAGCGTCGAGATCCGGGTATCTATTGAGGATGTCCTCCATCTGCTGATTGGCGACGGCGAAGTCGTCGTTGGTGTAAAGCGGACAGCCTGCGACTTCGGTCCAACCGTTCTCGCCGGCGAGGCGCTCGCCGGGAGGCTCGGCGCTTTTTTGCCCCGAGAGCGTATCGCGGATGCCCTGCATGCGCTCGTTATGGTTCACCGACGCCGCGCCGCCCGACTGGATGCAAATGGCGCCGCCCCTCGGCTTGATCTGCATGACGAGCTTGGCGATGTTCAGGCCGATGTCGTAATTGTTCGTACCGACATACGCGGCGCGCGGCTCTTTGTCTTTGTCGAGCAGGTCCGAGTCGAAAGTGAGCACCGGAACTCCGGCGGCCTTCGCGCCCGCAAGAGCAGCCGCGGTCGCCGGCGCGTTGGTCGGCGAGACGGCGACGCCGTCCACTTTCCTGGCGATGAGGTCGGCGACGATCTGGGCTTGTTCGTCACCCCCACCTTCCTCGCTGGGCCCGACATAGAGGCATTTGATCTTGCCGTTCAGTTCCTTCTCGGCCTTCTTGCAGCCGGCGAAGGCCTGATCGAAAAACGGATTGTTTGTAGCCTTCGGCACCAGCGCGAACGTATATTTTTTCTCCGCCGGCGAGGATGCGCTCGCCGCCACAAGCGCGGCGGCCGCGACCACGATCCTCGAAAGTCGCCTGAGCATTGGCAGCCTCCACGCTTTATGCGCTGTTCGGCGTCATGTCGCGCCACCACCTACGTCCGGAGAACACGGGACATCTTATCCTTGTCGTTTGGCGCCGTTCTGGTTTCTAGGCAGAATAGTGAATCTACGTGACTTCGATTTGAAATTCCAGCTAAGGAGCAATGGTCCGGACTTCGGAGAAGGCGAGTTCGCGGCGCTGGGTAGGTGAAACCATTGAACCTGACCTTTGGAAATGATCTTCGGGTTCTGTGGGAGGATAGCGAGCGCGTCCTCTGCCGGACGTGGCGCGTCAGCGGATCCGGAGAGCCAAGCCCGGCGCTGGCCCTGTGTCTCGCAACGGAGCAACCTTCGTCCGCCGCTCTCGAGCGTCTCGCGCACGAACTGAGCTTGAAGGGCGACCTCGAGAGCGCCTGGGCGGTGCAGCCGCTGGAAATCGTGCGCGACGGCGGCCGCATCATGCTCATGCTTGAAGACCCGGGCGGCGAGCCGCTCGAACGGCTCCTTGTCGAGCCGATGGAGATCGGGACTTTCTTGCGCATCGCCGTCGGCGTCGCCGCGGCGATCGGCAAGGCGCATGAACGCCGGCTGGTGCACAAGGACATCAAGCCCGCGAACATCCTCGTGAACGTGCCCGACGGATCGACGCGGCTCACCGGATTCGGCTTCGCTTCGCGTTTCGCTCGAGAGCGGCCCGCGCCCGAGCACCCCGAGGTCCTTGCGGGCACGCTCGCGTATATGGCGCCGGAACAGACCGGGCGCATGAACCGCTCGATCGATTCCCGAGCCGACCTCTACGCTCTCGGCGTCACATTCTATCGGATGCTGACAGGCGCGCTGCCCTTCAGCGCCGCCGACCCGATGGAATGGGTGCACTGCCACATCGCGCGGAAGCCC
>JAFAHO010000304.1 GCA_019237205.1 Hyphomicrobiales bacterium
GCGTTCGAGCCCAAGCGACGGATCGACACGGTGTTCTCGCTTGCCTCCTTGCGGCCGAGCGCGACCAGGACCGGGATCTTGGCCAGCGAGTGCTCGCGCACCTTGTAGTTGATCTTCTCGTTGCGCAAGTCCGTCTCGACCCTGAGGGCGCGCTTTCGCGCGCGGGCTGCAAGAGCGAGCGCGAAATCGTCGGCCTCGCTCGTGATCGTGCACACGACGATCTGGACCGGCGCAAGCCACAGCGGCAGATGGCCGGCGTGGTGCTCGAGCAGAATGCCGATGAAGCGCTCCATCGAGCCGAAGATGGCGCGATGGATCATGATCGGCGTCGTCTTCTCGCTGTGCGCCGCGATGTAGAACGCGCCGAAACGTTCGGGCAGATTGAAGTCGACCTGGGTCGTGCCGCATTGCCACTCGCGGCCGATCGCGTCGCTCAGCACATATTCGAACTTCGGCCCGTAAAAGGCGCCCTCGCCCGGATTGAGGCTCGTCGTGACCACATTGCCATGGCGCGCCTTGATCTCGTCGAGCACCCGGCTCATCACCGCTTCGGAGTGATCCCACATCGCGTCCGTTCCGACCCGTTTGTCGGGCCTCGTCGAAAGCTTCACAGCGATCTTGTCGAAGCCGAAATGGCTGTAGACCGAGAGGATCAGCTCGTTGATCTTGTGGCACTCTTCGGCAAGCTGCCCCTCGGTGCAGAAGATATGCGCGTCGTCCTGGGTGAAGGAGCGCACCCGCATGAGGCCATGCAGCGCGCCTGACGGCTCGTAACGGTTCACCGCGCCGAATTCCGCAAGCCGCAGCGGCAGTTCGCGATAGCTGCGCAAGCCGTGTTTGAAGATCTGCACATGGCCGGGGCAGTTCATGGGCTTCAGCGCGTAGACGCGCAGATCCTCGGTCTCCGCGTCCTCGCCCGCCGGACGGCACATGAACATGCTCTCGCGATACCAGCCCCAGTGGCCGGAGATCTCCCACAAGTGCTTGTCCAGCACCTGCGGCGCGTTGACCTCCTGATAGTCGCCCGCAAGGCGCCGGCGCATATAGGCGACCAGCGTCTGGAAGAGCGTCCAGCCCTTGGGGTGCCAGAAGATCGAACCGGGCCCTTCCTCCTGAAAGTGGAAGAGGTCCATCTCGCGTGCGAGCTTGCGATGGTCGCGCCGCTCCGCCTCCTCGAGCTGCTTGAGGTATGCGTCGAGCTCTTCTTTTTTGGCGAAGGCCGTCGCGTAGATGCGCGACAGCATCGGCTTCGTCGAATCGCCGCGCCAGTAGGCGCCCGCGACCTTCATCAGCTTGAAGGCGTCGCCGACCTTGCCGGTCGAGGTCATGTGCGGGCCGCGGCAGAGGTCGGTCCATTCGCCCTGGCTGTAAAGCTTGACCTCCTGATCGCCCGGAATGGCGTCGATGAGCTCGACCTTGAACGCCTCCCCCTTCTTCTCGAAGAAGCCTTTCGCCTTGTCGCGCGAAACGACGGTCTTGGTGAAGGGCTTGTCGCGTGCGATGATCTCGCGCATGCGCTTCTCGATCGCGGGAAAGTCCTCGGGCGTGAACGGCGCGTTGCGGAAGAAGTCGTAGTAGAAGCCGCTCTCGATCACCGGGCCGATCGTTACCTGCGTTCCAGGCCAGAGCGACTGCACCGCCTCGGCCAGCACATGCGCCGCGTCGTGGCGGATGAGCTGCAGCGCCCGCGGATCGTCGCGCGAGATGAATTCGAGAGTGGCGTCCGTCTCGATCGGGTCGGTGAGGTCGACCAGGTCGCCGTCAAGGACGGCGGCGACCGTGCGCCTGGCGAGAGAGGGAGAGATCGATCTGGCGATGTCGAGAAGGGATACGCCCGGCTCATAGGCGCGCTTCGCGCCGTCGGGAAAGGTCACGTGTACCATCAACGCTCCTTCTGCTCACTCGCCCAAGACCAATCGGCGTAAGCCGGCAGCGGTATAAACGCTGTGCGCATGACGGCGCAACCCCTCATCCGGCGGGCGCCTTTGCGAGGACGCCCGTCTCTCGACGGACTGTCGGAAGAAGGGATATCCAACCCGCAATGACTGAGACGCTCGTCCGCCATGTCGTCGTCGAGGGCTTCGTCCAGGGCGTCGGCTATCGCGATTTCACCCGCCGCGCTGCGCTGAGGCTCGGCGTCTCAGGCTGGGTGCGCAACCGCTCGGACGGCACGGTCGAAGCGTTGATTGCCGGCGCCCCGGCCGACGTCGAGGCGATGCTCGCCGAGATGCGGCGCGGCCCGCGTGGAGCCGCCGTCTCGCGCCTGCGCCTTCGTGACCCGGACGAGGCCGGCGAAACGGGCGCCTTCGTTGTCCGCTCGACGGTTTAGCGGAGATTTGCCGGCGCCTGAGGGGTTTCAGTCGCTTGGGCGTCACAATCTGCAACTTTGTCGTCCCGGCTTCTCTGCGCGCCTAAGCAACTCAGAAGAGACGCCGATCAGGTCCTAAGGGCTCTATCGCGCCCCGACCGCGATGGCGTATCCAGACTCTTTTTTTGTATAAGCGGGGAATAAAACGGGACCCGTCCTAGTCTCCTTATGCAAGCGTTCGAAGAAGTCAGAGAGCGTCCGAGGTCGGCGAGGCTGAAACGTGAGTACGTCGCGGCCGTTCGACTGTTGATACAGGAGAGTCAGATGAAAATCTTGATCAAAACAGTGCTCATGCTTGGAGTTATTCTTGCCGTTCCGGTCACAGGCTATGCCGGCAGTGCCGAGGGGCCACATCCCGCCCATCGCACGATGCATCATCACAAGGGAGCCTTGGCGAAAGCGACTGCGCTTGCCGCGCCCCCGGGCGCCGTTGTCGCGCCGCCGGCCCCGCTGCCGGAGACCGACGGCTTGAGCCGCCGTGACGAGGACTGCAACATGGGCTGCATCGACCACTGAGCCTCAAACAGCTTATGGCTGCGCCGGCTCAGGCGTCCGAGTGCCGGCGCTCCCGGCGCGCGGCCACGTATGAAGAAAAGCGCGCGCCGATGCCGATTACTGGCGCCGCCCCCCGGTCCGGCGCTCGCGCTTCGCTTTCGACGGGCGGTCGGGGCCGCCCGCGGTTGTGCGCGTCATCGCGGGCGGGTCGCTCGCCGGAAAGGTCTCTTCGAGCGCCTCGTCGAGCTGGCGTTCGGTCTCCGCGCGCGTCCCGCGTCGGAGTTTTTTCACCGGGTCTTTCATGCTTGCACCTCGTCGACGCGCCGGACGGCCCGCCCATCGGCCCGCGCGCCGCGCGAGGCCGACCTGTACCCGATCAGGCAGCCGGAAGTGAGGCGCCGCGCGGCGCGGGAGGCGCAACGCCGCAAGGCGGCGATCGATTACGTCCCGCCGCCGAAGCCGCAACATTATGTTACAGTTCGTTCAATTCGGGCGCCCATGACGATTCTCAGCGTCAGACATGTGACGACCTACTCCTATGCGGCGCCGGTGCGTCTTGGCGAGCACCGGATGATGCTGCGCCCGCGCGACAGCAACGACCAGCGGCTTCTGAAGGCAAGCCTCGGGATCATGCCGCAGCCGCACCGGCTTCGCTGGATTCACGAC
>JAFAHO010000335.1 GCA_019237205.1 Hyphomicrobiales bacterium
CCGCTTTGCCGCCACGCGCCAAACGAGTATCCTAGCGCGGGGATTTCGATGCGAATCATAAGGCCGTATGGGCGCAGCCGCGTCGAGCGGAACACGAGCGGGGAACTGCGCCGATTCCTCAGCCGGACTCCCGATCCCGACAAGGGGCTCATCGACGCGCGGGCGAAAAGCATATCCGGAAACGTTCTCCGCCGCCCCCCGGCGCGGGCCGCCAACGCGGCCGGCTGGTCGCAGGACGACGAGCGCGTCTGTGCCGTGGCCGGCGACGTCGCGGTCGAAATTAAGCGCGCCGCCGAAGAGCGCGAGCGCGGCGGCGATAACCGCCACCCAGGCCGAGTGACTCCGGACATCGCCGGCGCGGCGCTGTTCCGCCACTACGGGTGCCTGTTTCCCGGCGCGGATGGAGAGCCGCCACTGTCGATCAGGACCGCGCAAGAGCGGGCGCCGGGCCTCTTCAACCTCCATATGGCGGTCAAGGACTGCTACGCGCGCCTTCTCAAGGATCACAGGAAGTATCTGCCGGCGCACGGCGCGGGGCGGCGCAAGGCGTCCCTGCTGTTGCCCGAGGCGATGGACAAGCTCTTTTGGCTCGTTCAGGCCAAACGCCACAACCGCCACCTAGGCGCGCTCGTGCGGCTCGGCAAGGTCATCCACTACGAGGCTTCGCCGACGAGGCGTTCGAGAAGTCCGTCTTGCGCTTCGCGATCGAAGGCGCCGCCAGGCTTCGTCACGGCGCGTTCCACTTCAAGGGCCTCGGGGCTTTGCGCGGTCGCTCATCGACGCGACGCGTGCGGAGGGCGACGAGCCGCTCTGGAAGAGCGTCGACCAACTCTGGCGGGACGATGTCGTCGGTCGATCGGAGCGCCTGCGCGACGACGATCACCCCCAAATGACGGGGACTGCACCCCCCTTCGACTTGGGCGGCTGACGATCACCTCCAAATGACGGGGGACTGCACCAGCCCGCCACGCGGGCGCGGTCACCTCTTCGCTGACGATCACCCCCAAATGACGGGGGACTGCACCGCACCGCGCCTTGTCATAAGCCCGCCACGCGGACGGCTGACGATCACCCCCAAATGACGGCGCCGGCTGCGTAGCGCATCCTTCAGATCACCCGAGGCGCGCCCGGTCGTAGTGCGTCAGGACGTGTTGGGCGGCCGCGATCACGAGTGCCGGAGGCCGGGCCGGGAGCGAACCAGCCGCAACTGCCAGCGGCTCGGGAATTTCTCCTGACCGGCCGCCTTGAAGGGCCTGCTGATGCATCTCGACCGTACGGAGCGCCGCTTCCGGCTGGCGTCACCGCCAGGGGCTCGAGGACGTGCGCGGGCGCCGCCGGAAAGCGCGCCTCTGTGCCGATGACATGGACGGGACCCGGGCCGTCGCCGACGGCGGCCTCTGCGACCGCAGCCAAGGAGACAGCGCGCTCGGCGATGACGTCGTCCGCCAACGCCGCCGTTTCTCCCGCGCATCCCATGCTCGCGTCGAGATGCAGCTTGACGAAGCCAGACCGGGCGTAGGCGTCGATCATCACCCTCGCCCGCTCCATGGCCTCCGCCCGCGGGCAGGCGCCTCCAGGGATTGGGGCCGAGATGGTCGCCTCCGAGAATGATGCGGGCGGGATCAAATCCGACTCCTCCAAGCAAAATTGATCATGCGCGCCTCGGCTTAGGCCGTCAGGCTCGCGCAGTGTGATCGCCGTCACATACCTCGCTGGCCGGCGGCGGCAGGTTGGCGGCCGGGGAGCCCTAAGCCTTGCGAGATCGCGCGGCCGCCCCTATCTGGCGGCTGCAAGGGCTGGGCGGCTCCAAGCGTGTGGTGAGACGCGGGGTTGGACCATGCTCGACCTGAAGATCGCCCGTTCCACTTCACACGCGTCTTCATCCGATCGATCGGCATGTCGCCGCGTCGCTCCGTGATGCATCTGCTGCAGCGCGCAATGGGCTTATGCGCGATGGACAATCGGGGCTCGCTGAAATCGCGGCTTCAAACGGGTTTCGCCGACCGGAGCCACCTGTCCTGCTGGGTCCGCCGGCCCAGGGATTTCCCCGACCCAGCTCGCGAGCTGTGCGCCGCGGTAGTCTTTACGACCGGCCATTCCCCTTCCCTCTAAACGAAGGGCGGTCGTATCCACTTTGCGAAAGGACAGACCATTGACCGATTCGCCCACTCCTCGGAGCTTTCTCAGCGACGCAATGACGTCCGCGCCGACGCGGCTGACCGGCGGTTCAACCTCGATCGCCGGGACACCACAGCAAATGCCTGGAAGAGACGCAGGGTCGTTCCCGACCCCCGCCAACGAGCCGCAGCGGCTGGCTGCGCTGCGGGCGCTCGACATTCTGGATAGCGCGCCCGAAATCGCCTATGACGAGATCGCACAATTAGCGGCTCAGATTTGTGAATGCCCGGTCGGTTACATCAGTTTCATCGACGACGATCGCCGATGGCTCAAGGCGAAATATGGCCTGCCGCCACAGATGGCCGACGCGCCGCGAGGGGCGGCGGTGTGCTCGACAACGATCTGCGGCGCTGAGGTGTTGGTGGTGCCGGACATGACCCAGGAC
>JAFAHO010000185.1 GCA_019237205.1 Hyphomicrobiales bacterium
CATCTCGAGCGTCCGAGTGTCCTCGAGGAGAATCGAGGCTTGCGCACGGTGACGGGATTTCGGACGGGCAAACGGGTGACTGCTTCGGCGTTCGGCATGGGCGGCCCGATCGCGGCCATCGTCCTGCACGAGCTCTTCGAATTGGGCGTGCGCCGGTTCCTCCGAATCGGCACAGCCATGGTCACGCCGCCCGCGGAGCTCGGTGACTTTGTTGTCGCCGACGGCGCGTTCCGCGGCGAAGGAACTTCGCAGACCTATGCGCCGCTCGGCTATCCGGCCATCGCCGATTTCGACCTCGGCACCGCGTTGCGCGCTGCGCTCATCAAGCGCGGGCGGCGTTGGCGAGCGGGATTGTTCGGCACCTACGACGGTTTCTATTCTGAGATGTTCGCTCTCTCCTCCTTCGACAAGGAGCGAGTCGAGCCGACGCGCGCACAGGTCCGCCGCCTGGGCCTCATTGCGACCGACATGGAAACTGCGACCCTCTTGACTGTGGGCCGGATCCTCGGCGCGCGGGCGGCGAGCGTTTGCCTCGGGACAGTCGACGGGCTGACCCAGGCGAAGATCGACGCCGCCGAGCTTGTCGCAAGTGAACGCGATCTGTTCGAGATCGCCCTCGACGCGGTCGTCGCGCCTCTCCCGCTCGAAGCCCCCGCTCGTCCATGACCGTCGCCGACCGATATTTCGACCTCCTGATCGAACGCCTTGCCGAGGTGCGCGCGACCCAAGCTCAATCGATCGACCGTGCAGCGCAAGCCTGCGCCGCCTCGATCGCGGCGGATAAGCTCGTGTTCAGCTTCGGGACCGGCCACGGCGCGTTGCCGGCGCTCGAGATGTTTCCTCGCACCGGGACGATCGTCGGCTTTCGCCCGATCGTCGAGAGCACAATGATCTCGTTCCATCGCGTCTGGGGCGACATGGGCGCTCGCCAGTACAGGTTCATCCACGCCGTCGAGGGCTACGGGCGCGCGATCCTGCGCTCCCATCAACTGGATCCCAAGGACTCGATAGTTCTTTTCTCGCATTCCGGCGTCAACGCGGTGATCCTCGACATCGCGCTCGGCGCCAAGGAGAAGGGCTTGACCGTGATCGCGGTGACATCGCTACCGCATTCGTCCGCGAGCCCGTCGCGTCACTCCTCCGGCAAGCGGCTGTTCGAGGTGGCCGACATTGTCGTCGACACCCGGGCCAGCCTGGCTGACGCGTCGATCCACATCGACGGGCTCAGCGCGCCGGTCGGGGCCAATTCGACCAGCGTCGCCATTGCAATCGCGCATGCGATCGTCGCCGCCACGGCCGAGAAGCTGGTTCAGCGCGGGATTGAGCCCCTCGTAATGGTCAACCCGAACACTGCCGGCAAGGAAACCGCCAACGCCGCCAACGACCGCAACTACGATGAGCTGTGGCGCCGGCTAAAGGCGCGCTGAGGAGCGGACCGATGGGCGAGCGTCACCTCTTCATCGATGGACGCTGGCGGCCGGCGCAAAACGGCAAGCAGCTCGCCATTAACGATCCTGCGACCGGGGAGCCCGTCGGCTCGACGGCATTGGCGGACGCCGCCGACATCGACGCCGCAGTCAACGCCGCCGAGCGTGCGTTTCCCCGCTGGGCGGCGACCCACCCCGACGCTCGCGCGCGCATCCTGCATGACGCCGCCGATCTTATCGTTGAACGCCTGCCGACAATCGCCGAGCTCCTGACCCGCGAGCAGGGCAAGCCGATTTCGGACGCCGAGAAGGAGATCCGATTCGGCGTCGAGGTCATCCGCTATTATGCCGAGGAGGGTCGTAGGATCGACGGCAGCATCCGTGCCTCGTCGCGCAATGACATTCGCAGTCTCGTCGTCTCCGCCCCCGTCGGCGTCGTCGGCGCGATCACGCGGCAGTGTCAGACCAATTTTTCGGACCACCTCGGGCAGTGGTAGCTTCAGGCCATGAGCAATCCGTTTCGATATTTCAACAGCTCGCCTGAAGTGATCCGTCTGGTCGTGATGATGTACGTCAGGTACCCACTGTCGCTGCGCAACGTCGAGGATCTCTTGGCCGAGCGGGGCATCGACATCAGCCATGAGACAATCCGATTTTGGTGGAACCGGTTTGGCCCGATGTTCGCCGCCGAGATCCGAAAGAGGCGAGTATCGAACATGCGCGGCTTCCCCCAGTGGCGGTGGCATTTGGATGAGGTCTTTGTGAAGATCAACGGCAAGCTCTGCTATCTCTGGCGGGCGGTCGATCACGAAAGGCGAAGTTTTGGAAACCGTGGTCACCGCGAAGCGGGACAAGACTGCCGCGCTGAAGTTTCTGAAGCGAATCATGAAGAAATATGGCCGTCCGCGGAGCGTCGTCACCGACGGGCTTTCCTCCTATCCTGCGGCGATGAAAGAGATCGGCAACGCCCATCGCCACGAGATT
>JAFAHO010000187.1 GCA_019237205.1 Hyphomicrobiales bacterium
GGATGCAGCAAATCTGCCTGTCCGGTTCGATGAGGGGAGTGTGGAAACGGAGCCACGGCCGAGCCACTAAGGCACCGCCAGACGAAAGGGGCGGAAAACGGACATGCCCGGCCTAACGCCACCGCGCCACACTCCTACTCTACCCAATTGAGGCGTCCAGGCCCGGGTCCTGCTGCGCCCGCAATACGTCAAAACCGGCTGATTGGTTGACCCTAAGGCGCCGCCTCGCCCTCCCACAGTCTGCGATAGACGGACACGATGTCGTCAACTTCTCGATCGCGGCTGAAGTCCTTCACGACCCGCGCTCGCGCCCTGGCCCCCATGTCCGCGATGCGCTCGGGGTCACGCATCAGCTGTTCGAGGGCTTGAACCAGCCCGTCGACGTCGTCGATCGGCGCCAGCATTCCGGTCTCGCCGTCGGCGATGACTGTCTCCGCGGACCCTGCCCGCGTCGCAACCACCGCGTCGCCCGCGGCCATGGCCTCGAGCATCGTGAGGCCGAACCCCTCGACGCGAGAGGCGAAGACATAGATCGAAATGCGTTGGTACCAGAGCGGCACTTCCTCGATCGGCAGTTCGCCGAGGAAGCGGATGCGGTCCGACAGCCCCGCGGCCGCGATCCGTTGTTTGAGCCCCTCCACGAAGAGCCGGTTGTCGACGGAAACGAAACCGATCACCACGGCGGTGAAGTCTGGATATTTCGGCAGAAGCCGGCACGCGGCTTCGACGAAGAGATCGACGCCTTTTTGGCGTCGCACCCGCCCGAACGTGCCGATCCCGTACTTGCCCGGAAGACCGGTGGCCGCGAAAGCCGAGAGCCGGTCGGCCGGCGGTAGGTAGGTTTCGACATCGATGCCGTGATGGATAACCGTGGCGGGCCGCCGCAAGAACGAGGCCGACGTCTCGCTGGTCGCTATGACGGCGTCCATCCGGGCGATGAGGAAGTCGGTGTACGGGGTTTTGCGGCGCTGGCCGGCCGAGTTGAAAATGAGCTTGAGCCTCCAGCCAAGCTGCTTCAGAAGAAGCCCAAGCAGCATTTCCGTGTTGCGGCGCGCATGCCAGATGCGCGCAGGGCGACTCTTGGAATGGCGGAGCCGCAGCCGCAGAAGATCGCCGACGCCAAGAGACGCGACTCCCTGCGGCCGGTCGAGGCCGAACCATGCCGCCCGGCAACGCTCAGCTATCAACGGCGCGATCGTCCGGTTGACCGCCGTCCCGCCCGAATAGCGCTTTTTCAGATTCGGGATGATGACCTCGATTTCGTCGAGCGCCGCGCTCTTGCCTTTCGGGCTCATCCCGTCCCGCCTTTGCCGCCGTCGTTCGCGGCGCTGCCTGTCTTTGCCGAGGCTTTCCGGGCGTAATAGAACTGGCGGTGCATTGCCTCGGTCATCAGCGAATAGGTCGCGCCGGTCGTTGCGTGGATAAAACCCGCCCAGCCGCAAAGAAAAAACCGGTTCCAGAAGAAGATCCGCAGGAAATAGATCGTCGGGTTCATTAACAGCTTGAGCCGCGAAGGCTTCTTGCCGAGCGCGATGCGCTGCTCCGCTTTCAGGCGGGCGTAGACGATTTCCTTCTTCATCTGCTCGTCGAGCGGCAGCCCGCGCTCGTGACGCAACAGCCCCTTGCGCGCGACTGCGGTCTCGCCATCGGGGATGAGGCCTTCGTGAACGATGAGGTCGGCGTCGAACCTGGCGCGCCCGCGCCGGACGAGTCGAAGGATATTTTCCGGACGCGTCCAGAGGCTGACCGGAGCGAGGCGTCCGTAAAGCGTCAGCGTGCGGCGCAATTGCCAGCCAGCGATCGATTCTTCGGCCGCCGCAAGGCGCGGCAATTCGGCCCTCAGCTCGTCGTCAAGCCATTCATCCGCGTCGATGCTGAGAACCCACGGGTTGGACGCCTCATCGAGCGCGAACTGCTTCTGTCGGGCGTAGCCGAGCCAGGGTTGATGAATGAGCCGGATTGGAAAGCCGCGGCGCGAAAAGTCCTCGACGATCGCCACCGTTCTGTCCGTCGAGCCGGAATCGACGACGACAATCTCTGCGAGCCCGTCAAGGCTCGACAGGCACTTTCCGATGCACGCCTCCTCGTTTTTGCAGATGACCGTCGCGGAGATCGGCAGGGGCGCGGGCGAAGGAGAGGCGGGTGTCGGGTTCGCGCGGTCCGTCATGCGTTCAAGGGTTGATCCCCGGGACTGGTCTCGCGGCCCGGCGACGTGGTAGTGCGGCGCGTCCCGGGGCAAAGCCCGCTCGCGCCGCGGGGGCGCATATCAGGTCTTTGCAGGATCGGCCAGTCTTGAGCGCTCTGAAGGCTTTCATTCTCCATCTTGAGCGGGCCGCGGGGCGCAGGGCCAACGTCGAGAGGTTGCGGGCGCGGCTGCCGATCGAAAGCGAAATTCTGCCCGCCGTCGACGGCGCCTGCCTCTCCGCGGCCGAGGCGAAGGCGGCCTATGTGCGCTCGCGCTTCGCGCCGCGCTATCCGTTCGCGCTTGGCCTCACCGAGATCGGCGCGTTTCTTAGCCATCGCGCCGCTTGGCGGCGAATCGTCGACGAAGGTCTCGATTTCGCAGCCGTGTTCGAGGACGACGCAGAGATCGACCGGGAGCGGTTCGCGGCCCTTCTCGATTTCGCCGTCGCGGAACGCAGCCAATGGAACTACGTGCTTCTGCCGGCGGCGGGATTGGAGCGGCCGGGCGCCGACGTCGTCCGCCGAGGCGAATTCGCGTTGCTAAGGCCCTATTCTCCGCCGCTGAGGGCCATCGGACAGCTCGTCGCCCGCGTCGCCGCCGAGCGTCTCTTGTCGATCACCGCGCCTTTCGACCGGCCGGTCGACACGTTCCTTCAGATGGCGTGGGTGACTGGCGTCACGATGCTGGTCGCGACCCCCACGCTCATCCGCGACGTGTCGCGCGAGACCGGGGGGACCACGGTCCAGCGGAAGCGGATGGGCGCCGTCCAGCGTCTGCATCACGAAATGATGCGGCCCATCTATCGCGCGAAGGTGCTCGCGCTCTATCGCCGCCACGGGGCGGCGGCGAACCGATAACCCCGCCGACCTGCCGCGGGAGCGATCGCGACCGCTGTCACTGCGCCTCGGCCTGCTCTGACAGCTCTAGCCAAGCCTCTTCGGCCGACGCCAGCGCGCGCTCAAGGTCGCCGCGGCGCTGGGCGAGATCGGCGATCGCCAGCGCCTCGCCGCCCGAGGCGCTCGCTTCCGCCAGCGCCTCATCGATTCGGCGCAAGAGGCCCTGGAAGCGGCTCATCTTGTCTTCGAGCGTGGCGAGCTCGCGCTTCAGCGGCCCCTGCCCACGGCTGCCGCTCGGCGGCGGCTTTGGGGCCTGCTCCCGCTTCGGCTTCTGCTGCGTGGGCGCGTTCTGGCCAAGGACGAAGCGCCCGTAGTCCGCGATATCGCCCTCGAACGGCTTCACCGTCCCGTTCGCAACCAGCCAAAGCCGGTCGACGCAGGCCTCGAGCAGCCGGCGGTCGTGTGAGACTAGGATGCAGGCGCCTTCGTACTCGTTGATCGCCTCGATGAGTTCGGCGCGGCTGTCGATATCGAGATGGTTGGTCGGCTCGTCGAGGATAAGAAGCTGTGGCCCGTCGAAGGTCGCAAGGCCCATCAAGAGCCGCGCCTTCTCGCCACCCGAGAGCTGGTCGACTTTGGTGTCGGCGCGCACGCCGGAGAAGCCGATCATCGCCGCGCGGCCGCGGATCTTCGATTCCGCCTCGCCCCGCATGCGCTCGGCCACATGGCTGTAGGGCGTGCCGCCGGGCTCGAGCTCGTCGATCTGATGCTGAGCGAAAAAACCGACCTCGAGCCTGTTGGCGCGCACCATCCGCCCGGCCATCGGCGCCAGCCGTCCGCCGACGAGCCTGGCGAAGGTCGACTTGCCGTTGCCGTTCGCGCCCAGGAGCCCGATGCGGTCGTCGTTGGACAGCGTGAGGTCGATGCGGGAGAGCACGACGCGCCCGCCGTAGCCGGCGCTGACTTTCTCCATGGCCACGATCGGCGGGCTCAAGCGCCGCATGATCGGCGGCCATCGGAATGGCAGAACGGCCTCGTCGACGATCGCGGTGATCGGCTCCATCTTTGCCAGCATCTTGAGGCGCGACTGGGCCTGCGGCGCCTTGGTCGCGCTCGCGCGGAATCGGTCGACGAAGGCCTGCAGATGGGCGCGTCGCTCCTCCTGTTTCTTGATCGCCTTGCCCTGCAGGGCCTGTTGCTCGCGGCGCTGGCGCTCGAAGCTCGAGTACCCGCCGCTCCAGAGCGTCAGTTTGGCGCGGTCGAGATGGAGGATGTGGTCGGCGACATCGTCAAGCAGATCGCGATCATGGCTGATGACGAGGATCGTCGATGGGCAGCTCTTCAAATAGTCCGAGAGCCACAGCACGCCCTCGAGATCGAGATAGTTGGTCGGCTCATCGAGCAGCAGCAGGTCAGGCTCGGAGAAGAGCACCGCGGCGAGCGCCACGCGCATGCGCCAGCCGCCGGAATATTCGGACAGCGCGCGGTTCTGCGCCCCTTCGTCGAAGCCGAGACCGCTCAAAATTCGCGCCGCGCGCGCCGGCGCCGCGTGAGCGCCGATGTCGACCAGGCGGGTCTGGATCTCGGCGATGCGCTCGGGGTCGCTGGCGCTCTCGGCTTCCGCGAGGAGGGCCGAGCGCTCGACGTCGGCCGAGAGCACGAAGTCGATCAGCGTCTGGGCGCCGCCCGGCGCCTCCTGTTCGACGCTGCCGAGACGCGCGTCCCTGGGCGCGGAGATCGAGCCGCTCTCCGGCGAGAGATCGCCTCGGAGGAGCCGGAAAAGTGTCGTCTTGCCCGCGCCGTTGCGCCCGACAAGCCCGACGCGCGCGCCGCTCGGCAGCGCGACGGTCGCGTTGTCGATCAAGAGGCGCTCGCCGAGCCGGTAGGTCAGGGCGTTGATGTGAAGCATGGCGGGCTTTTGGCCCGCCATGCTTTCGCTTGCAAGATCGAACTGGCGACCGATTCAGGCCTTCTTGATGTCGAGGACGCCGTCCTTCTGGAACAGGAAACCCGCTGCGCCGGCGCCGATCAGCGGGGCGATGATGAAGAGCCAAAGCTGAGCGACGCGTTCCGGGTTCGAGGCGACGCCGACCAGCGCCGGGCCGATGGAGCGGGCGGGATTGACCGAGGTGCCGGTGATGTTGATCCCGACAAGGTGGATGACGACCAGCGTCAGGCCGATGGCGAGGCCGGCGAAGCCGGTCGGCGCGAACGGGTGGGTGACGCCGAGAATGCAGACAAGGAAGAGGAACGTCGCCACGACCTCGAAGACGAAAGCCGACACGACATTGTACTCGCCGAGGTAACCCGCTCCCCAGCCGTTCTGGCCGAGCCCGCCAGTCCAGCCGGCGGACTTGCCCGACAGGATGAGATAGAGGACGCCTGCCGCGACGATGGCGCCGAGCACCTGGGCGATCCAGTAGCCGACCATGTCCGTCGCGCTCATACGACCCGCGACGAAGACGCCGAAGCTGACCGCCGGATTGACGTGACAGCCCGAGATCGGTCCGATGCCGTAGGCCATGGCGACGATCGCAAACCCGAAGGCGCTCGCAATGCCGAGCAGGTTTACAGCCGTGGGGCCCGTCCCCATTCCGCCGACGACCGCGGCGCCGCAGCCGAAGAACACCAAGGCGAAGGTTCCTACGAATTCCGCAAGTTGCTTATTCATTCCGCATTCCCTCCCGAATCATGCCGATCCTAGCGGCGCCGCGTTATAGCGGCGGCTCTGCGCGCCGCACAGAGGCGCATGAGTCCCGGCCCGTTTCATCCAAGCGCGCGGCGTTGCTTTCGGGGGGCCGGCGGCTATATAAGCGACGCCTTTCGTGTGACCCCCTGATGAAACGGCGCGGCTTTCGCGCCGCCGGAGCCCCCGCCAAGTGTGGATAACCGCCGCCTTCGCCCAGACCAGCAGCGCCGTGCCGGCTGGCGCGACGGACACGCTGGTCCAGCTCGTGCCGATCGTGGCGATGATCGCGATTGTCTATTTCGTGCTGTGGCGCCCGCAGCAGCGCCGCGCCAAAGAGCAGCGCGAACTGGTGCAGTCGGCGAGGCGCGGCGACATCGTCGTCACGACCGGGGGACTTATCGGCAAGGTCACAAAATCGGTCGACGACAATGAGGTCGAGTTCGAGATCGCGCCCAACGTCAAGGCGCGACTGGCGCGCTCCGGCATCGCCGAGGTGCGCTCGAAGGGCGAACCGGTCAAGGACGTGACGCCGCCCGCCAAGTCGCCGGCCAAGAAGGACGCGCCGAGCGCCTGACGTCGCAGGCCGCGAAGCCTCGTTCGGATAAGCAGAGAGCCCGATGCTCCGATTCGCAACCTGGAAATTGGCCTCCGTTCTCGCGCTGGTCGCGGCGGCGGTCCTGCTCATCGTCCCGAGCTTCCTGCCGGCTGATACCGTCGACGCGCTCGCGGCCAAGCTGCCGGGCTTCATTCCCTTGCGCCAGATCGTGCTCGGCCTCGATCTCCAGGGCGGCGCCTATATGCTGATGCAGGTCGACGACGCGTCCGTGATCAAGTCGCAGGTCGAGGCCTTGCGCGACGACGTGCGCCAGAAGATGCGCGACGGGAAGATCGCGCTCTCGGGCGGCATCGCAACGCAGCCGCGCGGCGTCCTCGTCCGCATCATCGACCCGGCCGAGCGGCAGAAGGCCTATGAACTCCTGCAGTCGCTGAGCCAGCCGATCGGCGGGCCGCTGGCGGCCGGCAACGGGCGCAGCCTCGAAGTCACTCAAACCGACGCCGGCGTCCAGCTGACGCTGACGGACGCGGCAATCGCCGACAAGGTGCGTCACGCGGTGACGCAGTCGATCGAAGTCTTGAACCGCCGGGTCAATGCGATGGGCACCAAGGAGACGGTGATCCAGCAACAGGGCGTCAACCGCGTTCTGATCGAGGTGCCGGGGCTTCAGGACACGACGAAGCTCAAGGAGATCATCGGGCAGACCGCGAAACTCGACTTCCAGCTCGTCGCCGACCCCGGCGATCCGCCGAACGAGGTCGAGACGCTGCCGATGCAGAAAGGCGGCGGGACGATCCAGGTGCAGAAACGCATCATGGTCGACGGCGAGGATCTGGTCGACGCGCAGCAGAGCTTCGACCAGCAGACCGGCGAGCCCGACGTGACCTTTCGCTTCAACCTGCGCGGCGGGCAGAAGTTCGGGCAGGTGACATCGGAGAACGTTGGCCGGCCGTTCGCCATCGTGCTCGACGGCAAGGTCATTTCCGCCCCGGTCATCCGTTCGCCGATCACCGGCGGCACCGGCCAGATCACCGGCAATTTCACGCTCGACGAAGCGAGCAGCCTCGCGATCCTGCTCAGGGCCGGCGCGCTGCCGGCGAAGCTCACCGTGGTCGAGGAGCGGACGGTCGGCCCTGGCCTTGGCCAGGATTCGATCGACGCGGGCAAGCGCGCGGCCTATGTCGGCGGCATCCTGGTCATCGTCTACATGATCGCGACCTACGGCATTTTCGGCATATTCGCCGATCTTGCGCTGGCCGTTCACATCCTTCTCATTTTTGCCTCGATGGTTCTGCTCGGCGCGACCCTGACGCTCCCCGGCATCGCCGGCATCGTGTTCACCATCGGCATGGCGGTCGACTCGAACGTGCTGATCTACGAGCGCATCCGCGAGGAGTCGCATCTCGGCCGGTCGGTCATCTCGGCGCTCGACGCCGGGTTCAAACGCGCCTTCGCGACGATCGTCGACTCCAACGTGACGATGTTCGTGGCGGCGCTCATTCTCTATCTCTTCGGCTCGGGCGCCGTGCGCGGCTTCGCAGTGTCGCTCGGGCTCGGCATCATCACCTCGATCGTGACCGCCGTGACAATGACCCGCATGATGATCGCGCTCTGGTACCATCGCCAGCGGCCGAGCAGGTTGCCGATATGAACGCGCCGGCGCCCAATCTGGAATCCGCCGCATGAAACTCCTTCGTCTCGCGCCCGAGAACACCAAGTTCGGCTTCATGCGGTTCCGCCGCGTGAGCTACCCCTTATCGGCGACCCTCTCGATCATCTCGGTTATTTTGTTCCTCTTCGTCGGCATGAATTTCGGGATCGACTTCGCCGGCGGCACGCAGGTCGACATGCGCGCCAAGAGCGGCGAAGCGCACATCGCCGATATCCGGGCGAAGGCCGAGAGTCTCGGCCTCGGACCCGTCGAAGTGCAACAGATCGGCTCCGAGTCCGACGTGCTGCTCAAGCTCAACGTGCAGCCCGGCGGCGAAGCAGGTCAGCAGACCGCGGTCGCCAAGCTGCGCCAGGCGTTCTCGGGCGACTACGAGTTCCGCAGCGTCGACGCGGTCGGACCGACCGTCTCAGCCGAACTCGTGCAGAGCGGCACGCTCGGCGTCGTCGTCGCCATCATTGCGGTCTTGACCTATCTCTGGTTCCGCTTCGAGTGGCAGTTCGCCGTCGGCGCGATCATCGGCACGATGCACGACCTCCTGCTGACGGTCGGCTTCTTCTGCGTCACCCAGCTCGAGTTCAACCAGACGTCGATCGCGGCGATCCTGACGATCGTCGGCTATTCCTTGAACGAGACGGTGGTCGTGCTCGACCGCATCCGCGAAGTGATGCGCAAGTATAAGCGCCTGTCGACCGCGGAGATCGTCGATATGTCCGTCAATGCGGTGCTGCCGCGCACGATCATGACCGCGACCACGGTCTTTCTCGCTTTGCTTGCGCTCTTCTTCCTCGGCGGCCATGTCATCCGTTCGTTCTCGGCGGCGATGATCTGGGGCATTTTCGTCGCCACCTATTCGTCGATCTTCATCTGCTCCCCGATGCTGATCTACATGGGCGTGCGCGCGGACGCGCTCGACCGGTCGAAGGAGCAGGACACGGGCGCCGCAAGCGCCGACGCGAAGGTCAAGGCTTGACCGCGTCCGCGCCGTTCGCCCCGGGCAGCCACCTGATCCAGGCCCACGGCGGCGGCGCTTTCGCGTTCGCCGGCATGTCGCATCACGGCTCGATTCTCGCGACGCCCAGAGGCGTGCGGCCGATCGAGGCGATGAGCGTCGTGGACTTGCACGAACATTCCCTCGCGCCGCTGTTCGCCGAGATCGTGGAGGCGCCGGGATCGATCGAGTTTCTGGTCGTCGGCACGGGCGCCCAGATGGCGCTCATCTCCAAGTCACTGAGAGCGGCGCTGCGCGAGGCGGGCGTCCGCTATGAGGCGATGGCGACCGGTCCGGCGCTTCGCATATATAATGTGATGCGGTCCGAGGACCGCCGCGTCGCAGCGGTCCTGATCGCGGCGCCGTGACCGCCGGCGGCGCGTTCGGCGCCGGCGCGCTGGCGGAAGCCCAAAAACATTGCGCCGCAGAGGCGCGAGAGCATGCCCGCGATCAGTGGCTGGGCTCGCTCTACGCGGTCCCGGCCGCCCGCGACGCGCTGCTGGCGCTCGCGAGCTTCGACTATGAAATCGGCCAGGCGCGCTTTCGCGCCCGCGATCCCAATCTCGCGGCGATGAGGCTCGCGTGGTGGCGCGAAGTCGCGCGCGGTGAACGTAACGACGAAGCCGCCGGCAGTCCGGTCGCGCTCGCGCTCAGCGCGGCCATCGACGCCTTCGCCTTGCCGCGCGACTGGCTCGAGGCGATGATCGACGCGCGCCTGCAGGAGATGGCGCCGCAGGACGATTTCAATCTTCTGGCCTTCGAGGCCTACGCCGGGGAGAGCGAAGGCGCGCGATTGCGGCTAGGCTCGCGGATCGCAGCAGGGGGCCACGACCTCGACGAGAAATACGCGCATGCGCCGGCGGGGCTCGCGCTCGCGCTCGTGCGTATGCTTTCGGCGCTTCCGTTCGCGGCGGGCTCGGCGCCAACTCTGTTTCCGGTCGATGTCGCAGCGCGTCATGGAGCAAGCTTGCAGGATTTCGACGCGCGGCGCGCAAGCGCAGGCGTCGTCGCGGCTTGCGCGGAGATCAGAGCGCTCGCGCGCGAAAAGCTCGCGGAAGCCGAGCGCCGGCTCGCGGCGTCGCCGCGCGAGATCCTGCCGGCCTTCATCCCGCTCGGCGCGCTTAAGCCCGATCTCGACCGGCTGGAGCGCAACGGGGCGCAGCCGTTCGAGCCGTCGCGCGAGATCTCCGCGTTGCGCCGGCAATGGGCGATCTGGCGCTGGGCGCGGCGGCGGTGAGGGCGCCCAAGGGCCATTCCCGCGCGGTAACTACCAACGTTGTCATGCCCGCGAACGCGGGCATCCAACGCTAAAGGGCGAGGCCGCCGCGGAAGGCTTCCTCCGTGGATTCGGACTCTCGCCCACCAAGCTCTGGATCCCGGCGTTCGTGGGGATGACACCGTGCGACTGGACCTCGGCGGAATTGGGCGCGAGCGGCGCCACCTTGGCAGTTACAAAGTTGTCCTGCGCGCCGTCTTAACCAAAACCTCGCACGACCGAGAATAGGCGCGCTCGAAATAGCGATTGCGTGATTTCAACCGTTGTTCGCGGCAAAGGGCGCGGCTTACACTGCCGCCCTCATGCGCAAAACCTCCAATCTCGGCGGCGTGGCCGCGATGCTCGCCGGGACCGCTTCTTTCGTCGTCTGCGACAGCTTCATGAAGCTGGTCACGGCCGATCTTCCGCCCTTTGAGGTGCTCTTCCTGCGCGGCGTCGCGGCGAGCCTCGCCTGCGGCCTCCTCGTTGTCCTGCTCGGGGACGCGCGCGCGATGTCCTCCGCGCTCAACCCTCGCGCGCTGCTCAGGGCCGCCGGAGAGACGCTCAGCGTGCTCTGCTATATCGTAGCGCTTGCTCGTATGCCGATCGCCGACGTGATCGCCATCCTTCAGACCGCGCCGCTGATCCTTATCCTGGCCGTCGCTTTCCTGCTTCGCGAGCGCGTAGGCGCGGCGCGAGTTGTTCTTGCGCTGGTCGGCTTCGCGGGCGCATTTCTGGTCGCCCAGCCTGGGCCTGCGGGGATTTCCCCCGCGGCTCTCCTCGCCTTCGCCTCCGCTGTGTTGATCGCGGCGCGCGACCTTGTCGGGCGGAGCGTGCCGGCGCGCGTGCCGGTGATGGTTGTGACCTTTGCGACGAATGTGATGGTGATGGCGGCGGCGGCTTTCATATCGCTCGCTTTCGAGCGCTGGCAGGCGCCAACGACCCGGCATCTCGGCTTTCTTGGCTTCGCCGGCCTGTTCGTCACCTTTGGTCATGTCGGGCTTTTGCTGGCCTATCGGCTTGGCCGGACAGCCGCGGTTGCGCCTTTCTTCTACAGTTCCGCGCTTTGGGCTGTGCTGTCAGGCCTGTTCGTCTTCGGCGCCCTGCCGAACGCTCTTGCGCTGGTCGGCATCGGTCTCATCGTCGGGAGCGGCGTCGCCATCGTTCTCATCGACCAACGCCGCCGCGGCGGCGAGGAAGTCGCCTTGACGGAGGCGCTGTGACGGCGTCGCGCCGGCCGGGTGAGAAAACCTGGCTCGCCGCGAGCAATACGATCAACCATATTGGACTGGCGTTTGGAATGGCGATAGGCTGATCAAAGTCATCCGCGTGGCGGCGGGCAGGCCATGGCAGGAAGAAACAGAATTTGGCGGCCAAGCGTGGCGTCTGTCGCGGCGCTCGCCTTTCTGTGCTTTGCAGGCTTCGCGCCCGGACGCGCCGCGGGGCTCGATCCAGCGCAGATGAGCGCCGACGAAATCAAGGCGCTTGAGCAGCGGCTGACCGACGCGGGCTGCTATAAAGGCGCTCTCGACGGAAAAACGAGCAGCGCGCTCGACAAAGCGATCAAGGCCTGCCCCGACCAGCGGCCGTTCCTGCGCATCGAAACCGGCATGCACACGGTGCCGATCAGCCATATGGGCGTCGATGCCGCCTGCTCCCAGCTGGCGACGGCGTCCGAAGACAAGACGGTGCGGCTGTGGTCTCTGCCCGATGGCAAGCTTCAGCGGATAGTGCGGCTGCCAATCGGCGAAGGCCACGCCGGCAAGGTCTTCTCTGCAAAGCTTTCGCCGGATGGACGTTGGCTTGCGGCAGGTGGGTCTGATGCGGCGTGGTACAAGTCGGGAAGAGGAAGTCTCTCGATCGTCGATCTATCGAACGGCACAATCCGGCGGCTCGGATCGTTCGAAAGCTCAATCAACCAAATCGCATTCTCCCCAAATGGACAGCGCGTGGCGGTCGGGCTTTTCGGAACGTACGGTCTTCGCGTGCTCGATGTCATGACAGGCGCGGAACTGCTTGCGGATCGCGACTATGGCGATGGCGTCTATGGCCTCGCCTTCTCGCCCGACGGCGGGCTCATAACGTCGAGCTATGACGGCCAAGTGCGACGCTATGGACCCGACTTGTACCTGGCGGTCAGACGCGCCGCGCCCGACGGTAAGCTGCCCGCTGGGGTCGCCATCGACCCGTCCGGTCGGCGGGTCGCCATTGGCTATGGTTACGACAGCTCCGTCTCGATTCTCGACGCGACAACCTTGGTGCAGCTTGCCAAGGCGGAAACCGATGACCTCAAAGGCGCTCTGGCAAACGTCGCCTGGTCGCACGACGGGGGCACACTAGTCGCGGGTAGCAACGCGCGGGACCAATCCCGCGGCTACTACTTCCTGCGCCGGTTCGACCCAAATGGCCTGCGCCTTGGCGCAGACATTCTCGGAGGCTTCACTACAATTCGCGATATCCAGCCTTGCGGCGCAGGCTTCGTTTTCACAGCCGGCGACTTTGACCTTCTCTCCGCTGAAGGTGTCGTGACGATCTTGCAAAGCCCGCGCACGGCGGACATGCGAGACAAAGTGGGGTCGGCGTTCACGGTTTCCGGCGACGCTTCGTCGGTGCGCTTCGGGCTCGGCGTCGGAGGGTGGATGCCTGTGATGTTCGATGTTGCCGCCTCGTCCATCACGGAGTCCCCAGGGCTGCCGCCCGATTTGGCGTTGGCCAAGGTCGACGGTCTCCCCGTGACAGATTGGCGCAACAACACTGAGCCGAAACTCAACGGCACGAAGCTATCCCGCTTTCAATACGGACGTTCTCTTGCTCTGGCGATCCGGCCTGACTCGTCAGGCTTCGTTCTCGGGGCCGATTTTTCGGTCTGCGCCTTCGACGCCAAAGGCAACCAACTGTGGAATCACTCCGGTCCGGGTCAAGCGTGGGGCGTCAACTTTTCGGCCGATGGCGAAGTTGTCGCGGTCGCCTATCGCGACGGCACTGTCCGTTGGCAGCGCTGGAGCGACGGCGCGGAGCTGCTCGCGTTGTTTGTCGAGCCGCAGAGCCGCAAATGGGTGGCCTGGACGCCGAGCGGCTATTACATGGCTTCCGCCGGCGGCGAAGACCTGATCGGCTGGCACGTCAACCGCGGCTGGGAACAAGAGGCCGACTTCTTCCCCGCCTCTCAATTCCGTGCCGAGTACAACCGGCCAGACATCGTGCGGCTCGTACTCCAAACGCGGGACGAAGCCGAGGCGGTTCGGCAAGCCAATCGGGCGACCGCGCGCGCAGTTGAGGCGAAACCGGTCGGCGCTGCTCTGCCCCCAGTCGTGTCGATCATCTCGCCATCTGATGGATCGCGCTTCTCGAGCGATTTGGTCGAAATCGCCTATTCCCTCCGCTCTCCTTCCGGCTTACCGATTGACAGACTTGAAGCCCTCGCTGATGGGCAAAAGGTTCCGCTGACCGGGTTCGAGAAGACGAATTCCCGCGAGGGCAAGGTGGTCGCGACGCTGCCAAGGAAAGACACTCAGCTATCGCTTATCGCCTATTCCGGAGACCTCACCAGCGCCCCGGCCTCCGTGAAGCTTGCGTATTATGGCCCTAGGAGCCTGTCCGAGAAATAGCGGATTTTGGTGGCCTTGTGGGCGCGAATCGGATTCTGCTTGTTCATGAGCAAGATGTTCCGCCCGTGGAAGATTGATCAGCCGCTGCTGTTGCCGGCAAAGGTGCAGGACTTTGTCGGCGAG
>JAFAHO010000036.1 GCA_019237205.1 Hyphomicrobiales bacterium
GACCAGAGATTGGATTGCGTTAGTGACGTTCGCTGTTAGTCAATGAAGCTGGCCGCCGTCGCCCTAGTGGCGACAGGCATATCGCTTTCTTGCCGCAGCTAGGCCGCCGGCTTAGCTGATCGAAAGGGCCGCTTTCCCCCCAACCAATAGGTCCACGGCCGCGAACCGGAATGACCAGGTCAACATCGACGCTGGCCGTGATCTGGTCCTCGATACGGGTTCGATGAGTCCGGCTTCGGAGGCCGAGCGGGGCCTACCTGAGGTTCGCGGCCGCGATCGCGCGCAGCCTCAGGCCGTCCAATCCAGCACGATCTTTCCGCAGTCGCCGCGACGCATGATCTCGAAGCCTTCGAGGAACCGGCTCGCGGGCAGGCGGTGGGTGATGACCTTGCGCACGTCGAGACCGCTCTCCAGCATCGCGATCATCTTGTGCCAGGTCTCGAACATCTCGCGGCCGTAAATGCCCTTAAGCGTCAGCTGCTTGAAAATGACCTTGTTCCAGTCGACCGGCGTCGGCTTCGCCGGCAGGCCGAGCAGCGCCACCCTTCCGCCCGTGATGATCGCGTCGAACAGCTGATCGAACGCCGCGGGCGCGCCGCTCATCTCGAGAGCCACGTCGAAGCCCTCGGCCATCTTGAGGCGCTTCATCGTGTCGCGAAGGTCCGTCTTCGACACGTCGACGGGCACGACGTCGGTAACCTCGGCGGCGAGCTCAAGTCGCCGCGGATTGATGTCGGTGATCACGACATGGCGGGCGCCGACATGGCGCGCGACCGCGCCCGCCATGATGCCGATCGGCCCCGCCCCGGTGATGAGCACGTCCTCGCCGACGAGATCGAAAGCGAGCGCGGTATGGACCGCGTTGCCGAGCGGATCGAGGATCGCGCCGAGCTCGTCGTCGACGTCGTCCGGCAGCGGCACGATATTGAACGCAGGCACCCGCACATATTCGGCAAAGGCGCCGGGGATGTTGACGCCGATGCCGCGCGTTTCGGGATCGAGATGATAGCGCCCGCCGCGGGCGGCGCGGCTTCGCATCCCGATCACATGGCCCTCGCCTGACACGCGTTGCCCGACCTTGAGGCCTTTCACATTCGGCCCGACCGCGGCGATCTCCCCCGCATATTCGTGGCCGATCGTCATCGGCGTCGGGATCGTCTTCTGCGCCCACTCGTCCCAGTTGAAGATATGGACGTCGGTGCCGCAGATGCCGGTCTTATGGATCTTGACCAGGACATCGTCGGGACCGATCGCGGGAACTGGTTGCTCTTCGAGCCAGAGGCCCGATTCGGCTTTTTCTTTGACGAGGGCTTTCATGAGGACGACTCCTGATCTTGCCGGCGCGCTGCGGGCAAGGCGAGTGGTGAATGGCGAATAGTGAGTGGGGGTCCCTGCTCACTACTCACCACTCGCAACTTCACCGACTTACACAATTCCCAGCACCCGGCCCGCGTCCGCGAAAGCGGTGACGGCGAAGTCGATGTCGCCTGCCGTCAGCGCGGCCGACATCTGGGTGCGGATGCGCGCCGCGCCCTTGGGCACGACGGGGAAGAAGAAGCCCGCCACATACACGCCTCGCTCGTCGAGCGCCTTCGCAAGGTCCTGCGCGAGCCGCGCTTCGCCGAGCATCACCGGAATGATCGGCGTCACCCCGGGCAGGACCCCGAAGCCCGCCTTCTCGATCCCGGCGCGGAAGCGCTCGGCATGCGTCTTGAGAAGCGCCCGCCGGTCGTCCGCTTCAATCGCGATCTCGAGCGCCTTCAATGCCCCGGCGGCGATAGGGGGAGCGAGGGAGTTGGAAAAGAGATAGGGCCGCGCCCGCTGGCGCAGGAGATCGACGATCGGCTGCGCGGCGGCGACGAAGCCGCCCATGCCGCCGCCGAGCGTCTTGCCGAACGTGCCGGTGACGATGTCGACCCGGTCGCCGGCGCCGGTCAGCGCAGGCGTGCCGCGTCCCTTCTCGCCGAGATGTCCCGTCGCGTGGCAGTCGTCGACCAGCACCATCGCGCCGTAACGGTCGGCAAGCGCGCAGATCTCCTTGAGCTTCGCCACATAGCCGTCCATCGAGAACACGCCGTCGGTGGCGATCAGCTTGAAGCGCGCGCCGGCGCCGTCGGCCTCTTTCAGCCGGTCCTCGAGCTCGTTCATGTCGGAATTGGCGAAGCGGAAGCGGCGCGCCTTCGAGAGCCGCACGCCGTCGATGATCGAGGCGTGGTTGAGGCTGTCGGAAATGATCGCGTCGTTCTCGTCCATGAGCGGCTCGAACACGCCGCCGTTGGCGTCGAAACAGGCGGCGAACGCGATGGCGTCGTCCTTGCCGAGGTGCTTTGCGATTGCGAGTTCGAGCTCGCGGTGCAGCGTCTGGGCGCCGCAGATGAAGCGGACCGAGGCCATGCCGAAGCCGAATTCCTCCATCGCATGGCGAGCGGCGGCAATGACCTCCGGATGGTCGGCGAGGCCGAGATAGTTGTTGGCGCACAGATTGAGCGCCTCGCGCGAGCCGTTCTGCGAAGCCACGCGGATGCGCCCACCCTGCGGGCCGGTCAGCAGGCGCTCGCGCTTCGTGAGGCCCGCCGCTTCGATGTCGGCGAGCTTTGCAGAAATGTGCCTGAGGAACGCGTCTGACATGAAGATCCGCCAAGTCGCCTATGGATTGACCTTAGCAGCGCGCCCGGCGCGATCAAACGCCCCAGTCGAGGAGCGCTTCGCCGCGATGGATCGCGTCGGCCTCCCCGGTCAGCTTGCCGTCCGCCTGATGGAGAACAAGCGCCGACGCGACGCGGAGCGGCGCCCGCGACCCCTTGATCCCCGAAACGAGTAGGCGATGGGCGGAGGCGCCCTCGTGGGGGAAGACGGGCAAAAGGGCGACCGCGCCGATTCTGTTCCCCGCCGCTTCGAGAATCGCGCCGAGCGCTTCCGGCCGGTGGATCATCGTAAAGCGTCCGCCGGGCTTGAGGATCGCGAGCGACGCCCGGATCCACCCGATGAGCGGCGCGCCGTCCGTTTCGCCGGCCGGAAAAACATGCGCGCGCGCTTTTCCGCCATCGGACGACGCGCGCACCGCCCGATAGTCGAAGAACGGCGGGTTGGTTACGACGGCTTCCGCCTCGTCGTCGGCGAGCCCCGCTTCATGGCGGGCGCGCGGCGCGCGGATGTCGATCCGCAGGATACGAACGCGCTCCGCCAGTCCGTTCCGCGTGGCGTTGGCGGCGGCGAGCCGCGCGAGTCCCGGGTCGATCTCGATGAGATCGGCGGCAAGGCGCTCGTTGCGCCTGATGAGCGCGAGCGCCACCGCGCCGACGCCCGCGCCGACGTCGACGACCCGTCCGTACGCTGGGTCGGCCGCCGCCGTGAGCAAGGCGGCGTCTGAGCCGACGCGATGCCCGCCCCTGGGCTGGACAAGCGTCAACCGCCCGCCGAGCCACGCATCGCGCGTCAACCTGTCTTCCGTCCATTCATCGGAAAGCCGCTCTGGCGCCTCAGCCATCGCGCAACTCGCCGGCGAGCCCTGCCTGCTGAAGGAGCCGTCGGGCCCGCGTCTCGTCGCGCGCGCTGACCAGAATTCGCCGCGGCAGGAACCCGAGCGAGCCTTCGACCGCGGCCATGTGCTGGTCGGCGACCAAAAAGCCGATGCCTTCCGCCTTCAGGAGCGATTCGATCACGTTGATCAGGACAAGATCGTTTGTACGTAGGATTTCGACCAATCGGGTGACCTCAGTTGGCGCGCTTGCCCCGTCGTTTGAGCGTCTTTATGGTCGTCCCACAGGGTCTGGCAAGGGAAAGCGCGCGTGGGAGTTGTCGTTCCGCTCGAAGACAAATCGGTCGATCGCCTGATCGAGCCGTTGATGACGCTGGTCGCGGACGACATGGACCGCGTCAACACGACCATTCTGTCACGGACGGGATCCGACGTAACGATGATCCCGGAGATCGCCAACCATCTCATTTCGTCCGGCGGCAAGCGCCTGAGGCCGATTCTGACCCTTGCCGCCGCCGGGTTGTGCGGCTACGGCGGCTCCGGGCATGTCAAGCTCGCCGCCGCGGTCGAATTCATGCACACCGCGACGCTGCTGCATGACGACGTGGTCGACCAAAGCGATATGCGCCGCGGCAAGGCAGCCGCCCGGATGCTCTGGGGCAACGAAGCGACCGTGCTGGTCGGCGACTTCCTGCTCGGCCAGGCGTTCAAGATGATGGTCGAGGTCGGGTCGCTTCCGTGTCTTGAAGTGCTTTCGTGCGCCGCTGTGGTGATCGCGGAAGGAGAGGTGATGCAGCTCTCCGCCGCCAAGGACACCGAAACAACCGAGGAGGCCTATCTCGCCGTGATCCGCGCCAAGACCGCGGCCTTATTCGCCGCCGCCTGCGAGGTCGGGCCTATTCTGGCCGCGCGCTCCAGGGCCGAAATCGCCGCGTGCCGCGACTACGGCGCCAATCTCGGCATCGCGTTCCAGCTGATCGACGACGCGCTCGACTATGGCGGCTCCTCGGCAAGGCTCGGCAAGAACACCGGAGACGATTTTCGCGAAGGCAAGATTACGCTGCCGGTCCTGCTGTCATTCCGGCGCGGATCGCCGGACGAGCGCGACTTCTGGCGCCGCACGCTGGAGCGGGGGGAGTTCGTCGACGGCGATCTCGAATTCGCGCTCGCCGCAATGAGGAAGCGCCGCGCCCTGGAAGACACGATCGAACGGGCGCGCCACTACGGCGCGATGGCGCGCGACGCGCTCGAACTCTTTCCCTCTTCGCCCTGGAAGCACGCCTTGCACGATGCGGTGGAGTTCGCGATCAGTCGGGCGCATTGAGGCCGGCGCGGCTCTCGCGGTCTGAGGCGCCTAAGACCTCCGCGGAGGCAGATTTTTTGCCATTCGATAGCCCGAAGACACGCCGAATTTTTTTGGAGCCGTTGGCGCGGTGAAAGCGGTATGCGGTTTCGGTGCTCTCGAGCCGGCATTGTTCGGCGCCGCGCGCGTTTCGAGCGCAGCCAGGAGCGTTCGGCTCGCGCCGCGAAACCTCGCGTCGGGCGAGACGTAGTTGAGGATAATGGCCCGCGTCGGTCACCATGCCGACCGCGACGATCGCGCCGCGCTCGACCGCCACGAGCATCGAGGCGTCGGGCCGGGCGATCCAGGCGGAAACGTTTTCTGGCGTCGTGTTGCTGAGCCATTGAGCCAGGATCGCCCGATCGTTCCGGTGATCGGCGTCGCAGAGCTCGGCAATCGACCGCCGCAGCACGGCGCAAGCCTCTTCGGCGTCGCCGGCGACGGCGTCCAGGACGTCCATTGCCCGACGATATCGCCCGGGGCAAACCGCGACAACCAACGCTCTTAGGCGCCCTTATCCGTCGCGGGCCCGTGGGATAGATAGTCCCGCCGGTAGCGCCTCCCGAGTCCGGTCAGAACCTGATAGCCGATCGTGCCGCTGCGCGTCGCGAAATCGTCGAGATCGGCGGTCCCGCCGAAGAATTCCGCTCGCACACCCGGCCCAACTGCCTCCTCGGGCAGATCGGTGACGTCGACGATCGTGAGGTCCATCGAGACGCGGCCGACGAGCGGGCAGCGCCGATGGGAGATGACGACCTCCGCGCCGGGCTTTGCGTCCGTCGCCCCGGCGCCGCGCGGCAAGCCGTCGGCATAGCCCGCGAGCAGGGTCGCGAGCCGCGTGCGTCGCTTCGCCGTCCACTGGGCGTTATAGCCGCAGGTCGCGCCCGCCTCGATCCATCGCGTCTGCTGGATCGCGACGGTCAGCGTTACGACTGGGCGCATTGGATTGGGGGTGCCGGGCGTCGGATTGCCGCCATAGAGCGCGTAGCCCGGCCGGGCGAGAGCGTAGACCGGCCGAGCGTCGAGGAACATTCCCGACGAATTAGCGAGCGAGGCAGGCAGAGTCGGGAACGCCGCGCGGGCCGCGTCGAAAAGCGCAATCTGCGCAGCGTTGATCGGATCGGCGGGAATCTCGGACGACACGAAATGGCTCATCAGGAGATCGGCGCCGGTGGCCGTTCCTTTTCGCGCCACCGCGTCCTTGAGCGCTCTCAGCGATTCGAAGCCGAGCCGGCTCATACCGGTGTCCAGATGAAGCGCGAAGGGCGACGCAGGGCCGCGGCGCGCCGCCTCCTCCGACCAGCGCTGAAGCTCGTCCTCGCTGCCAATCGCGGGCCTTAAGCGGTGCTGGGCGTAGTCGGCCGGGCCGGCGTCCTTTTCCAGGCCGTTGAGAACGTAGATGGTCGCCTCCTCCGGCAGAATGCGCCTGGCGGCGAGGCCCTCGCCGAACTGGGCGACGAAGAAGACGCGCGCCCCGGCGGACCATAGCGCCGGGCCGGCCTTGTCGAGACCGATCCCGTAGGCGTCGGCCTTGACGACAGCCCCGCAGCGACCCGGCGCGGCCAGGCGCGCAAGGGCACGCCAGTTGTCGGCAAGCGCATCGAGGTCGATGGTCACCTGGCCTGGGGACGGTTCGAGCGGCGCGTCGCTCACACGAAGGAACCGGCGTTCATGTTGGAAGTCATCCCATCTGCTCCTTAACGTTTCTTAACATGCAGGCGATCCCGCCATCTCGCCGTCAGGCCGCCTCGTTTTCGCCGTTCTCGCTGGCAATGAGCCTCCAGGCGCGGTAGATCGCGCCGATGAAGTTGAGGCATTCGATGAGGATAGTCTTTACGCGCCGGTCGGCGTTGCAGGCGGGGACGGTCGGCGCGCTGGCCGCCCTTCTCGCCCGCCCTCTTGCTGCCTTCGCCGACGATTCGATCGAGACTCACGGCCTCTCGTCATTCGGAGATCTCGCCCTGCCGCCGGATTTCCCGAGTTTTGCTTATGTCAATCCTGAGGCGCCGACCGGCGGGCTCCTGTCTCTGCAGATCACCGGCACGAGCGGCAACCAGAATTTCGACACGTTCGACACCCTCAACATCTACAGCTGGAAGGGCAACGGCGCGGCCGGCATGTCGGCGACGTTCGACACCCTGATGACCGCCAATGGCGACGAGCCCGATTCGGTCTATGGCCTGCTCGCGCAAACTGTCCGCGTTTCCGGAGACAAGCTCGACTATCGTTTCCGCCTCCGCCCCGAAGCGAAGTTCTTCGACGGATCGCGGGTGACCGCGGCCGACGTCGCCTTTTCGCTCAATATCCTCAAGGAGAAGGGGCATCCGGTCTACGCTCAGCTTCTGAGGGAGGTCGAGTCCGCAAACGCGGAGGGCGGCGACATCGCCCACGTGCGCTTCGTCAAGGACCGCTCGCGCGACGCCCATTTGATTGTCGTCGGCATGCCGGTGTTCTCGGCCGTCTGGTGGAAGGACCGCGACTTCGCCGCCTCCACGCTCGACGCGCCGCTGGGCTCCGGCGCCTACAAAGTCAAGGCATTCGAGCAGGGCCGTTTCATCGAATACGAGCGCGACCCGAACTACTGGGGCGCAAAGCTGCCGGTCAATCTCGGCCAGAACAATTTCGATCGGCTGCGCTTCGAGTACTATCGCGAGCGGCAGGTCGCCTTCGAGGCGTTCAAGGCCGGCGCGATCAACTATCACGAGGAATACACCTCACGCTTCTGGGCGACCTCCTACGACTTTCCCGCCGCCAAGGACGGGCGCGTCAAGAAGGAGGTTCTGCACAACGGGGCGCCCTCCACCACCCAGGGCTGGTATCTCAACACGCGCCGCGAGCAGTTTAGCGATCCGCGCGTTCGCGAGGCGATCGGCCTTGCCTTCGATTTCGAGTGGACGAACCGCAACGTCATGTATTCGTCCTACAAGCGCATCATCTCCTATTTCCCGAACACCGACATGGAGGCCAGGGGCAAGCCGGGGGCGGACGAACTCAAGCTGCTCGAGCCCTTCCGCGACAAGCTCGCCCCGTCTGTCTTCGACGATCCCTATACGCCGCCAGTCAGCGACGGCTCCGGCGCCGACCGCACGCTCCTCAAGCAGGCCTACGACCTCCTGCTCTCCGCCGGGTGCAAGCGCGACGGCGGGACGATGCTCCTGCCGAGCGGCAACCGGCTGACAATCGAATTTCTCGACAGTTCGAGCGCGTTGCAGCCGCATACCATGCCCTTCATCCAGAACCTCGCCAAGCTCGGGATTCAGGCGAACTTCCGCATCGTCGACGCCGCGCAGCTCAAGAGTCGGACGGAAGCCTTCGACTACGACGTCGTGACCGAGGCGCTTGCCGGTTCGACTACGCCGGGCGTGGGTCTGCGCGTCGTTTTCACGTCCGAGGCCGCGAAGCAGAGCGGATCCCGCAATCTCGCAGGCGTCTCCGACCCGGTCGTCGACGCGCTGATCGAGACGATCGCACAGGCGAAATCGCGCGATGAGCTCAGCGCAGCCTGCCGCGCGCTCGACCGCGTGCTGCGCGCCGGACACTATTGGGTGCCGATGTGGTACCGCGACACCGCCTGGGTCGCCTACTGGGACGCGTTTTCGCGCCCCGAGCGGCAGCCGAAGCTCAGCACCGGCGCGCCGGGCACCTGGTGGTGGGACGAAGGAAAGGCCAAGACGATTGGACTCTAGCGGGGACTCTTGGCGGTGAGGAGGCCGGCGGTCGGTGGTCGGCACCCAGTGGAATGCGCGGGCGGCGGCTTGCGCCTCGCCGGGAAATGCCACCTACCTGTGGGCGCCGGCGCTCGTTGTGTCTCGACTGCCGACTGCCGATTGCCGACTGCCGAATCGTAACATGCTCGCCTATATCCTTCGCCGCCTCCTGCTGATGATCCCGACGATCTTCGGCATCATGGCCGTCTCCTTCGCCATCGTTCAGTTCGTGCCCGGAGGACCGGTCGAGCGCGTGATCGCGCAGTTGCAGGGGACGGACCAGAGCTCGACCGCCAGTTTCGGCGGCGGCGGCGGGCAGATCGGCTCGGGGACGGCGCAGGCCGGCGGCGACATTTCCTCGCGCTATCGCGGCTCGCAGGGCCTCGATCCGAAATTCATCAAGGAGCTCGAGAAGCAGTACGGTTTCGACAAGCCGGCGCTCGAGCGCTTCTGGATTCTGGTGCGCGACTACGCGACCTTCAATTTCGGCAGGAGCTACTACCGTGACGTGCCCGTGTTGCAGCTGATCGGGGAGAAGCTGCCGGTATCGATCTCGCTCGGCATGTGGATGACCTTGATCTCCTATGCGATCTCGATCCCGCTCGGCATCCGCAAGGCCGTCAAGGACGGCTCCCGCTTCGACACCGCCACCTCAGCGATCGTGATCTTCGGCTACGCCATCCCGAACTTCCTGTTTGCAGTGCTTCTGATCGTGCTCTTCTGCGGCGGCTCGTTCTGGCAGATTTTTCCGCTGCGCGGCCTCACCTCCGATAATTTCGCCGACCTCGACTGGCCGCACAAGATTCTCGACTATCTCTGGCACGTGACGCTGCCTGTGACGGCGTTGGTGCTCGGCTCCTTCGCCACTACGACGCTTCTCACCAAAAATTCGTTCCTCGACGAGATCAAGAAATCCTATGTGCAGACCGCCCGGATGAAGGGCCTCAGTGAGCGACGCGTGCTCTACGGCCATGTATTCCGCAACGCGATGCTGATCGTGATCGCAGGATTTCCCGGCGCGTTCATCGCCGCCTTCTTCACCGGCTCGCTGCTGATCGAGCAGGTGTTCTCGCTCGAGGGACTGGGCTACCTTTCCTACGATTCGATCATTCAGCGCGACTATCCGGTGGTGCTCGCCAACCTCTATATCTTCGCGCTCATCGGCCTCGTCGTGAACCTCATTTCCGACCTCACCTATACCTTGATCGATCCGCGCATCGATTTCGAAACGCGCGAGGTCTAGGGGTGGACCAGCGCGCGCCCCTGTCCGTGGCCGTCACGGCGCTTCGCATGAGCGCGAAGCCCTCCCGCCCGTGGCTGAACCTCACGCCGATGAACCGCCGGCGGCTCGACAACTTCCGCCGCAACCGGCGCGGCGCATGGTCGCTCGTGATCTTCCTCGTCCTCTTCGGCGCCTCGCTCGGCTCCGAGTTCATCGCCAACGACCGGCCGCTCCTCGTCTCCTACAAAGGCGAGCTTCTCTTCCCGGTGTTCGTCGACTATCCGGAGGAGAAGTTCGGCGGCTTCCAGGCGCGGGCGGACTACCGCGATCCGTTCGTCGCCGACGAGATCAAGGCGCACGGCTGGATGATCTGGCCGCCGATCCGCTTCGCCAATTCGACCACTATCCTCAATCCGCCGACACCGCTTCCGACCCCGCCGACCTGGATGCTGAGCGACGCCGAGTGCCGCGGGGCGCTCGAAAAGCAGGGCGCGAAGGACGCCGCGACCGTGTCCTGGCCATGCTGGAAGCTCGAACCCTTATGGCTCGGCTCCGATCAGGACGGCCACGACATCGTCGCGCGCCTCCTCTACGGCTTCCGCCTCTCGGTGCTGTTCGGCCTCACCCTTGCTGGCGTCTCGTCGGTGATCGGCGTCTTCGCCGGCGCGGTGCAGGGCTATTTCGGCGGCTGGCTCGATCTCACGATGCAGCGCATGATCGAGATCTGGTCGTCGCTGCCGCATCTCTACATTCTGATCATCCTGTCGGCCCTTCTCGCGCCAAGCTTCTTCGTGCTGCTCACGATCCTCCTGCTCTTCTCCTGGGTTAGCCTCGTCCATGTCGTGCGGGCCGAGTTCCTGCGGGCGCGCAATTTCGAATACGTCAACGCGGCGCGCGCGCTCGGGCTCTCCAACGCGAAGATCATCGTCAAGCACGTGCTTCCGAACGCGATGGTGGCGACGCTGACCTTCCTGCCCTTCATCGTCAATTCGTCGATCAGCACCCTGACCTCGCTCGATTTCTTGGGGCTAGGCATGCCGCCGGGCTCGCCCTCGCTCGGCGAACTCTTGCTGCAGGGCAAATCGAATCTCTCGGCGCCGTGGATCGGCCTCTCCGCCTTTGCGGTGACCGCGCTGATGCTGTCGCTCTTGATTTTCATCGGCGAGGCGGTGCGCGACGCCTTCGATCCGAGAAAGACCTTCTCGTGAGCGAGGCCATGGCCCTCGTTGATGTCCGCGATCTTTCGATCGCCTTCGCCCAAGGGGGCGAGCGCAAAGTCGTCGTCGACCGCGTCTCTTTCAGGCTGGAAAAGGGCCGGGCGCTTGCCCTGGTCGGCGAATCGGGCTCGGGCAAGACGGTGACCGCGCAGGCGATCGTCCGGCTCCTGCCGCAACCGGCGGCGAGCTATCCGACCGGCGAGATCCTCTTTCGCGGCCGGGACGTGCTCAAAATGTCGAACGAGGAGCTGCGCGACATGCGCGGCGCCGCCGTGACGATGGTCTTTCAGGAGCCGATGACCTCGCTGAACCCCCTGCACACGATCGAGCGGCAGATCGGGGAGATCATCGCGCTCCATCAGGGACGCGCCGCGGCGACGAGGACGCACATTGTGGAGCTGCTCGAGGAGGTCGGCATCCCCAATCCCGGCGAGCGCCTTGGCGCCTATCCGCATCAACTCTCCGGCGGCCAGCGCCAGCGCGTGATGATCGCCGTGGCGCTCGCCAACCGCCCGGATCTTCTCATCGCCGACGAGCCGACGACCGCCCTCGACGTCACCGTGCAGGCGCAGATCCTGAAGCTCCTGAAAGACCTGCAGGAGAAAATCGGCATGGCGATGCTGTTCATCACCCACGATCTCAACGTCGTCCGGGCCATCGCCGACGACGTGATCGTGATGCAAAAGGGCGAGATCGTCGAAGCGGGGCCCATGGCGGACGTCTTCGCCCGCCCGCGACATCCTTATACGCGCGCCCTTCTCGCCGCTGAGCCAAAAGGGGAAGCGCCGCTCGGCGATCCGACCGCACCGACCATCGCAGCCACGGAGAATCTGCGCGTCTGGTTTCCGATCAGGCGCGGGTTCCTTCGCCGCACGGTCGGTCACGTCAAGGCGGTCGATGGGGTCTCGCTCGCAGTGCGCGAGGGGGAGACCGTCGGCGTCGTCGGGGAATCGGGCTCGGGCAAGACGACCCTTGGACTTGCGATTCTGAGGCTCATCCGCTCGGAGGGTCCGATCGCCTATTGCGGGCGCGCGATTCAGGGCTTGAACGCCAAGGCCATGCGTCCCTTGAGGCGCGAGATGCAGGTCGTCTTCCAGGACCCGTTCGGTTCGCTCTCGCCCCGCATGTCGGTCGCCGAGATCGTCGAGGAGGGCCTGATCGCGCAAGGGTCGAAGCTCAGCGCGGCCGAGTGTCGTCGCGTCGCCGAGCGGGCGCTCGCCGACACCGGCCTCGACCCGTCGACGCTCGACCGCTATCCGCACGAATTCTCCGGCGGGCAGCGCCAGCGCATCGCCATCGCCCGGGCGATGGCGCTCGATCCGAAATTCGTCGTTCTCGATGAGCCGACCTCGGCGCTCGACATGTCGATCCAGGCGCAGATCGTGGATCTCTTGCGCGATTTGCAGAAGCGGCGACGCCTCGCCTATCTTTTCATTTCGCACGATCTCAAGGTCGTGCGGGCGCTGGCCAGCGAGATCATTGTCATGCGTCGCGGCAAGGTCGTCGAGAGCGGCGACGCGAAGGCGGTGTTCGCCTCGCCGCAAAGCGACTATACCCGCGCGCTGTTCGCTGCCGCCTTTGCCAACGAGGCGGCGCCGGAGAGCGTCGTCAGCCAGTGAGAGCCCCATGGCCCGCGCGATCCTCATCGTTCTCGATTCGGTCGGCTGCGGGGGCGCGGAAGACGCCAAGGCTTACGGCGACGAGGGCGCGGACACGCTCGGCCACATCGCCGAGGCCTGCGTGCTCGGCCGCGGAAACCGTGAGGGCCTGAGGCGTGGGCCGCTCGCTCTGCCGCGACTCGACACGCTCGGCCTTGGCCACGCGATCAAGGCCTCGACGGGCCGCGCGCCGCCCGGGTTCGCGCTTCCCGAGCCACGTGGGCAATGGGGCTATGGCGTCGAGGCGTCGAGGGGCAAGGACACGCCGTCGGGCCATTGGGAGATCGCCGGGACACCGGTCGATTTCGACTGGGGCTATTTTCCCAAAACAATTCCCACCTTTCCGGAGGCGCTGACCACGGCGCTGCTCAAAGAGGGCAAGCTCCCCGGCATTCTCGGCAACCGCCACGCTTCGGGCACGACGATCATCGAGGAGTTCGGCGAGGAGCACTTAAGGACGGGAAAGCCGATCTG
>JAFAHO010000042.1 GCA_019237205.1 Hyphomicrobiales bacterium
CCAATAGGCGGCGCGAAGACGCCGCGCGGCTGCTTCCGCTTCGCCGGCGGTGCGCGCATGCACCCGCGCCAGCGGCGCCTCGGGTCCGACTTCGGCGCCGATCGGCTGAAGCTCGGTGAGCCCGACCGACGGGTCGATCGTATCCGCGGCGCGCGCCCGCCCGCCGCCGAGCTCGACCACGGCGAGTCCGACGGATCGCACGTCGATCGCGGCGACGATCCCGCGGCGCTCCGGCATGGCGTCGACCAGAACCCGCGCGCGCGGCAGCTCGGCGTGGGCTTTGGACAGAAAATCCTTCGGGCCGCCGAGCGCCGCGACCATGCGCTCGAAACGCTCCGCCGCGGCGCCCGAATCGAGCGCGCGCTGCAGCGCCGCGCGCCCTGCATCGACGTCCTTCGTGAGCCCTGAGAGCGCGACGAGTTCGGCGCCCAGCGCCAACGTCACGCGGTTGAGGCGCGGGTCGCGTTTCGCGCCGGTCAGATAATCGACAGCGTTGCGCATCTCGACCGCGTTGCCGGCGGCGCTGGCGAGCGGCTCATTCATGTCAGTGATGAGCGAGACCGTCGGCAGGCCGGCGCCGCTCGCCACCGTCGCGATGCTCTCCGCGAGCTGACGCGAAGCCTCCAGCGTCGGCATGAAGGCGCCGGATCCCGTCTTCACGTCCATGACGAGGCCCTGAAGCCCGGCGGCGAGCTTCTTCGACAAGATCGAGGCGGTGATAAGCGCGACCGATTCGACCGTCGCGGTCACATCGCGGATGGCGTACAGGCGCCGGTCGGCGGGGGCGAGATCGGCCGTCTGACCGATGATCGCGCAGCCCGCCTCCTTCACCACGCGTCTGAACAGCGCGAGGTCGGGCTGCGACACGTAGCCCGGAATCGAATCGAGCTTGTCGAGCGTGCCGCCAGTGTGCCCGAGGCCGCGCCCGGAGATCATCGGGACAGAGGCGCCGCACGCCGCGAGCATCGGGGCGAGCATCAGCGACACGTTGTCGCCGACGCCGCCGGTCGAATGCTTGTCGAGGATCGGGCCGGAAAGCCTCGCCTCGCGCCAGTCGATGGTCGCGCCCGAGCCGGTCATCGCGCGGGTGAGCGCGACCCGTTCGTCCAGCGTCATGCCGCGAAAGAACACCGCCATCGCGAAGGCGGCGGCCTGCCCCTCGCTGACCTCGCCGCTGGTCAGTCCCGCGATGAACTCGGCGATCTCGGCCTCGCTCAAGGCCCGCCCGTCGCGTTTTGAGCGGATGATCTCCTGCGGCAGGCTCATGGCGCTACCGAACTCCCTCATCCTGGGCGGAAACGCGGCTCATGCCGCCTCGCGGATGAAGCTGCGCAGGAGCCGCTGGAAGCGATCGGCCGCGAGGCGGGCATATTCCTGCGTCTCCTCGTGGCTCGGATCGCCGCCTGCCAGGCCCGCGGCGAAATTGGTGACGACTGAGACCGCAGCGCAGCGCATGCCCGCGCGGCGGGCGAGAATGACTTCCGGCACTGTCGACATGCCGACGAGGTCTGCGCCGAGGATGCGCGCGGCGCGAATCTCGGCCGGGGTCTCAAAGCTTGGGCCCGAGAACCACATGTAGACCCCCTCATGAAGCTCGATGTCGTTGGCCCGCGCCGCCTCGTGCAGCTTGGCGCGCAAGCCCTCGTCGTAGGCGTGGGTCAAGGGCACGAAACTGTCCTTGCCCGGGCGGCCGATGAGGGGATTCGTCCCGGAGAAGTTGATGTGGTCGGTGATTGCGACCAGCGACGGCGGCAGCCAGTCCTTGTTGAGGCCACCCGCGGCGTTGGTCAAAAGCAGCGTTTTGCCGCCGAGTGCGCGGAACGTCTCGATCGCGACGCGCATCGCCTTGGCATCGCCGCGCTCGTAATAGTGGCCGCGCCCCTGAAAGAGCGCGACCCTGCGGCCTTCGACGGCGCCGACGACCAGCCGCCCCGCGTGGCCCTCGACGCTCGGCACGGGAAAGCCGGGAATATCGGCATAGGAGACAGCGACCGCGGCGCTCGCCTCGTCGGCGAAGGGGCCAAGGCCGGAGCCGAGCACGATGGCCAGCGGGGGAAGCGAGTCGAGGCCCTTCGCCCTGAGGGCCGCAGCGGCGGCGTCCACGGTCTCGTTCATGGGTCGCTCCTCGTTTCCGGCGCCAATGCTTTTGCGTCAGGCGGGCAGGTGCCCCGGGCCGAACGATTCCGGCAGCAAGTCGGCGAGTGTGAAGGTTTTGCGCACGCCATCGGGACCGGCGACGTGGATCGTGGTCCTGGCGTCGGCGAACTCGCGAATGCGCTGGCGGCAGCCGCCGCAGGGCGTGCAGAGCGCATCGCCGTCGCCGACGACGCAGATCTCGACAATGCGGCGCTCGCCCGCCAGCGCCATGGCGGAGATCGCGCTCGTCTCGGCGCAGACCCCCTCGGGATAGGCGGCGTTCTCGACATTGCCGCCGGAAAAGACCGCGCCGCCCGGCGTTCTGACCGCGGCGCCGACCTTGAAGCGCGAATAGGGCGCATAGGCGTTCATCTGCGCGGCTCTTGCCGCCGCAAACAGGGCGGCTAGCGGCTCAGCGTTCCTTGACATAGGGGATCCCCGAGGCGCGCGGTGGGATCGCCTTGCCGATGAAGCCCGCGAGCAGCACGACAGTCAGGATATAGGGCAGCGATTGGATCGCCTGCACCGGTATCGCGCCGATCGCCGGCAGCTCCACGCCTTGCAGGCGGGTCGCCAAGGCATCGAGGAAGCCGAACAGCAGGCAGGTCGCCAACGCCGGCCAGGGCCGCCACTTTGCGAAGACGAGCGCGGCGAGCGCGATGAATCCCTTGCCGGCGCTCATGTGGGGCTGGAAGAAGGCGGCCTGCGCGAGCGACAGATAGACGCCGGAAAGCCCGACCAGCACGCCGCAGATGATCACTGCGCTGTAGCGCAGTCCGCGCACGGAAATGCCCGCCGTATCGACGGCCGCCGGATTCTCGCCAACGGCGCGCAGGCGCAGCCCAAAACGCGTGCTATAGAGCGCCCAATAGGTCAGCGGAACGAGCGCGAAGGCGGCGTAAGTGACGATGTCGTGGCCGGAGATCAGGTGGCGGTAGATCGAACCTACGATTGGCACGGCGCCGAAGCTCTCAGCGAAGGGAAGGGTGATTGCGTTGAACAGCGCTGTGTCCGACAGCTGCGGAGTGCGCCCGCCCTGCGACCAGATCGCGTTGCCGATCAGCGCGGTCAAGCCATCGGCGACCATGTTGATCGCAGTGCCCGATACGATCTGATTGGCGCGCTGATCGATCGAGGCATAGCCATGAATGAGCGAGGCGACGACGGTTGCGGTCACGCCGGCCAGCAGCCCTATCCAGGCGCTTCCGGTGAAGGTCGCGAACGCCGCGCCGGCGAAGGCGCCTGTGAGCATCTTGCCTTCGAGGCCAATGTCGACGACGCCGGAGCGCTCGGACCATAGGCCCGCCAGACACGCAAGGATCAGCGGCACTCCGAGCCTGATGCCGGAGCCGAAGATCTGGATGAAAGTGTCGAACAACTCCATCCGCACCGGCCCTCAAATCGGCGGTTGGGTTGTGCGCCGCGCCAACAGCACTGAGACAGGGCGCCGGAACATGTGCTCGAGCGCCCCGGCGAACAGCACCACGAGGCCCTGGATCACGACGATCATGTCACGGCTGATCTTCGGCTTGTCGAAGGCGAGTTCGTCGCCGCCCTGATAGAGGACGCCGAACAGGATCGCGGCCAGGATGATTCCGACCGGATGCGCGCGGCCCATCAGCGCGACCGCGATGCCGACGAAGCCGAAGCCGCCGGTAAACTCGAGGATCAGCCGATGCTCCTGGCCGAGGATCACGTTAACCGCGAGCCCGCCTGCGAGCGCGCCTGAGAGCAACGTGGTGATGATCGTGATGCGGGACGGCGAAATTCCACCATAGATGGCGGCGGTCGCATTGGCGCCGACGGTGCGGACCTCGTAGCCGAGCCTCGTGCGCCAGATCAGGAGCCACACGGCGAGCGCGGCGGCCAACGCCAACAGGAAGGAGAGGTTGAACGGCGTCACCGGCCACTGGATTCCGAGTGGCGCTAGCAACTCGTGGAATTGCGGAACGGCGGCGTACTTCGAGAATCCGGGCGTTTCAGCGTTCATTTGTCCGGGAACGCGCAGAACGTCAACCAGCAAATAGCCCATCAAGGCCGAGGCGATGTAGTTGAACATGATCGTCGTGATGACGATGTGGCTGTCACGCTTGGCCTGCAGATAACCGGGAATCGCGGCGAAGGCAGCGCCGAACAGCGCAGCGGCGGCTATGGCGACGACAACGAGGCTGTAGCCGGGCAGGAAGCCGAGATAGAGCGCCGCCAACGCCGCCCCGAGACCGGCGATGTAGGCCTGGCCTTCGACGCCGATGTTGAAGAGGCCAGCGTGGAAGCAGATCGCGACCGCAAGGCCGGTGAAGATGAAACTCGTCGCGTAATAAAGGGTGAAGCCGATGCCCTCGAGATCGCCAAGCGCGCCGGTGATGAGAATCTGCACCGCCTCGAGCGGGTTCTCTCCGATCGCCAGGACAACAAAGCCGGAAATGACGAAGGCGGCGGCAACGTTGATGAGCGGAATGAGCGCGACGTCGGCCCAGGCGGGCAGGGGCTTCAGGGGCGAACTCATGCGGCGCGCTCGTCGACGCCTGCCATCAGGAGCCCGAGGTCCTGAGCGTTGGTGTCCTCCGCTCGTCTCTCGCCGGTGATCCGCCCCCCGCAGAGCACGATGATGCGGTCGGAGAGGGCGAAGATCTCGTCGAGCTCGACAGAAACGAGCAGCAGCGCCTTGCCCGCGTCGCGCTGGGCGACGATGCGCTTGTGAATGAACTCGATCGCGCCGATGTCGACGCCCCGCGTCGGCTGGCCGACGAGCATGATTTTCGGGTTCCGCTCGATCTCGCGCGCGAGCACGAGCTTCTGTTGGTTGCCCCCGGAGAAGTTGGCGGTCTTGAGCAGGGGCGCGCGGGGCCTCACGTCAAAGGCCTCCATCTTGTGCTCGGCGTCGTCGATAATCGCTTTGCGGTCATAGAGCAGGCCCCTGCCGTAGACCGTCTCATAATGAAAGCCGAGCATCGCGCTCTCGCAGGCCTCGAACGGCATGACGAGGCCGACCCGGTGGCGGTCCTCCGGCACATGGCCGATGCCGATGAGACGTTCGGCGTGCGGGTTGTGTTCGGCAGGCGGGAGCGGTTCGCCGTCGACCAGGATCTCGCCGGCGCTTAAGGGGCGGATGCCGGCGAGCGCCTCGAGAAGCTCCGACTGGCCGTTGCCGGCGACGCCCGCGACGCCGAGGATTTCGCCCTCTCTCAAAACGAAGGAGACACCGTTGACCCGCACCACGTCCCGGTCGTCGCGCACCACGAGGTTGCGCACTTCGAGCGCGACCCGGCCCGGATGCGCCTCGCTCTTGTCGATCTTGAGGATCACCTTGCGGCCGACCATCGCATCGGCAAGCTCCGGCGGAGAAGTCCTGGCGGTGTCGAAGGTTGCGACCATTTCGCCACGCCGCATGACCGAGACGCGGTCCGTCAGGCTCATGATCTCGCGCAACTTGTGGGTGATGAAGATGATCGTCTTGTTCTCGCTTTTGAGAACCCTGAGCATCTCGAAGAGCTGATCGGCTTCCGCCGGCGTCAGCACGGCGGTCGGCTCGTCCAGCACAAGGATTTCGGCGCCGCGGACAAGCGCCTTGAGGATCTCGACCCGCTGCTGGAGGCCGACCGACAATTCGCCGACGATCGCGTCGGGATCGACCTCGAGGCCGTACTCCTTGCCGAGTTCCGCGAGACGCCGACGGATCGCGTTCGCCCCGTTGGCGAGCAGGGGGCCGCCCTCGGCGCCGAGCATCACGTTGTCGAGCACGCTCAAAGGATAAACCAGCATGAAATGCTGATGCACCATGCCGATGCCGTGGCTGATCGCCTCCTTCGAGGAGCGAATGCGCACGGGCTCGCCGTTGATGCGGATTTCGCCTGCGTCTGCTTCGTAGAAGCCGTAGAGGATCGACATCAAAGTCGATTTGCCGGCCCCGTTCTCGCCGACGATGCCATGGATGACCCCCCGCTCGACCCTGAGATTGACGTTCTTGTTGGCGTGAACCGGGCCGAAGCTCTTGTCGATGCCGATCAGCTCGATCGCGGGAGGGGCTCTGCCGGCGTCGGTGGTCACGCGATCCTCCCCGGCGGCGACCGGCGCTGCCATTCCCGTTCTCCCCATTCGGGCGGGAGGGGCCTGGCGAGCTGGGACGCCGACCTCAAAACGCCCGCGCGCGCAGGCGTCTGCAGTTGCGAGTCTTCGCCGAAAGCGTCCAACCGCCCGCGCCTCTCACCCCGATCGTCTCCCCTCCATCGGACTGCAATCGGGGAGGGGGACTATGTGCCTTAGACCGGGCACTTGTTGTCCGTGCGGAAGTCGTGGACCTGGATCTTGCCCGAAATGATGTCCGCCTTGGCGGCGTCGGCCGCGGCCTTGGCTTCCGGCGTCAGCACGCTCTTGTTCCATTCGTCGGTAGCGTAGTCGACGCCGCCTTCCTTGAGGCCGAGCAATAGGAGGCCGGGCTTCCATGTGCCGTTCTTGGCGTCCATGAAGGACTTGTAGGTGGCGACGTCGACATGCTTGAGCATCGAGGTCAGCACCTTGCCGGGAAACAGATTGTCCTGATCCGAGTCGACGCCGATGCCGAGCTTGCCCGCGTCCGCGGCGGCCTTCAAGACGCCCTGTCCGGTCGCTCCGGCGGCGGCGTAGACGATATCGGCGCCGCGGTCCATTTGCGATTTGGCCAGTTCGCCGCCCTTGACCGGATCCGTCCAGGCGTGGAAGTCCGTTCCCGTCATGTTGGCGAACACTTCATCTTTGTCGTTGACGTATTTGACGCCCTGAGCGTAGCCGCAACCGAAAGCGGAAATCAGGGGAATGTCCATGCCGCCGACGAAGCCGACCTTGCCGGTCTTCGACGTCTTGGCGGCGATCACCCCGACCAGGAATGAGCCCTCCTGCTCCTTGAACTTGATCGACTGCACGTTGGGCTTGTCGACATCCGCGTCGATGATGGCGAACTTGGTGTTGGGGAATTCGTCCGCGACCTTGCCGAGCGCGGTCGCCCATGAGAACCCGACGGTCATGATCGGCGAATACCCCGCTTTGGCGAATTTGCGCAGGTCTTGTTCGCGCTCCGCGTCGTTCTGGATCTCGAGATCGCGATAGTCGACGCCGCTGTCCTTCTTGAACTTTTCAGCGCCGTGGAAGACCCCTTCGTTGAAGGAAGCGTCGAACTTGTGGCCGAGGTCATAGATGATCGCGGGTTTGATGTCTGCGGCATAGGCGGCGGAAGTGAAGAGCCCGCCGGCAAACAGAGCCGTCGTCATGATATTGGAATTGCGACCGAACATACCTGACCTCCCGGTGATGGCGAGCGCCATATCCGGCGCGCGTCCGATAACTTCACGAAACTGACCAGTTGGTCAAGACAAGTCCAACGCCATGAGGCTGTCAAGCATCGCCCCTCTGTTCTAGGACTTGGCGCGATCGCTCGACGCCGGCTCGGGTTCGACCGCTTGCCAACGAAGGCATCGACACTATGCGGCGGATTCCGCGAGGGCAAGCCGGGACTGGGGAATTGTCGCCCGAAAATCGCTGTCGCGGCAGGCGCCCGCGCCCCTCAGTTGAACAGCGACGAGACGCTCTCTTCCTTGGCGATGCGGCCGATCGCCTCGCCGATCAGCGGCGCGATCGAGATGACGCGGATGTTGCGTGCGACTCTCACCGCCTCAGTCGGGGCGATCGTATCGGTCAGCACGAGCTCGGTCAGTTTGGAGGCGGCGATGCGCGCGACCGCGCCGCCCGACAGGACTCCGTGGGTGATGTAGGCTGAAACGCTCGCCGCGCCGGCGTCGAGCAGCGCGTCGGCGGCGTTGCAGAGCGTCCCGCCCGAATCGACGATGTCGTCAAGCAAGACGCATTCTCGGCCCGCCACGTCGCCGATGATGTTCATCACTTCCGATTCGCCAGCCCGCTCGCGCCGTTTGTCGACGATGGCGAGCGGGGCGTCGAGGCGCTTGGCCAGCGCGCGGGCGCGCACGACGCCGCCGACGTCGGGGGAGACGACCATGACGGACTTCGGATCGTGGCCGCGCGCCTGGATGTCCCGCACCATGGTCGGGGCGGCGAACAGATTGTCGGTCGGGATGTCGAAGAAGCCCTGGATCTGGCCGGCGTGCAGATCGACGGTCAGCACCCGGTCGGCGCCGGCGCGGGTGATGAGATTGGCGACGAGCTTGGCGGAGATCGGCGAGCGGGGCCCGGGCTTCCGGTCCTGGCGGGCGTAGCCGAAATAGGGGATGACCGCCGTGATGCGCTGCGCCGAAGCGCGCCGCAACGCGTCGATCATGATGAGAAGCTCCATCAGATTGTCGTTGGCCGGATAGGACGTCGACTGGATGATGAAAGCGTCCCGTCCGCGCACGTTCTCGAGAATCTCGACGAAAATCTCGAGGTCCGCAAAGCGTCGCACGTGGCAGCCGGTCAACGGCTCGCCGAGATAGGCGGCGATTGCTTCGGCGAGCGGCGGATTGGAATTGCCCGCCAAAATTTTCATCTTGCCGAGCACCGGGGCGCGATCTCCAAAGCCTCGTTGTGCGCTGCGAAAGGCAGGCGCGGCGGGTCATAGCAGCCGCTTCGCGCGCAAACAACATGACAATCGGATTACGTCCCTAAAGACCCGCCGGTCTGTCCACAGACAAATAGACTGGTCACTGGGCGTAGCTCAGCGCAGCCCCGCCGGGCGCGGCTTCGGGCGTGTTGGACAGATAGGCGGCGAGGTCGTCGGCGCATTTGGCGGCGATGCTGTCGAGCGCCGCCCCGCTGACCATCGCCCATGGGTCGTCGCCGGATCCCCGAACGACGATTATATCGCTGAGCCGCTGCGCGCGCTTCTTGTCGCGGGTGAACACGTCCCAGACGAAGTCCACTGCCGCGCCATCCTGCACCAGGGAGGCGCTCAAATAGCCGCGCACGAGGTAGCGGGCCGAAGTCGGCGGCGCGACCGCGATCTGTCGCTCCGCGGCCGCGCGGTCGAGGCTCTGGTTGAATTCGGCGGTCAGTTCGGACGGCGCGCCGTCGACCGACATGATCGCCATCGTCGCGCCGGCCATGCTGGCGTCCTGCCGCCGCACGAATTGCTCGCCTCCCGCGCCGGGCGCAATTTCGCCCGCGGTCTCGACGCAGCCCGCCAGCGCGACCGCCGCCAGGATCGAAAGAAGGCCCGATGCGAGCGCCTTGCGCGGCGCAAACGCATCCCCGAAATGCAGCCTCACGCCGAACAAACTCCCCGCCCCGAGGCGGCCCGGAAGGTTAACGAAATCCTAACGCGACGGGGAAGTGCTAGCCCCATTCCCGCCCGAGGTCCAGTCGGGCCCGGCCGAGTGGTCATGTCCGCGTGAGAGGGCATGGGTGCGCCGCTTTCCAACGCCGCGGCCCCGCCCTAGATAGGCGCAATGACCCGTGCGGGCAAATATCCTCCGGGCGAAGCGCCCGAAGCCGAAGCGCGGGCCGAGGCGGCTCTCGAGCGCGAGCTTCGCGCCGACGCGGCTCCTTTGGACATTGCGCTCGACGAGGCTCCAGCCGAGCCCGGCGGGCTCGCGCGCGGCGCCGAGGCGATCCGGGATTTCTGGCGCCACGCGCCGATGGGACCCGGCGTCTATCGCATGATCGGCGCCGAGGGCGAGGTGCTCTATGTCGGCAAGGCGCGCTCGATCAAGAAGCGCATCGCCGCCTATATGACGCCTGAGCGCCAACCGACCCGCATCGCGCGCATGGTCGCCCAGACGCGCTCGATGGTGTTCGTCACCACCGAGAGCGAGGCCGAGGCGCTGCTGCTCGAGGCCAATTTCGTCAAACAGCTGAGGCCGCGCTACAACGTTGTGCTGCGGGACGACAAGAGCTTTCCCTATATTCTCATCTGCACCGGCCATCCTGCTGCGCGGCTCGTCAAGCACCGCGGCGCGCGGGCCTTGAAGGGAGATTATTTCGGGCCGTTCGCCAGCGCGGGCGCGGTGTTCCGCACGATGAACGCCATGCAGCGGGCGTTCCTGTTGCGCACCTGCTCGGACAGCTATTACGAGAACCGCACGCGGCCCTGCCTGCTCTATCAGATCAAGCGCTGCTCGGGTCCCTGCACCGGCGAGATCGCGCTCGACGACTACGGAAAGCTCGTCGCCCAGGCGCGCGATTTCCTGTCGGGGCGAAGCCGCGCGATCCGCCAGCGGCTCGCCGAGGAGATGGCTGAGGCCTCGGCCGCGCTCGAATTCGAAAAGGCGGCGCGCCTCCGCGACCGCATCAGCGCGCTCTCGGCGATCCAGGGCGAGCAGAGCGTCAATCCGCGCTCGATTCCGGAGGCGGACGTGTTCGCGATCGCGGAAGAGGCGGGGCAATTTTGCGTCGAGGTGTTCTTCTTCCGCACCTACCAGAACTGGGGCAATCGCGCCTATTTTCCTCGCGCCGACCGGGCGCTCGGGCCCGAGGAGGTGCTCGACGCTTTTATGGCGCAGTTCTACCTCGAGCGCCCGGCGCCGCGCCTCGTGCTGTTGAGCCACAATGTTCCGAGCGCCGCGACGCTCCGCGAGGTGTTGAGCGCGCGCGTCGGCCATCGCATCGCGATCGGCGTTCCCCGGCGCGGCGAGAAGAAGGACCTCGTCGACGCTGCGATGCGCAACGCGCGCGAGGCGCTGTCGCGGAAGCTCGCCGAGGCCGCGAGCCAGGAGAAGCTGCTCGCCGCGCTTCAGTCCGCGTTCGGCGTCGACCATCCGATCCGCCGCGTCGAGGTCTACGACAATTCCCACATCATGGGGACGAACGCGATCGGGGCGATGGTGGTCGCGGGGCCGGACGGCTTCGTCAAGAACCAGTACCGCACCTTCAACATCCGAAGCGCGGACCTGACGCCGGGCGACGACTATGCGATGATGCGCGAGGTCTTGACCCGCCGCTTCGCCCGGCTCATGCGGCAGGGCGAGACGGCGGAAGCCGGCGCCTTCCCCGATACGCCCGACCTCATCATCATTGACGGCGGACGCGGCCAGTTCGAAGCTGCGCGCGAGGTCTTGCGCGCGCTCGGCGTGACCGGCGTCGCACTCGCTTCCATCGCGAAGGGCCCGGACCGCAACGCGGGGCGCGAGACCTTCTTCGTCGGGGGCCGCGAGCCGTTCCGCCTGAGCCCGCGCGATCCGGCGCTCTTCTTCGTTGAGCGCCTGCGCGACGAGGCGCACCGCTTCGCCATCGGGACCCATCGCGCGCGCCGCAAGCGCGAATTCGTCAAGAACCCGCTCGACGAAATCCCGGGCGTCGGCCCGGCGCGCAAGCGCGCGCTCCTCTTCGCCTTCGGCTCCGCCAAGGCCGTCGCCCGCGCCGGCTTGTCCGATCTCGAAAAGACGCCGGGCCTGAACGCCGCGACGGCGAAGGTGGTGTACGATTTTTTTCATGACTCTGGCCGGGGGTGAGGCTCGGCGCCGACGTACCGCGCAGAAGGTCTTCGCCGTCATTGCGAGCCGAAGGCGAAGCAATCCATGTCGCAGGCGCCTTCGCTCGAGTTCACGAGCCGCTACGGCTGAAAGCTGCTCGTCTGGTACAAAGACTACGAGCGGATGGACGACGCCATCGCACGCGAGAAGCAGATCAAGGGCAGCTCGCGCGCCAGTAAAATCGCGCTGATCCAGGCGACGGAATTCGGAATGGAAAGACCTCCATGAAAGCCTTGCCTGAAGTCGACGTCGCGCCGCCGTTGGTCGTCATTGCGAGGCCCGCAGGGCCGAACAATCCAAGGCTCGCGCCCTGCCGCATGGATTGCTTCGCCTTCGGCTCGCAATGACGGACGCGGCTATCCGTAAGGCTCCGCTTGCGTTCCCTCGCCCCCCGATATCTAACGCCCCACGCCCGAAGTTCCGCCTCGGAGGAATCGATGACCGTAGATCCGACGCAACACAGTAGGACGCCGTCCGCAGAGCGCGAGAACCAGGCGCCGCAATCTTTCCCGGAAGGCTTCGTGTGGGGGACCGCGACCGCCTCGTACCAGATCGAGGGCGCGTGGAACGAGGACGGCAAGGGCGAGTCGATCTGGGATCGGTTCGCGCATACGCCGGGAAGGATCGACAACGGCGATGTCGGCGACGTGGCCGTCGATCACTATCATCTCTACCAGGAAGACGTCCAGCTGATGACGGCTCTCGGGGCGAAGGCCTATCGCTTCTCCATCTCCTGGCCGCGCATCTTTCCGGACGGCGCAGGCGCTTCAAATCCGAAGGGCCTCGATTTCTACAATCGCCTGGTCGACGAACTTCTCGCCAATGGAATCGAGCCTTTCGCCACGCTCTATCATTGGGACCTGCCGCAGGTCCTGCAGGAGCGGTTTGGCGGCTGGGAAGGGCGCGAAACCGCCCGTGCGTTTGCCGACTACGCCGGCTACGTCGCCGAGAAGCTGAGCGACCGGGTGCGGAATTTCTTCACCATCAACGAATTCACCTCGTTCGTCGAAATGGGCTACGGCGATGGCCGGAACGCGCCCGGCCTCAGACTTCCCCCCGCGCGGTTCAACCAGGTCCGGCACAACGCAGTCCTTGCCCACGGCCTCGCAGTGCAGTCGATCCGGGCCAAGGCCGCGCCGGGAACCCGGATCGGGCTTGCGGAGAACCTCGCCGTGGGGGTCCCCATCGTCGAAACGCCGGAGCATATCGAGGCCGCTGAACGCTTGACCCGCGAGGCCAATGCGCCGTACCTGACCGTGATCCTGGAAGGCCGCTACACCGACGCCTACCTGGCGTCGCAGGGCGCGAACGCGCCCAGATACGACGCTGAGGATCTGAAGATCATCAACAGCCCGCTCGATTTCGTGGGGATCAACGTCTACGTCCCGAAATACGCGCGCGCGATCGACGCGGCTCCGGGCTACGAGCAGCTCGCCTTCCCCAAGTCACACCCCCGCATGGCCGCGCCCTGGAGTTTCATCGGGCCGGAGGCGCTTTACTGGGGTCCCCGCCACCTCGTGAAGCTCTGGAACGTGAGCGACATCTACATCACCGAGAACGGATGCGGGGCGGCTGATGAGCCCGCCGACGACGGCGTCGCCCATGACGTGGACAGGATCATGTTCCTGCGAAACTCTCTGACCCAGCTACGGCGCGCCACGTCGGAAGGCGCTCCGGTGCGCGGCTATTTCCATTGGAGCCTGATGGACAATTTCGAGTGGGCGAGCGGCTATGGGTTACGGTTCGGATTGGTCCGCGTCGATTACGCAACCTTGAAGCGGACGCCGAAGCTCAGCGCCGCGTATTTCAAGGCGGCGGCTGCTCAGAACCGGGTTCCGTGACGGCGGCGACCGAAACGGGAGGCGTGCGCGATCGCCGTGCCGAACTGGCGTTCGCCCATGCGACGGCCGTTTCTGAAAGTGCCGATTCGCACGAAAAAACCAAGCAAATCCAAGCAATATCTTGCTTACGCCAACCTCGAAAAGACGCGGGGCTCAAACGAGGCGACCCGCCACAGGCTCGGCGGGCGAAATATCCCGTTCGCGGACGGGGACACGAAAAAAAGCCAGCACGCCTGCAACGCGTTCGTCCGCTTCCTGAATGGGCGTCAGAAAGACCTCGAGCGCAACATGACCGCCGTTCTTGTGCAAAGCTTCGACCGGTCCCCAGGCGGCGCTTCCGCGCCACGTTGAGCCGATCGCCCGTTCAAATCCCGCCCAATGCATCGCCCGATATTCCCGGGGCACGATCAGGTCGACCCGTGCGCCCAGCGCCTCTTCCGACGTGTGGCCGAACAAAGCCTCGGCGCCGGCGTTCCAAAAGACGATCCGGCCGTCTGGGCGCGCGTACACGATCCCAGAATGGCGGTTCCCCGCGAGAGCGGCGCCGAGCGCGCCAAAGTGCTCCACAACCGACATGACGTTTCGTTCGCTTTGCTGCGGAGCGCCGTCGAGGCGCACCAGAGGCACACCGTTGCAGCTTTCGCTCAGCCTTGCGCCTTGTTACGGATAACGGATATGATCGCATAAGATCTGGCTGCGCGTCGCCTCTCGCCTCCACTCGCCGACCGATATTTCACCGGCTCATGCTCGAAGGCCTGCCGCCCAACAACGCCGCCCATCGCCTGACGCTCGTGACCGACGAGCGGCGCGCCCGCGCTGTCGCCGATCTCATCGTGGAGAGCTTCGAGCCCGCGGAAGTCGCATCGACCGCGTTCGAGACCGAGGAGTCTTGGCCCGGCGGCAAGGCGTGGCTGGTCGAGGCGTATTTCGGCTTCATGCCGGACGAGGACTCAATCCGCGCACTCATCGCGGTCGCATCCGACGAGGAGACCGCGCGCTCGGCGACGTTCGGCTTAACCGAGAAGCGCGACTGGGTCGCGAGCGCGCTCGCCGGTCTCAAGCCGGTCAGGGCCGGGCGCTTTCTCGTTCACGGCGCCCATGATCGTGCGCGCGTCGGCGCCAACGACGTCGGCGTCGAGATCGAGGCGGGGCTCGCCTTCGGCACTGGCCACCACGGGACCACGCGCGGCTGCCTCCTCCATTTCGACCGCCTTCTGAAGCGCCGCCGGCCTGAGGCCGCGCTCGACGTCGGCTGCGGCGCGGGCGTTCTCGCGATCGCGGCGGCGAAGGTCCTGCGCCGAAAAGTCTGGCTCGGCGACGTCGATCCGGTCGCGGTCGAAGTCGCCAACGCCAATGCGCGGCTGAACGGCGTCGGCGAACTGTGCAAGGCGGTCGTCTCACGCGGGGTCGAGAACTGCTCTTCACGCGACGGCGCGCCCTATGACCTCGTCTTCGCCAATATCCTCGCCAAACCCTTGAGGCTGCTCGCGCCCTCGCTCGCCGGAGTTATGGGCCGCGACGGCGAGGCGATCGTCTCGGGCCTGTTGCTTGCCGACGTCCCAGGCGTGCTGGCGTCCTGGCGGGCGCAGGGTTTTTTTCTTGCCGAGCGGGTCGACCTCGAGGGCTGGGCGAGTCTCAGGCTGCGGCGCTGAAGACGCCACTCTGGAGGCGTCGAGAAACAGGCGCCTTGGAGGCGCGCTTTGGACGGGCGTTGGCCGCGATCCATAGGACGGCCGGAGGGACGCCCGCCTTTCAACGGGCTATCGATCGCGGCTACACTCAGGCCTTGTCGCATGACTGTCACGGTCGCTGCGGCACATTGCTTGCCCGGCGAGGGCCGAGAACGCGGGAGAATGAGCGATGCCGAAGATCCCCCCGGGGGTAGCTCCCCGGTTGCCGCAAATTGTCGTCCTGTTCGGCGCGACCGGCGATCTTTCCCAGCGCAAGCTGCTTCCGGGGCTCTTTCGTCTCTCAGCCGCGGGATTCCTGCCGAATTTATTCATCATCGGCGTTTCGCTCGAAGATTTCGACGCCGAGGCGTTTCGTGCGCACGCCCGGCAGGCGATCGAACGGAATCACAACCGCAATCCGAGCAAGGAAGGATGGCCCGCGTTCGAGGCGACGCTCGACTACGTGCCGCTCTCGGCCGGCGCCGGCGCGCTGAAGGCGGCGGCGGACAAAGCGGCTCTGGCCTGCAACGGGGAAAGCCAACTCGTCCACTATCTCAGCGTGCCGCCGAGCGCCGCGCTCTCGGCGGTGCGCATGCTGGATGACGCGGGCCTCGCCAAGGGCTCGCGCGTCATCATGGAGAAGCCATTCGGCACGGATCTCGAAAGCGCGATCTCGCTCAATGCGAAGCTGCACGCCGTCTTCGACGAAAACCAGATCTTCCGCATCGACCATTTCCTCGGCAAGGAGCCGGCGCAAAACATCCTGGCCTTCCGGTTCGCCAACGGCCTCTTCGAACCGATCTGGAATCGCAATTTCATCGACCATGTTCAGATTGACGTGCCGGAGACGCTGGATCTCGGCAATCGAACCGCCTTTTACGAGCAGACCGGCGCCTATCGCGACATGGTCGTCACCCACCTCTTCCAGATCCTCGCCTTCATGGCGATGGAGCCGCCGACGTCGCTGGCGCCGGGACCGATCAGCGAAGAGAAGAACAAGGTCTTCCGCTCCCTGATGCCGATCGACCCGGCCGAAGTCGTGCGCGGCCAGTTTATCGGCTATCGGAAGGAGAAGGGGGTCGGCCCCGAATCCGACACCGAGACTTTCATCGCGCTCAAGTGCCGCATCGACAATTGGCGCTGGGCGGGCGTGCCGTTCTACCTTCGCACGGGCAAGCGCATGGCCGAGGGCCAGCGCATCATCTCGATCGCTTTCCGCGAGCCGCCGCGCAGCATGTTCCCCGAGGATTCCGGCATCAGCACGCAGGGTCCCGACCACCTCACATTCGACCTTGCCGACCTGGCGAAAGTGTCGCTGTCTTTCTACGGCAAGAAGCCGGGGCCGGGCATGCGGCTTTTGAAACAGAGCCTGCAATTCGCCATGCACGAGACCGGCCTCGGCGGCGACGTGCTCGAGGCTTACGAGCGGCTGATCCTCGACGCGATGCGCGGCGACCACACCCTCTTCTGCACCGCGGACGGCATCGAACGGCTATGGGACGTTTCGACCCGGCTCCTCAACAATCCGCCGCCGGTCCGGGTCTACGCGCCCGGCTCCTGGGGACCGCAGTCAATTTACCAATTGGTGGCCCCTCATGCCTGGCGGCTGCCGTTCGAGCGCGCCTGGCGCGATCCCAATCTTCTCGGCGCTTAGGTCTCAAGCGCGGGATTGTCGCGAAAACCCGGCATCCACTTTTTCGCGACCCGCCTTTGGAGCGCTTCCGCGCTCTCGGCCGCGCGTGGTAGAGCGGCGCCATGTCCGCCCTTCCCCTCGTTCTGGAACCCGAGACGCCCGACGACGCCGCGGCGATCCAGCACCTCAACGAGCGCGTGTTCGGGCCCGGACGGTTCGCCCGCACCGCGTATCGCATCCGCGAGCGGGCCGACCCCGATCCGTCGCTGAGTTTCGTCGCGCGGGTCGGCACGCTGATGGTCGGCGCCGTCGCCATGACGCCGGTCGTGATCGGCGCGGCGAAGGCGCTCCTGCTCGGCCCGCTCATCGTCGAGCCGGTCTTTCGCAGCCAGGGGATCGGCGAGGCCCTGGTGGCCCGGTCGCTCGATGCGGCCAAGGCGAAAGGGTGGAAGCTCGTCATACTGGTCGGCGACGAGCCTTACTATGCGCGGGTGGGATTTAAGCGCGTTCCGGCAGGACGCATCCTCCTGCCCGGCCCTGTCGATCCCGACCGCCTGCTCTATTGCGAGCTCGAGGCCGGGGCGCTCCAGGCGGCCGAGGGCGAGGCGCGACCCGTCTGAAATGTCAACAGATGTATACATTGCGGCAAGAAAATATGTCTCCCGGCCGCCATTTTGTCGCATTGCCGATTTCTCGAAAGAATGGTCTTATAGGGCGATTCGAGGGAGGCGGCGGAGAAAAACCCCCTCGAATGCCGGGAGACGGGGGTGGATATCGTGGAGCTTCCGCCGCTTGGTCGGCGGATCGAGTGGCCGACAATCGCACTTGCGATCGTCATTTATGGGTTGTGGTTCGGGACGACCCTTTTCTGGCGGGACTTGCCGTGGTGGGCGTTGCCGGCGCTTGGCGCCTGGACGATCGCCTGGCAGATGAACCTGCAGCATGAGGTGATACACGGCCATCCGACGCCGAACCGCGTCGTCAACAAGGCGATTGGCGTTTGGCCGCTCTCGCTGTGGCTGCCGTTTGCCACCTACCGTTCGACCCATCTCCGCCACCATCAGGACGCAAACCTGACGGATCCCTTCGAAGATCCGGAAAGCTACTATTGGACGATGGCGGGCTGGACAAACCTCGGCCCCGTCGGCCGGGCCTTGGCGCGGGCGCAATCGACCTTGCTTGGACGGATGGTCCTTGGTCCCGGCTGGCTGATGGCGCGCGCCATCGGCCGCGAACTCCGCGACGCCTGGCGCGGCAAACCCGGAGCGCGCGGCGTTCTCCTTTGGCATCTCGTCCAATGCGCCCCGGTGCTGATCTGGGTGGTCGGCGTTTGCGGCGTGCCGTTCTGGGTCTATCTCACCGCCTTTGTCTATCCCGGCATGAGCCTGGCGATGGTGCGCTCCTTCGCGGAGCACCGGGCTTCGCCGGAGGCGAATGAGCGTACCGCAATCGTCGAGAACGCGAAGATTCTCGGGCCGCTCTTCCTGTTCAACAATCTGCATGCGGCTCACCACTTGCGCGGCGGCCTGCCGTGGTACCAGATCCCGACCTTCTACCGTCTCAACCGGGCCGCCCTGATCGAACGCAACGGCGGCCTCGTCTACAACTCCTATGTCGAGGTCGCGCGGCGCTACCTTCTCAAACCCCACGACAGCCCGCTCCACCCGGAATGGGGCCGCCTCGAGGCATGATCGCGGGCGCCCTGGTCGCGGCGCTGCCGATGTACGACGATCCGGGGACGGCGGAGGCCAACGACTCGATTTGGGCGGCGATCGCAGCGTCCATGCGCCAGAGGAGCGTCGCTGCGCCGGCGAAGCTGACGCGCGGCGGCGATCTCGCAGCGCAATGGCGGAGCTCCAGCCTCGTCTTCGGCCAGACCTGCGGCTATCCCTTCGTCAAGGGCCTGCGCGACGCCGTCAGGCTGATCGCGACGCCGGAATATGCGTTTCCGGGGTGCGAAGGCATTTATCATCGGAGCTTTCTCGTGCGCGGGGCGCGCGATCCCCGACGCGGGCTCGAGGCCTTTCGCAGCGGCGTCGCCGCAATCAACGGCCCCGACAGCAACAGTGGCATGAATCTGTTTCGCGCGACGATCGCGCCGGTCGCGGAGGGCCGCGCGTTCTTCGGCGCGGTGGTCACGACAGGCTCGCATCTGGCGAGTCTCGAGGCGGTCGCCGACGGGCGCGCGGATCTCGCGGCCATCGACTGCGTCAGCTTCGCGCTGATGAAGCGGCTCAGCCCCGATCTTGTCGCCCGCGTCGCGGTCGTCGCCGAGAGCCCGCTGTCGCCGGGCCTGCCCTTCATCATGAGCGCCCGCCTGCCGGAAGCGACGCTCGCCTGTGCGCGCAACGCGCTGTTCGACGTATTGGCCGATCCGGACCTGGCCGACGCGCTCGCGGTGCTCGGTCTTAAGGGCGCACGGGTGACGACGCCGGCCGACTACGAACGCATCCTCGAGATTGAGCGCGACGCGGCGGCGGCGGGTTACCCGACGCTCGCGTGACGCCTCCTTCCCCCCGCAAGGTGGTCGCAAGGGGGGAAGGGCTGCTGCGGCTCTACAGCCGCCCCGTTCTCAAGGCCCTCACCGTCATCGACAGCACAGCCTCGAAACGGCTAGCGACGGCGCTCGCCGACGCGTCCCGGTCGAGCCGCAGCGCGACCGGATGAATAAAGCGATGTGTGGCGTCGAAGACCAGCGACATCGCGCGGCGCCGGTCGGTCATTCCGAAGGCGCCCGAAGAGACGCCCTCCTCCAGCACCCGCTGGATCTCTGACTGCACCCTCGCCCGATGCTTGCGCGCGCTCGGGCGATCCCTGGCGAGCGCCTCGATCAGGAGATCGAACACGGCGGGGTCGTCGTCGAGCTTGCCCCGATAGTCGCGGTGAATGGCGATCAGCATGCGCTCGAGCTTGTCGTGCGCCGGATCGGCGCCGTCTCCGGCCTCGCGCAACCGGGCTTCGAGCGGCCTCAGCCCGCTCGCGACCACCTCGTCCAGGAGCGCCGCCTTCGAGGGAAAGTAGCGGTAGACGTTGGCGTGGGTCATGCCGGCCTCGGCGGCGACGCCGACGACCGTCGTTCGCGCATGCCCGAACTTGCGTACATGCGCCGTGGCGATGTCGACGAGACGCGCTTCGTTCGTTTCGGCGGGCGGCGCGGTCGGCATTCAGGTCTCGGCGATGCCGCCGAGATCGCCCGACCGCGATCCGGTCTCGCGGCCGTGCGGCAGCGCGAGATAGTCGGCCGATCGCATCTCGAAGAGGCGCGAGGCGGCGCGCGCGAATTCGAACGCCTCCGCCCCGCCGACGCCGGCGAACAGCCCTTGCGGCTCGGCGGCCGCCGACACGACGAGCTTGACCCGCATGTCGTAGAGCGCGTCGACGAGAGTGATGAAGCGCCTGGCCTCGTTACGTTCGTTCGGGCCCATGACCGGGATGCGATCGATGAGGACCGTGTGGAACTTGTCGGCGATTTCGAGATAGTCGGCCGAGCCGAGCGGGCGCCGGCAGAGGTCGTCAAAGTCGAAGCGCGCAACGCCGCCGGCCGCCTGCGGCACGTCGAGAGGGCGGCCGAGCAGTTCGATCTCGACCGGCTCGCCGCGTTCGTGGCCCGCCAGCGCGAGGAAGGCGGCGTCGAGCGCGCCGTCGGCCTTGGGCCCGAGCGGCGTGTAATAGACCGGCGCGCGGACGAGCTTTTCCAGCCGGTAGTCGGTCCGCGCGCGGAGTTCGACGATGTCGAGACGCTCGCGCAGGAGCGCTACGAACGGCAGGAAGAGCGCGCGATTGAGCCCGTCCTTGTAGAGATCGTCCGGCGCAACGTTCGATGTGGCGACGACGACCACGCCGGCCTCAAACAGCGCCGTGAACAGTCTGCCCAGGATCATCGCGTCGGCGATGTCGCGCACCGCGAACTCGTCGAAGCAGAGGAGGGAGGCCTCGCGCGCGAGCTCCGCAGCGACGGGGGCGATCGGGTCTTCGCCCTCGACCTCGCCCTTCTTGCGCGCCTGCCGCCATCGGTGCAGGCGGGCGTGCACGTCGGCCATGAAGCCGTGGAAATGCGCACGCCGCTTGGCGTCGACTTCGACCGCGTCGAAGAAGAGGTCCATCAGCATCGTCTTGCCGCGCCCGACCGCGCCAAAGACGTAAAGACCGCGCGGGGGCTCGACCGGCTTTATCCCGATGAACCGGGCGAAGGCGCTCGGCCGAGTATCCTCGGCGCGATAGCCATTGAGCCTGACGCGGAGCGTCTCGAGCGTGTCGGCGAGGCGCCCTTGGGCGGGATCGTATTCGAAGCGGTTCTCGTGCACGAGCGCGCGGTATCGCTCGGGGATTGTCAGCACGACAGAGCCGTCATTGCTAGGAGCCATAGGGCGTCAAAAGACGCCCGTCTTCGACGGGCTATGGCGACGAAGCAATGCACGGGCCGTAGGGCTGTGACGGGTGCGCTGGATTGCTTCGCTTCGCTCGGAATGACGGCTATTGAACCGGCGACGCCTCGACACGCTAATGCGCCTCCTCCCAGTTCTGCGCCGCGCGCGCCTCGACCTGCAGCGGGACGTGCAGCCTGACCGCCGGCTCCGGCGCTTCGACCATCACCTTCGCCACGACCGGCAGCGTCGCCTCGACCTCCTCGTCCGGCGCCTCGAACACCAGTTCGTCGTGCACCGTCAGGAGCATGCGCGCGCTCAGGCCGGCGCGCGCCAGCGCATCGTCCATGCGCGCCATGGCGCGGCGGATGATGTCGGCAGCCGAGCCTTGGAGCGGCGCGTTGATCGCCGCGCGCTCGTTGAAGGCGCGCTCGGAGACATTGGAGGCGTTGATGCGCGGATAGTGGCATTTGCGGCCGAAGATCGTCGTCACATAACCGTTCGCGCGCGCCGCCGACTTGGTCGCGTCCATATAGGCGCGGATGCCTGGAAAGCGCTCGAAATATTTCCGGATATAGGCGCCCGCCTCTTCGCGCGGGATGCCGAGCTGGTTCGCGAGGCCGAAGGCCGAGATGCCGTAGATGATGCCGAAATTGATCGCCTTGGCGCGGCGCCGGATCTCGCCCGGCATGCCAGCGACGGGGACGCCGAACATCTCGGACGCCGTCATGGCGTGAATGTCGAGCCTTTCGGCGAAGGCTTTTTTCAGCGCCGGAATGTCAGCGACATGGGCGAGCAGGCGGAGCTCGATCTGGCTGTAGTCGGCCGAGATGAGCTTCATGCCCGGCGGGGCCACGAAGGCCCGGCGGATCTTGCGGCCTTCTTCCGTACGGACCGGGATGTTCTGAAGATTGGGTTCCGACGACGACAGCCGTCCGGTCGTCGTCGCGCCGAGCGCGTAAGACGTATGCACCCGGCCAGTCGAGGAATTGACGAAGCCGGGCAGGGCGTCGGCGTAGGTCGATTTGAGTTTCGCGACCTGGCGCCATTCGAGAATGCGCGCCGGCAACTCGTGACCCTCTTCGGCGAGGTCTTCGAGCACGCTGGCGGTCGTCGACCAGGCGCCGGTCGCGGTTCGTTTGCCGCCGGGCAGTCCCATCTTGCCGAACAGGATGTCGCCGAGCTGCTTCGGCGACCCCGGATTGAACGGCGCGCCCACCATCTTCGCGATCTCGTCCTCGAGCCGCGCCATGGTCTGGGAGAAATCGCCGGCGAGCCTCGACAGCATGTCGCGGTCGATGGCGACGCCGCGCCGCTCCATCCGCGCCAGCACCGGGACGAGCGCCCGCTCGAGCGTCTCGTAGACTGTTGTCACATGCTCCGCGGCGAGGCGCGGCTTCAGCGCCCGCCAGAGGCGCATGATCACATCGGCGTTCTCGGCCGCATATTGCTTCGCCTTGTCGACTGCGACCCGCGCAAAGCCGACAAAGTTGCGGCCCGATCCCGTGACCTCGTTGAGCGCAATCGGCTTATGCCCGAGACATTTCTCCGCGAGTTCGTCCATGCCGTGGACGCCCGCCAGTCCTCCGTCGAGCGCGTAGGAAATGAGCATCGTGTCGTCGACCGGCGCCACGGTCACGCCACGATGGGCGAAGACCTGCATGCCGAACTTCACGTCGTGGCCGATCTTGAGGACGCCCGGCGCCTCCATCAGCACCTTCAGGAGCGCGATCGCGTCCTCCTCCCCGATCTGATCCGGGACGAGGCCGCCGCCGCCGAAAAGATCGTCGGGGCCGATCCGGTGGCCGATCGGGAGGTAACAGGCCCGCCCGGGAGCGAGCGCGAGCGACAGGCCGACAAGGTCGGCCTGCAGCGGGTCGAGCGAAGATGTTTGCGCATCGAAAGCAACATGGCCGGCGTCGTGCGCCAGAGTGATCCAGGCGCGAAGCTCATCGAGCGTTCGCACCGTCGTGTACGCAGCGCGGTCGATGGAAGCCTTCGCTTCGCTTGTTCGCGTCCGGACGAGGTCCGCGGGCGTTGCGGCGCCGGGCGCAGCGGACGGCGCCAAAGGCGAAGGCGCGGGCGACGCGGCCGGCGCCTCCTGCTCTCGCGCCAGCGCCGCCTCGCCCTCGCGGCCCTGCCATCCGGCCGGACCGACGAAGCGCGGGTCAGGCTCGATCGAGGAGACGTCGACGGCGCAGATTTCGCCGACCCGGCGGGTGATCGTGGTGAGCTCCATCGCCTTGAAGAAGGCGACGAGCTCCCTGCCCTCGAGCTTCGGGAGGGCGAGGTCTTCGAGCGGCGTCTCGACGGCGACGTCGCGCACCAGAGTGACGAGCTGCTTCGAGATGCGGATACGCTCGACGTTTTCCGGCGCCGTCAGCGCCTCGCGCCGTTTCGGCTGCTTGATCTCATTTGCGCGGGCGAGCAGCGTGTCGAGATCGCCGAATTCGCCGATGAGCTGGGCGGCGGTCTTGACGCCAATGCCCGGCGCGCCCGGCACATTGTCGGTCGAATCGCCGGCGAGCGCCTGGATGTCGACCACCTTGTCTGCGCCGAGGCCGAAATATTCGACGACTTCCGCCGGGCCGATCCGCCGCTCTTCGCGGTCGCCGGACGCCGGATCGTACATCGCGACGCCGGGCTCGATCAGCTGCATCAGGTCCTTGTCGGCCGAGACGATCAGCACATCGGCGCCCTTCTCCCGCGCCTGGCGGGCGTAGGTAGCGATGAGATCGTCGGCCTCGTAGCGGTCCTGCTCGACCGGGATCATTCCGAAGGCGCGGACGGTGGCGCGCAGAAGCGGGAACTGCGGCACGAGGTCGGCGGGCGGATCGGGCCGGTGGCTCTTGTAGGGCGGGTAGAGCTCCCGGCGGAACGAGTCCTCCGTCTTGTCGAAGATGATCGCCAGATGCGTCGGCTTGATCCCCGCCGCCCCCTCGCGCACGAATTGCAGCAGTTTGGTCGCAAACAGCCGGACCGCGCCGATCGGCAAGCGGTCCACGCGGTAGTTGTATTTCTGGTCCTGTCGGATCGACTGGTAATACGCGCGAAAGACGAAAGATGAGCCGTCGACGAGAAAGACGTGGTCGCCGGGGCCGACCGGACGATGGGGCTGGTTCATGGCGTGAAGATAGGCGATCGTGTGACAGGGCGCCATCTTTGCGGGCGGGGTTGCAACGAAACCAGTTGATGACGCCTCTCCATTATCATAGGCAGCGCGTTCATCGTCCAGTCATCGCCGATGGCGCATGAAAGGGCGGCGACGGCGGCGGCCATTCGGGCAGCCGGATTCATCGCGGCGAGGCGGTTTGATGCATTGGCGCGGCTTTGTCGGCGCATCGGCTTTGGCGTTATCGGCGGTCGTCGGGTCCGACTCGGCGCTCGAGACCGCGCAGTCGCTGACCATTCAGACTTTCTGCGCGGACGCCGACCATTGCGCCGCCTTCTGCCATGGCGGCGCCGAGCAGGGTCGGACCGAGGGCGATTTCATCGCGCTCGCCGCCTATCAGCTCGGTCCCCAGAAGCCGATGGATCTGCCGCCGGCCAACATGTCGATGCCGGCGCCGGTCGATCCGAAGAACGTCTATGCGGGCGCGGGCGCCGGCATGTTCAGCCCCGCGGTCGCCGGGCACCTTTCGCGCGTCTATTCGCCCAATCTCATCACCGGCAAGGTCGACGTGATCGACCCTGAGACCTTCACGGTGATCGAGAGCCTCGACGCCATTCCGAGCCCCGAGCATATCGTGCCGTCCTGGGATTTGCAGACGCTCTGGGTCTCGGGCGACATCAGCTATCGCGGCGGCCACGCCGACGTGATGCCGATCGACCCGAAGACCGGCAAGCTCGGCCAGGCGATCGAGGTGCCCGATTCGTACAACATGTATTTCACCCCCGATGGCAAGTCGGCGATCGTCGTGGCCGAAGCGATGCGGCGGCTCGAGTTCCGCGATCCGCACACGATGGCGCTGCAAGGCTACATCGACACGCCGAAATGCTCGGGGATCAACCACGCCGATTTCTCGCCCGACGGCTCGTACGCCATCTTCACCTGCGAGTACAACAACGCGCTCGCCAAGATCGATCTCGTCCACCACACGCTCGTCGAAACACTCTATCTCTCGCCCGGGCATATCCCGCAGGACATCCGCGTCGCGCCAGACGGCTCGGCTTTCTTCGTCGCCGACATGCTGAGGGACGGCCTCGTCGTCATCGACGGCAACATATTCGGAGAGCTCGGGTTCATTCCGACCGGCGTCGGCGCGCACGGCCTCTACCCGAGCCGCGACGGGACCAAGCTCTACGTCTCCAATCGCGGCACGCACAACATCGCAGGCGTCAAGAACGGCCAGGGCAGCGTCTCGGTGCTCGACTTCGCCACGCGCAAAGTGATCGCGACATGGACGATTCCGGGAGGGGGAAGCCCCGACATGGGGAATTTGAGCGCTGACGGCAAATGGCTCTGGCTCTCGGGCCGCTACGACGGCGTCATCTACGCCTTCAATACCGACGACGGCTCGGTAAAGACGATTCCCGTCGGCGGGATGCCGCACGGCCTCACCGTGTGGCCGCAGCCAGGCCGCTATTCGCTCGGCCATACGGGCAACATGCGGTAGAAATCTCGTCGCCCGCATCTGCGCCGTCGTGCTCAACGCCGGGTGCTGATGATCGAGATTTGCGGTAGGGGCGCGGTTCGCCGTCGTCCCTGTAGACGCGGCCGCTGGGGAGCCCGGCGCGATCGGCGATCGCGCCTGCAAAGCCGGTCGGGCATGGGCTCAGGCAATCTGGCCCAGAATATGTGACGCGCCCGAGACGTCTGCCTTGCCGGGCTCCGGCTCGATATTGAGCTCTTTGACGACCCCGTCGACGACGAGCATCGAATAGCGCTTCGAACGAAGGCCCAGGCCGCCGGCAGACAAATCGAGATCGAGGCCGAGCGCCTTGGCGAACTCGCCATTGCCGTCGGCGAGGAAATCGACATGGCCCTTGGCGCCGGTCGCCTCCGACCAGGCCGACAGCACATAATGGTCGTTGACCGAGGTCATCGCGATCTTGTCGACGCCCTTTTCCTTGAATGCGGCTTCGCTGACAATGAAGCCCGGCAGATGGTTCTTGTGGCAGGTCGGGGTGAAGGCGCCCGGCAGGCCGAACAGCACCACCGTCTTGCCAGCGAAATAATCCTTCGTCTCGACCGGCTTCGGGCCGTCCGCCGTCACCCGGCGGAGCGCCGCGTTGGGCAGGCGTTCGCCGACTTTGATTGTCATGGGGCCGTCCTCCTGAAGGCGCCGCCCGCTCGGCGGCATCGAGGCGATGCTACGCGAACGGCGCGCGGGCCGTAAAGCGGAGATGGTTCGCAACGGCGTTAGTCGGGCGTCAACCGGCCGAACCTGATATGATGAGCCGACGACAAATAGAGTTTGGCGTGCCCAATCCGTTTTCGCCCCGCCTTGATATCCTTCCGCCGCCGCAACGACGGCTGTGGAACGAGCTGGCCGACATTCCGTCCGAGTTTGTGCTCTACGGCGGGACGGCGGTCGCTCTCCACCTGGGACATCGCCATTCCGCCGATTTCGATTTCTTCGGCGAGCGACCGCTCGACCCGAACAATCTGACGCTCGCCATTCCGTTCCTCGCGAAAGCAACGGTCACGCAGCGCGAGCCGAATACGTTGAGCTGCGTTGTCGACCGTGACGGGCCCGTGAAGTTATCCTTCTTCGGACTTCCATCCTTTCGCCGACTGCGGCTCCCGTCCATCGCGCCCGACAATCACTTACGGATCGCCTCGCTCTTCGATCTTGGTGGGACGAAGGCGTCAGTCGTGCAGATGCGCGCTGAGGCCAAGGACTACATCGACATTGACGCCATGCTCCTGGACGGCCGCATCGATCTGCCGACAATGCTGGCTTGCGCGCGCGCGATATACGGATCGCAATTCAATCCGCAGGTCACGCTGAAAGCATTGTCCTTCTTCGACGATGGCGATCTGCGCCGACTGCCGCAGGACCTCCGAGAGCGTCTGGCGCGCGCGATCCGCAGCGTTGATCTCGACAGGCTTCCCGTGGTCGCCGCGTGCGATCGGGATCTCGACGACAACGCGGTAGAATCGTCATGAAGCGCATTCCGCTGAACGACGATACAATGGCGCTTGCCCGCCGCCTCATCTGGTTTGAGCCGCCGTCGGAGGCGCTCGCCGATCCGGCGCGTTTCATGGCTTACGCGTTCGCGCGCGCGACGCATGAGGAGATGACTATCCTGCGCTCCTACCTCGATGAGACCGATTTCCTGGAGGCGCTCGACGCCGCGCCGCCTGGCATTATCGATCCGCGATCGTGGGCTTACTGGAACTTGCGGCTCGGACGCTACCCGGCTCCCCCGATGCCTATGCGGCGATTAGGATAACGATGCCGGAGCGCGCTCCAGCGCCTCGACCTTGGCGACAAAATCGCCGATCGCCTCGAGATAGAGCGCCACCGCGGATTCGGTGAAATCATGGCCGAGGCCCGGGACGATCAGAAGCTCGGCCCCGGGGATGCTCCGAGCCGTGTCCTCGCCGTGCGCCGCCGGAATGATCGGATCGTCGGCGCCGTGGATGACGAGCGCCGGAATCTTGAGCGCCTTCAGCCGATCGTGGCGCGGCGGCGCGACGATGACGGCCGCCAAATGGCGCGCCGCCGCCGGCGGGTCGTAGGGGGTATAGTCCACGCTGCGCCCGACATAGGCGCGCCGCTCCTCGTCGCGCGCCGGAAAGCCGGGACCGCCGATCGCCTTGACCGCGGCAAGCGCGGTCGCGATGCGGTCTGCGCGGCTCCGGCTCGCGGGCAGCGCCGTCAAGGCCTGCATCGCTTCCCGCTTTTCTCTGGGAAGGCCGGGCCGGCCGGTGGTGGACATGATCGAAACGAGGCTCTTCGTCTTCGCCGGATGATTGATCGCGACGAGCTGCGCGATCATGCCGCCCATCGAGGCTCCGACGACATGCGCGCGCTTTATCCCGAGTCCGTCGAGGAGGGCGGCCGCGTCGGCCGCCATATCGTCGAGCGAATAGGGCGCGACTGGCGTCCGGCCGGCTACGCGCTCAGCCATCATGGCGGCGAGGTCGGGCGCGCCGAGCCGCGGCAAGAAGGTCGAGCGGCCGATCTCGCGATTGTCGAACCGGACGACCCGGAACCCGCGGAGCGCGAGCCCCTCGCAAAGAGAGTCCGGCCAGCCGGTCAGCGGCGTGGCGAGCCCGTGGATCATGAGGATGGCGGGATCGCCATCCCGCCCGATGCTCTCATAGGCGATGTCGAGGCTGTTGGCGCGGACTTGGGGCATGGTTGGGCTTCCTTTGGGAAGGAATGAGGATAGCCCAGACGGCGTTACGCTCAAATCGCGCGGGGCATCGGCTCACCTGGGAAAGGGGGAGAGAGCGCAATATTTCCAGACCCCGGAGATGAAGACGCTGGGGTTGCCCTTCAGCGCCGGCGGTCAGGGTTGGCGACACGCTCTATCTCGACTGCGTCGCATTTTTAGGCTGTCGAGCGAAGCCAAGACCGTCGGTTCAGTGCGGAGGGAACGATGTCTTTTCAGGAAGCCGTCCAAAGCGCGCTGATCCGGAACTACGCGAACTTCAACGGGCGGCGACCCCGTTCGTGAACGCCTCGTTTTTCTTGGCATGATCATCCTCTGCCTCGCTGTCGGCGCCCGCCGCCTTCACGATACGGACCGCCCGGGCTGGTGGCAGCTGCTTCACGCGGTCCCGCCGATCGGCTCCATTGCCCGCATCGTCTGGTGGGTTTCCGTCGCCCGGCGCAAACCGCTTCGGACCGCCGCCGGCGCAGTCGCGGCAGGCTTTCGCTTGAGGGATAGCCGCCTCTGCGGCGAGGCGGAAGCCGCCGCGCGGGCCCCTTCCTGGCCCGGCCGCCTCAGATCCGCTCGATCGTCTTCGCGGCCGTGTCAAGCGCATCGACGATCGCCTGGATCTGCTCAGGGCTGGCGGCCCGGCCGCGCAGGCGCAAGCGCGTTGCGGCGCGCAGGTTCATCATCGCGCGGACGACAGAGCCCATGCCGCGGGCGCCAACCTCGTCGCGGTCGCCGAACCGCTCGAGGATCGCGTCGACCTGCGCCTTGTTCTCGGCCAACGTCTTCTCGCCTTCGGGGGTTAGCGTATAGAGCTTGCGCCCCGCCTGATCCTGGCTGGCGCTGGCGTAGCCCATCTCCTCGAGCATGGTCAGGGTCGGATAGACGACGCCGGGGCTTGGGGAATAGTCGCCGCCGACCCGCTCGCCGAGCTCCTTGATGATCTCGTAGCCGTAGCGGGGCTTCTCGGCGACCAGCGCGAGAATGACGAGCCGAAGTTCGCCGGCGTCGAACATGCGCCCCTCGCGCCGGCCCATGCCGCCGCCTCGCTCGCGCCATCGATGAAACGGCCCGCGGCCGAAACCGCCATGACCGTGTCGAACATGATCGTCAAAATGACGATGGAACATTGTTTTACTCCTTTGGTTCCTGTTCAAGACATATCAAGTTATGTCTCAGGCAAAGATATATCTTTAGAAATCGGGAACGTCAAGGGGCCGCCTACGACTTTTTTTTGCAACTGTCCGGCAAACGCACGCGGCGGACGGCGGACCCAAATTGGCGCCCAACCCGCTGAAATCATGGAATCCGCGCTTGAAATGGCGCCCGGACCCCCCGAGGCCTCAGGCCCGCGTCTGGCCGTCGCCGCGCACGCGATATTTGAACGTGCAGAGCTGCTCGACCCCGACGGGACCGCGCGCGTGCATGCGGCCGGTGGCGATGCCGATTTCGGCGCCGAAGCCGAATTCGCCGCCGTCGGCGAATTGGGTCGAGGCGTTGTGGAGGACGATTGCCGAGTCGATTTGCTTAAGGAATGTCTCGGCCGCCGCATTGTCCTCGGTGACGATGCAATCGGTGTGGTGCGAGCCATAAGTCTCGATGTGATCGATCGCCGCCTCGAGGCTGTCGACGACGCGGACCGCGATGATCGCGTCGAGATATTCGGTCCGCCAGTCCTCTTCGGTCGCCGCCGTCACCCGCGGATCCACGTCCCGCGCCGCCGCATCGCCGCGCACCGCGCAGCCGGCCCCGATCAGCGCCTCGATCAGCGGCAGCAGCACGAGAGGGGCGGCGGAGCGATGAACGAGCAGCGTCTCGGCGGCGCCGCAGACGCCGGTCCGGCGCATCTTGGCGTTGACGACGATCTTCCGCGCCTTGTCGAGATCGGCCGCCCGGTCGATATAGACATGCACGATCCCCTCGAGATGGGCGAAGACGGGAACCCGCGCCTCGCGCTGCACCCGTTCGACCAGGCTCCCGCCGCCGCGCGGCACGATGACGTCGAGCGTCCCGCCGAGGCCCTCCAGCATCTCGCCGACCGCCGCCCGCGAGGCGAAAGGCGCCCGCGAAATCGCCGCCTCGGGCAGGCCGGCCTCCTTGACGCCGGCGACGAGGCAGGCGTGGATCGCGGCCGAGGAATGGAAACTGTCCGATCCGCCGCGCAGCACCACGGCGTTGCCGCTCTTCAAGCATAGCGCGCCCGCGTCCGCCGTGACGTTGGGCCGGCTCTCGTAAATGACCCCGACGACGCCGAGCGGCGTCGCCACCCGTTCGATCCGAAGGCCGTTGGGGCGCATGAAAGCCGCGAGCACCCGGCCGACCGGATCGGTGAGAACCGCAACGTCCTCGAGACCCTGCGCCATCGCTTCGATACGGGCCGGATTGAGCGTCAGCCGGTCGATGAAGGCGGGGCCCAGGCCCTTCGCGCTGGCCTCCGCGAGATCGCGGGCGTTGGCGGCGAGAATGTCGGCCGATCGTTCCCGCAAAGCGCGCGCCGCAGCCGCAAGCGCCTGGTTCTTCTGCTCGGCCGACGCATTGGCCAGCACGCGCGCCGCCGCTCGCGCGTCAGCGCCGATCGAGCGCATCGCGGCGCGGACGTGCGCTTCGGGCTCGCGGACCTGGACGGCGGCGGACATGGACCTTTCCTCGAGACAGCTCCAGAATTACCGGATCCTCCCTGCAAGCGCCATTCTTTTCGTCGGCGCCTGCGGCGCCTTCGTCTCACGCTTGCGGCCGGAAGGCCTTGCAGAATTGCGGGTTCGTTTCCAACCGGTCGCCGCCAATCAGATCGATGCAATAGGGGACCGCCGCAAAAACCGCGTCGAGACAGGTGCGGATCGCCGCGGGCTTGCCCGGCAGGTTGATGATGAGGCTCGC
>JAFAHO010000448.1 GCA_019237205.1 Hyphomicrobiales bacterium
GAGCTGATAGGTGTAATAGAGGTCGCCGAAGGTGCGAAACGGAAGCCACTCGCCGCCGTGCGATTCCGGTCGCGGTCCGAAGTCGCCTTCGAGAGCGAGCTTCCCGTTCGTCGTCCTGACGCTGAACTCATTCGAATAGGGATAGAAGAGCTCGATCCCGTAGCGCGCGCCTTCCGAGAACGGCAGGCAGTGCCGCGCCTGCTCCATCGACCCGTCCTTGCGCGGCTCGCGCTGGCCGGCCCAGCCGGACCTCGAGCTTGGTCCGCAGCGGGTTGAGCCCGGGCGTGAAGGAGCGGACTTTGACCTGCATCGCCGACCCCGCCTGTTTAGCCCGAACTTCCTGCAATACTGAGCGCAACTCCTTGATGTGACTCGATAGGCGCATCGAGTTCTGCCTACGCGGCGATCCTGAGGCCGAGGAGACTGAAGGCGCGGGTCTGGGTGGGGGTTGGCCTTGCCAGGATTGTTGTGGGGCGTGCGTCGCCGAAGCGGACGCTGTTGCGGGTCAGGGTGGCGAGGTCCTGCACGAGGGTTTGGAAGCTGTGGACGGGCTGGCCGTCTTCGGTGCGCTTGCGCAGGGCTTTTTGGCGCGCCGCGGGAGAGACTTTGGCCTTGCCGACGGGGGATGAGCGCTGGGCGGCCGCGGCGGCGGGATCGTCGTCCTTGAACAGCATCGGGGCGAGGTCGCGCTTCATGTGCCAGACGACGTAGTAGGCCAGCATGCACAAAAAGACATGGGCGCGCACGCGATGGGCCCGGCGATGGTGGATCGGGCGGACGTCGAGGTCGCCCGATTTGACGTCGCGGAAGGCGCGTTCGGCGTGGCCGAGGCCCTTGTAGGCGAGGACGACGGCGGCGGCGGGGAAGCCGTCGCCGGGCAGACTGCTTCGGATCACATAGACGCCGTCGAGCGCGGCTTCCGCGGCGATCGCGTCGGCTTTGCGCGACCAGGCGAGGCTTGTATCGGTGATGACGAGCTCGAAATGCTTGGCCATGTGGCGACGATCGAGCACGGCGCCGACCTTGAGGGCGATCCTCTCGTTGCCGCGGAGCGGATTGCGCTTTCGCTCGGTCATTGCGCGGATCTTGACCAGCGCCTTCTCGGTCGCCTCGAGGAGTTCGGCGCGCTTGCGCGTGCGCTCGGCGGCCAACTCGGGGTTGCGACAGACAACGAGACGCTCGCCGGGATAGTCGTCCGAGACGATCTCCGCCATGTCGCGCTCATCGAAGAGCGAGAGCTGCAGGGGGCCGCCCTCGGCCGCCAGGGCCTTGATCGCCGGCGCGCGCAACGCGGTGATCCAGTCGAAGCCGGCGGGCCCGAGATCGGCGTCGATGCGCGCCTGGGTGATCATGCCGCGGTCGCCGACCAGCACGATGCGCTTCAGCCGAAAGCGCATGCGCAGCTTGCGGACTTGATTGGCGAGCGTGCTGGGATCGCCGAGGTTGCCTTCGAAGACTTCGACGGCGACCGGGCAGCCGTCCGACGTGCACAAAAGACCGAAGACGATCTGCGGCCGGTCGGGGCGATGATCGCGGCTGTAGCCGAATTGCGCCAGTTCGCAGCGCCGCCCCTCCAGATAGCTCGAGGTGACGTCGTAGAGCACGAGCACGCCATCCTTGAGGTGGCGTTGGGCGAGGACCTTCTCGACGCTGGTCTGGCTGCGGCCCAAAAGGTCGAGAGCGGCGTAGAGCTCGTCCTCGTCGACCTCGCCCAGATCGAGCACGGCGCCGAGCGAGTGGGCGGCGGTCGCCTCGCTGAGCTGGCGCGCGGTCGCGAGCTTCGCGGCCGGCTCGATGATCCGCGCCACGATCATGGCGAGGATCAGCTTGGCCCGGCGCTCCGGCCGGTTCGGCAACGCCTTGTCGAGCCCGAGCCGGCGCACCGTCCCGAGCACGGCGGCGACGTGGCCGTGCGCCAGCGCGCGGGCGATCTCGAAGCGCTCGGCGGCGAGCGGCACAAGGGTCTCTCCCGCCAGCACCCGGCGCAGGCTCTCGATCTTCGCCTCCGGCCAATCGGAGATGTTGGCCAGCGTGCGCGATTTGACCTTGCCCCCCTCGCGATAGCTCTCGCGCAAGAGGACGGCGGGCGGCGAATCGCGGTTCGGGATGCGCGCGACGTACATGACAAGCGTGAATCACACCCTCGCGCCGATTACAACAATTATTTTACATGCCTACAATTTCGCGGCAAATCCCCGCAAACCAGCACAAAGACTCGCCTTCCCCCTCAAAACCTCGCGGAAGTTCGGCCTAATGCACCCATTCTGCGCCAGGCGCGCTTGTCGGCCTCATCAGCGGGGCGCTCACGCCCGTCCTCGGAGAGAGCGCAGGCCGATCGTCTTCAGCGCGGGCGTGCTGGGGGCCGCCCTCATTGCGGCGATCGTGTCTTCCTTGGCGCTCGCCTGGGGGGTCGGGAAAGTCGCAGGCTATCGGCGCTCGCTGGAAGACCGGCCGTTCGAGGCGGGATGGTTCTACAGCGTCTATGCGCTTTGCGTGGTCGGTTCAGCCGCAACGGTGTGGTTCGCCTCCAACCTCGTCTGGCTCAACGTCGCGGCTCAGGTGCTCAACGCCTTTCTCATGCCCCTGGTGATCGGCTTTCTGCTAGCGCTTGCAGCGACCGCGCTGCCCGAGCAGTACCGGCTCAAAGCCTGGTATCTGGCGTTGGTCGCCTGTATTGCCGTCATG
>JAFAHO010000450.1 GCA_019237205.1 Hyphomicrobiales bacterium
TGCGACTTGCTCAAGCTCGACCCATCAAAGTCGGTTTCGACACCGAACACCCAGCTGCCTGTCTGCCAGTTGTAGCCAGCCTGACCGCCGCCGATGAACCCGGTGTTGTTGTTGTTGTTGTTGTTCGGCCAATAGGTGTACAGCCAAGGGGCGTCAGGGGCGTACAGGCTCGAATTGTTGTTGCCCGACTTCCAAACAGCGCCGGCGTTCACACCGACATAGAACCCGGTCCAGGTGAAGGGCGGAGGCACAAAAATTGGCGCGGGCGCCTCTTTCCGGGTCGGAAGGTCGGCGGCCTGAGCCGCAACGGCTCCCGCAACGGTCAACGCTGCGGCCCCCATAAGCCAACGATAGGTCATGTCTTTCTCCGTTAAGATCGACTGCCCAACATTCTACAGGTATTGGCTTCGGTGTCCATCGTTTCGGCTCAATCCAGCCTCATTGGCGAAGAGGTGTGATAAAATTGCCACAAAAGAGCAAAGTTCGGTCGCTCACATCCCAGGCCGTGTCTCGTGCTCGGAATCATGATCCGAAACGCGGACGACACGCCAAAAAACGGCCTATCGAAAAAGGGGCGGCGATTAGCGTCATTTCGGCTATAAGGCCACCTGGTCCCGGCCTGTCCCATGAGATGCTCCATGGCCCCGCGTCGCAAACTGCCAAAACCAGGGGGAACTAATCGGGTGCACCTGCGGTTGCCGACCGACGTTTTCGAACGGATCGAGGCGAAGGCCAAAGGATTGAGCCGCCCCTTCCACCGCATCATCGTCGAGGAGCTTTCGCTGTTCCCCCATCTCGATCGGCAGGCCCGGTTCGGCGAGCTAGTCAGAGACATGGAGACCGTCTTGGCGCGGTATGGGTCGCGCCTCACCGTGACCGAGTTTAACGAGACTCTCCTACACGCTGTCGACGAGACGCTGGCGGCCCCGACAGACGGCCAGCTGCAGCAGCAGCTCGATCGGTTGCGGGTGATTCGCCGCACTATGCTCGAATGCGAACGGCGGGCCACAACGCAAGAGGACGAACAGCTTGTCGGTCGCATCCGTCTCCTCGAGCGCCAAGTCAGGGAGATGGTGGCGCTGCCGGAGGACGTACAGGACCGGGGGACTCCCGCTGCCAAGCCGAGCTAGCCCGGTTGCAACAAACAGTTGCCGCCGGTGTCGACGAGAAATGACGACTGTCTAGCCGAAGACCGCTTTCTCGCCTTTCCGCTCGTTCATAGTGCCGATCTTGAAGGTCGCCTTAGGGTCGAGGGCAGTAGGTCACCGAACCGATAGCGATCGTCTTATAAGGTGAAGGGTTTCGGCCCTACAAAGGCTGCCAGGGAAGGTCCGGAAACCCGCCCTGAGCGGCCCTACGCCAAACGCTTCATCAGCGCCTGAGCCTCCGCGATCTCCGGCATTTCGGGCGTCGGCGCAAAGCCTTCGAGCGCCGGCGCGAGGACTGCGTGGGCTTCCGCCGGCCTCGCAGTGGATTGGTAGAGCTTCCCGAGCGCTAGGGCTGCTTGCAGTTCGAAGCTGCGCGCCTTCTGCGCTTGCGCGATGGCGATGGCGGCGAGGAACGCCTCTTCGACAGGCGCAGGGTTCGCGGGATCGCGCTTGAGCAGAATCGCGCCGCGGATGCGGTGGAGCAGGGCGTCCGTCCAGTGCTCGCCGGTCTCATTCGCGAGAGCCAGCGCCTCGTCGATCCGGCGCAAGGCGCCGTCCACGTCACTCCCCTCGGCTTCGAGCTCAGCGAGCCGACCTTGAAAGAGCGGCGCATACACCTTGTTTCCTTGGCCGAGATACGCCGCCAGCGCTTCCGAGAGTCCCGTCATCCCGCTTTCGCGATCGCCGAGCCGGGCGCGCGCCCAATTTGACTGCACTTCTCCCCACGCGAGATACAGCGCCATTCCGTGTTCCCGGCCGAGTTCGACAGGAATCTTCGCGATGCGCCTCACGGCTTCAGGGTCGCCGCGGAGCATGTGGTAGAGGGAGATGTAGTGGTAAACGCTCGCGCGAGTCGGCGCGTGAGCGGAGTTGTCCGCGCGCGCCAACGCCTCCTCGCTCAGCGCCCGCGCGCGTCCGACATCGCCCAGAGCCCAGCTCGCCAGAGTGAGGAAGCCCATTGCGCCGGCGCCGGTATCCACGGCGAACCGGAACTTGGCGTCGCGATCGCGCTCGGGATCGTATGTCCTCAGCGCCTCGGCGAGATTGGTTTGTGCGTCGAGGAATTCGCCCTGGAAGAGGCGCACGGCGCCCAAATTGCGGCGCGCGACCGCCGCCTCGATCATCCGCCCCTCGCTTTCGGCTTCGCGCAGGAAGCTCTCGGCGGTCTCTCGCGCCAAGCTGAGCTCGCCACGCAACACGCTGCCGAGGAACAGCCCGTAATAGGCGTCGAACCGCTCGCTCGCGCCGTCGACTCCCGCCGCGAGCGTCCGGGCGCGAGCAAAGGCGGTCTTCGATTCGTTGGAGCCGAAGCCGCGAGAATGCATGATCGCCCGACTCAAGCTGGTCTGAAGTTTCAGCCGCTGACTCGCCGAGGCGGCCAGGGTTGCGGCGCGCGGCGCTGAGGCGTCGCCCGCCTTGTCCGCCATGGCGATCGCCTTGCCGAGATGGGCGATCGCCTCCTGGAAGGCGGAGCGGCGGAGCGCCTGGTCGCCCGCCCTGCCCCACCATTCGATGGCGAGGTCGTCGAGCCCGGCTTCGGTGAAATGATGGGCGATGACTTCCGGCTCCGCCGCGGCCCGCTCGGGCTGATCGCGCAGGACTTCCGCGGCGCGGCGGTGCAGCGCCTGGCGGCGGCTCTTGAGCAGGCTCTCGTAGGCCGCGTCCTGGATCAGCGCGTGCTTGAAGCGATAGCTCGCCTGCGGGCCGGCGCCTTGGGCGATGAGGAGGTCCGCGCCGGCGAGCTTGTCGAGCGCCGTTTGTAGGGCGAGGTCGGCGACCTCGCTTCGTCCGCCGCGGTCATCGACCGCGGCTACAGGGCCCGCGGCTACAGCGGCGAGCACCGAATAGGTGAAATCCCGCCCCAAAACGGCGCCGATCTGCGCGACTTCGCGCGCTTCGCCCAGCCGGTCGAGCCGCGCCGCGAGCGACTGTTGCAACGTCGGCGGGATCGCCTGCAGGCCGCCGGACTCGCCGCGCTCGAGCAGAAGGCGCGTGACCTCCTCGACGAACAACGGCACCCCGCCGGTGCGCTGGCTCACCCCCTCGGCCACCTCCTTGCTCAGCGCATGGCGAGCGGAGATCTCGCCGACCATCCGCGCGACGTCGGCGCGATCGAGCGGAGCGAGCGACATGGCGCTGTGATGCGAACGCATGCCCCAAGGCGGGCGGAATTCCGGCCGCGCGGTCGCGAGGATGAAGAGCGGCGCCTGCGCGCCGCGCTCGGCGAGAGCCTGCATGAGATCAAGCGACGTCGGGTCGGCCCAGTGCAGGTCCTCGAACGCGAGCGCGACAGCTTGCGAGCGCGCTCCGGCGAGAAACCACGTGACGAGCGCCGCCAGTTGCCGGCGGCGCAATTCCTCCGGCGCGAGTTTCGCCGCGCGGTCTTGCGGCAGCGCGATGTCGACCACCGGCGCGATCAGGGGCGCATATTCGGCAGGGTCGAGGCCGACGAGCCGAAGCGTGTTCTCGAGGTCGGCGAGGCGCCGGTCGGCAGGCTCGTCGGCGCCGAAGCGCTTGCGTCCCCATTCGGCGATCGGGTGCAAAGGCGTATTCTGCAGGAGTTGCGACGACGAGCATTCGACAAAGGTGTGCGGCGTCTCGCCGAGCGTCGCGCGGAACTCTTCGACGAGCCGCGACTTGCCAATGCCGGGTTCGCCGACAATGAGCGCGAGCTGGTCCGCGCCAACGCGGGCCCGCTCCCAGCGCCGGCGCAAGAGCTCGAGCTCCTCCCCGCGTCCGACGAGGGGGGTGAGAGCGCGCGCGCCAGCGCGCCTCCCGCCGCTCGCGCGCACGATGCGGTAAAGCGTGACCGGCGCTGGCACGCCCTTGAGCGCATGCGCGCCCTTGTCCTCGGCGACGAACAGCCCCGCGATCTGCCGTTGCACGTTCGCGGTCACGAGCACCGCTCCCGGCTCGGCCGCCGCCTGGACGCGGGCGGCGACGTTCGGCGCCTCGCCGAACACCTCGCCCGTCGCCTCGACCACCGCCGGCCCCGACTCGAGCCCGATGCGGGCTGCGAGCTCAAGCGCGCCTTTGGCGGCGTTCCTTGCATTCATCTCTCCGAGGGCGCGCTGGATCGCGAGCGCCGCCCGCACCGCGCGTTCGGAGTCGTTCTCCTGCGCGTGCGGATAGCCAAAGAGGGCCATCAACCCGTCGCCGAGCCGCTTCAATACATGCCCGCCGAGTCGGTTCACCGCGCCTGAGGCCTCGTCGAGATAAGCGTTGACGAGGCTGCGCCAATCCTCCGCGTCGAGCCGCGACGCGAGCGCCGTCGAGCCGACGAGATCGCAGAACATGACCGTGATCGGCCGGCGCTCGGCGTCTCTGCCTGCGCCAAGGGGCGCCAGCGGGTTGGCCTGGGCTGGAGGAGCGTCTTCCTTCGACGAGGGGCTCGGCTCAGTCTTGGAGAGGTTTGCGATCGCTTTCAGAAGCCGCTTCCGATCGCCAAGCGGCACGCCGATCTGCGCCAGCTCGCCATCCGTCAGTTCGGCCAGCACATCCATATCGATCGCATGTTCGCGAAAAGCGGCCTCATACTTGTCGAGACCAAGATTGCGAAGCCACCCGTCGACGTCCATGGCCGCGCCCCACATGGCTTGCCGCGATAATCACTGAGCCGAGACGACCTGTCCAGTGGAGCGGGTTTGCGCGGGGTGTCAATCAAAAGAACCGTTGCTGTGCAACTGTCGCGTTCCGCCTACGTCCGCAATCCGGTGCACAGCGCCCGTTCATAGGACCAACCGCGAAGGGGCGCTCAGGGGCGACTGCGGTCGGTCGGCGGGCTGGTCGGGATTTCCGCTTCGGTGGAGGTGGCCGTTCGGAGATGCCTCGACACGGGTATCTTACGTCAGATCTTGACCGCTAGTTTGCAATGCGCCTTGGGTCGTAGATCATTAGAACCGCGGCCCCGGCTTCGGTCGCAACCGTCGACTCGTCAATAAAACCCGCTTTCGCATAAGCGCGCCGGGCGCGGAGGTTCTCGGCGTCCGGATCGATGGCGACGAGCGGCGCGCCCTCGGCGCAGAGCCGTTCGGCGAGCAGGCTGAGATAGGCCGCGCCGTGACCCCGCCCGATCATCGAGGTGTGGCCGATGAAACTGTCGATGGCTCGCGCGCCCTGCGGCAGATGCGTGAGATGGGCCTGCGGCCAGGCGTGAACTTCATAGTCCTGCGCATAGGCGAAAGGACGGTCGCGGAAGGAAACGATCCGCATGGTCATGCGCGGCTCGTCGAGGTCGGCTCGCAAGAGTTCGAACTCCCGCCGCGGATCGCCCCACCAGCGCACGACTTCGGGCGTCCGCAGCCAGCGGCGAAGGCGGGGCAGGTCGTCGGCAGCGACGGGGCGGAAGGAATAGGACGAAATCGCCATGTGTCCGGTTCTGATCTCGCCGGCGGCGGCGGACAACCCGTTCCTGCCCTCGTTGTCCTTGGCATCGTGCGTCGACTCTTCGGCGCGGCCCACCGGCGCGCGACCCACTGGCGCGCAGGCTCTCGCCCTTGTGAAGCCGCCCGCGCCATCCACGTAACCCATCCATAGCCGCGCCTTTCCGAGCGCGGTCGCTGCGAGGTAGGCAATCCATGAAAGTTGGCGTCATCGGCTCGGGCATCGTCGGGCAGACGTTGGCCGGCGGGTTCCTGAAGCACGGCCACGAGGTCGCGATCGGCACCCGCGACCCGGCGAAGCTCGAGGACTGGGCGGCGAAGAACCGCGGCGCTCAGGTGAAGTCCATGCGCGACGCCGCCGCCTTCGGCGAGGTCATCGTGCTGGCGGTCGCGGGCGAGGCGGCGCTCCAGGCGCTGAACCAGACCGGCGCCGCGGCGATCGACGGCAAGCCGGTGATCGACGCCTGCAATCCGATCGGCGGCGGACCGCCGGTCAACGGCGTGCTGTCGTTCTTCACGACGCTGAAGGACTCGCTGATGGAGCGGCTGCAGAAGGCCTATCCGGGCGCCCATTTCGTCAAGGCGTTCAATTCGGTCGGCAATGGGCAGATGGTCAATCCGAATTTCGCCGGCGGCCGGCCGACCATGTTCATCTGCGGCGCCGACGCCAACGCCAAGCGCGTCGTGACGCAGATCCTCGATCAGTTCGGCTGGGATACGGAGGACATGGGCGCAGTCGAGGCGGCGCGTGCGATCGAGCCGCTCTGCATGCTCTGGTGCATCCCAGGGGTGGGCAAAGGCGACTGGTCGCCGCACGCGTTCAAGTTGCTGAGATAGCCGCCGCGGATTCGCTTGGGGTCGCACATACTTGGGCGGAATGCGCGGACACGGCGGCGGCGGGCATCGATGAACTCGGCCCAAAGACACGCCTCGATCCGCATCACTCGGCTTGTCCGCTAACGCCGGGGCGGATGAGCGGCCGGGGCCGGCGGCCGGAAGACGGAGGAGGATGCAAATGGCAAAATTAGTCCCCATCGTTATCATCTTCGCCACTCTGATCACGGGCGTTGCGGCCAATGCCCAAAATGACGGCGGGTACATCGCCCCGGAACCCAGTCAGCCAACGCCGGGGCGTCTTCTCGACAAGGACTATTTGACGTCGAGCGGCGCGACTGTTCCGCGCCCCGGCCTTCCGCAGTCGGCGGGCGAGACGTCGTTCGACCGTTTTATAGAGCAGCAAAATGACCGCATCGACAACAGTATCTGCAAGGGGTGTTGAGGTTCTTGCACGTCTGGGCGGCGCGGCTGATCAATGAACGGAGGCGGTGACCGCGGCCGGAGGCGAGGAAAGCCGGCGCGGCAGAGCCGCCGCTGCTGTCAGCGCTTGGCGTGGTTGCCGGCGCCGTACCAGTCGACGACCACCGCAGGCTCATCCCCGACAAGCCAGGCGTCGTGTCCGCTCGAAAGCGATGTGATGTCGCCAGGGCCGGCCACGAACTCCGTGCCGTCGTCCATCCGAATGCGCAGGCGGCCGCCCACGTAAAATTGGAAGTGCGGCGCCTGGCAACTCTCGGTCTTAGCGATTGGCTTGACGTCGTTCGACCCGCGCCATCCCGGCTGAAAGTGGTTTCCCGTCTGCCTGGCCAAGCCAACGGGAATAACGAGCCTACCTCAGCGAGGCGTTGATCGCCTGCAGCGCCTTCGATCCCGGGCAGAGAACCTCCTGGCCGAGTTCGTTGAGCGGACGATGCGTCGTGTCGAGGCTCTCGTGCAGCTCCCTGGCGCCTTCGTTGAGGTAGACGAGGCCGGTTGCGATCTCGCCGGCGAAGCGATGGCGTTCGAGCATCCCGAAGGCCGCCGAACGGTCCGAGACGTCGAGTCCCGCCTCGAGCTTGTGCAGGCGAATGGTCGAGCCGTCGTGCATCAGGACGTCCTGGCGGTCGCCCTCGGCGTAATCGACTTCGATCGTACTGCGGCCGGTGATCACGTCGAGCGCGTTTACGGCAATGTTGTGCTCGCGAACGTAGTCGAAGCTCTTCGTCGAGCCGGCATGGTTGTTGAAGGTGACGCAAGGTGAAATGACGTCAATGAAGGCCGCCCCGCGATGCTCGAAGGCGGCTTTGATCAGCGGTACGAGCTGCGCCTTGTCGCCGGAGAAACTGCGGGCGACGAACGAGGCGCCGAGCTGAATCGCCAGCGCGACGAGGTCGATCGGCTCGTCGGTTGCGTCGACTCCCTTCTTGCTCTTCGAGCCTCGGTCGGCGGTAGCGGAGAACTGACCCTTGGTCAGGCCATACACGCCGTTATTCTCGACGATATAGACCATGTTGACGCCGCGACGCATGGCGTGCGCGAACTGGCCGAGGCCGATCGAGGCCGTGTCGCCGTCGCCGGAGACGCCAAGATAGATGAGATCGCGGTTGGCGAGATTGGCGCCGGTGAGCACGGATGGCATGCGGCCGTGCACCGAATTGAAACCGTGGCTCTGGCCGAGCATGTAGGTCGGCGTCTTCGAGGAGCAGCCGATGCCGCTCAGCTTGGCGATCCGGTGCGGCGGCAGCGAGAGTTCGAAACAGGCCCGCACGATCGCGGCGCTGATCGAATCATGCCCGCAGCCGGCGCAGAGCGTCGACATCGAGCCTTCGTAGTCGCGATGGGTGAAGCCGAGCGCGTTGACCTCAAGCGAGGGGTGCTGGAACTTCGGCTTGGCGAGATAGCTCACGATACGGCCTCGACAGTTTTCTTGGCGACCGGCTTCGGCAGCCGGCCGGAAATCTCGCGGACGATGTAGCGGGCGGTGATCGACATGCCGCCGTAATGGAGGATCGACGTCAGGCGCGCCGGATCGAGGCCGAGGTCGGCGGTCATCAGCGTGCGCATCTGCGCGTCGCGGTTCTGTTCGACGACGAACACCTGATCGTGGCTCTGCACGAAATCAGCGATCTCGCGGCTCAGCGGAAAGGCGCGGATGCGCAAGGCGTCGACGTCGACGCCGTTCGCGGCCAACAGATCGACCGCCTCGTCCATCGCAGCCGCGGTCGATCCGTAATGGATGACGCCGACGCGCGTCGGCCGCGCGGCCTTCCTCAGAATTGGCCGGGGCAGCAGGCTGCGCGCCGTCTCGAACTTGCGCAGGAGCCGCTCCATGTTGTCGACGTAGGGGGTGGCGTCCTCAGTGTAGCGGGCGAAGCGGTCGCGGCTGGTGCCGCGGGTGAAATAGGCGCCGCGCGTGGGATGCGCGCCCGGCATCGTTCGGTAGGGAACCCCGTCGCCGTCCACGTCGTTGTAACGGCCGAAATTGCCGGCGCGCTCGAGGTCGTCATGCGACAGAACCTTGCCGCGATCGTAAGGGCGCGAATCGTCCCACCGGAACGGCGCCGTCAGGTGCGAATTCATGCCAATATCGAGATCGAGCATGACGAAAACCGGCGTCTGCAGCCGCTCGGCGAAGTCGAACGCGCTCCCGCTGAATTCGAACACCTCGCCCGGACCGTCGGGCATGAGCAGGACATGCTTCGTGTCGCCGTGCGAGGCGAAGGCGCAGGAGAGAAGATCCGACTGCTGAGTACGGGTCGGCATGCCGGTCGAGGGGCCGCCGCGCTGGACGTCGAAAACCACGACCGGGACCTCCGCGAAATAGGCGAGGCCGAAGAATTCCTGCATCAGCGAAATGCCGGGACCGGACGTCGTGGTAAAGGCTCGCGCGCCGTTCCAGCCCGCGCCGACAACAATTCCGATCGCCGCGATCTCGTCCTCGGCTTGCACGAATGCGTAGTTCTTCTTGCCCGTCGCGGGATCGATGCGGAAGCGCGCGCAATTGCGCTCGAAAGCCTCCGCGAGCGAAGTGGATGGCGTGATCGGATACCAGCCGCAGACCGTTGCGCCGCCATAGACGGCGCCGAGGCCGGCGGCGAAATTGCCTTCGACCAGAATGCGATCGCCGACCGCGTCGCTTCGCCGCACGCGGATGCCGAGCGGACAGTCGAAGCGCGCTTTGGCATGGTCGTAGCCGATATGCAGGGCCCGGCGGTTCGCGTCGAGCAGCCGCTCCTTGCCTTTGAAGGTCTCGGCGGCGAGCGTCTCCATGACCACGACATCGATGTCGAGGAGCGCGGCCAGCGCTCCGACATAAATGATGTTCTTATAGAGCTGCCGCTGCCTGGGATCGTTGTATTCGGCGGCGCAGATCTCCGTGAGCGGCATGCCGATGACCGTGATGTCGTCGCGCGGCGCCGAGGGCGCCATCGGCCGGGTCGAATCGTAAAACAGGTAGCCGCCCGGCTCGATCGCGGCGATATCCTGCATGAACGTTTGCGGATTCATCGCCACGAGAATGTCGGCGCCGCCCCTTGCGCCGAGACGGCCCTTTTCGCTGACCCGGACCTCGTACCAGGTCGGCAGGCCCTGAATGTTCGACGGAAAGATGTTGCGCGGCGCGATCGGCACGCCCATGCGCATGATCGAACGCGCGAAGAGGAGGTTCGCGCTCGCAGAGCCGGAGCCGTTGACGTTGGCGAAGCGGATGACGAAGTCGTTTACAGCGTGGATTGGCATGTGTGCCCCGCCCGCGGAAACTCGATGGTGAACTTCCGCATGTCCCACGCACCTGTGGGACAGCGCTCGGCGCAAAGCCCGCAGTGCAGGCAGAGATCTTCGTCCTTGGCCATGATCCGCCCCGTCTTGACGGGTTCGGACACATAGATCGCTTGCGTCAGATTGAGGGCCGGCGCGTTGAGTGAGCGACGCAGCTCTTCCTCGGGCGCGTTGGGCACGAAGGAAATGCAGTCCAACGGGCAGATGTCGACGCAAGCGTCGCACTCGATGCAGGCGGGCGCCGAAAAGACCGTCTGGACGTCACAGTTGAGACAGCGGCGCGCTTCCGCCAGGGCTTGCTCGTCCGTGAACCCAAGCTCGACTTCGGTCTTGACGTTCTTGAGCGCTTTGGTGTTCTCGACGTGCGGCACCGCGAACCGGCGGTCGAGGGTGATGGCGTTGTCGTAGGACCACTCGTGGAGCCCCATCTTCTGGCTGACGAGATTGGTCATGGGCGCCGGCCGGACGCGCGGGTCCTCGCCACGGCAGAATGCGTCAATGGAGATCGCCGCCTCGTGGCCGTGCGCCACCGCGGTGATGATGTTCTTGGGCCCAAGAGCCGCGTCGCCGCCAAAGAAGACTGAAGGCAAGCTCGACTGGAACGTGACAGGATCGATTGACGGCAGCCCGTTCTTGCCGAACGCCACCCCTGAATCGCTCTCGATCCAGGGAAATGCATTCTCCTGGCCGACGGCGACGAGGACGTCATCGCATTCGATATGAACATCGGGCTCGCCGGTCGGCGCGAGAATGCGCCGCCCGCGGTCGTCCTTCTCAGCCGTCACCTTCTCGAAGATCACGCCGGTCAGACGGTCGCGCTGGTGCGTGAAGGCCTTGGGCACGAGAAAATTGAGGATGGCGACGCCCTCGTGCATCGCGTCCTCCTTTTCCCAGGCCGAGGCCTTCATCTCGGCAAAGCCCGACCGCACGACGACCTTGACGTCGCAGCCGCCGAGTCTGAGCGACGTGCGGCAGCAATCCATCGCCGTGTTGCCGCCGCCAAGCACGACGACCCTGCGTCCGATGGAATGGGTGTGCCCGAACGACACGCTCGCGAGCCAGTCGATGCCGATATGAATGTTCTTGGCCGCCTCGCGGCGGCCGGGCGCGTCGAGGTCGCGGCCGCGCGGCGCGCCGCAACCGACGAATATCGCGTCGAAGCCTTCGGCGAGCATCGCCTTGAGGCTCTCGACGCGGCTCGAGGCGACAAACGCTCCCCCGGTCGACAGCGCGTAGCCAACCTCCTCGTCAATCACTTCGTCGGGCAAGCGGAACTTCGGAATTTGGCTGCGCATCATGCCGCCAGCCTGCGAGTCGGAATCGAAGACCGCCACATCGTAGCCGATCGCCGCGAGATCGCGCGCGACCGTCAGCGATGCCGGCCCCGCGCCGATGCAGCCAACGCGCTTCCCGTTGCGGGCTGACGGGGCTTTCGGGAGGCGATCGGCGATGTCGCTCTTGCGATCGGCGGCAACGCGTTTCAGGCGGCAAATGGCGACCGGCTCCTCCTGTAGGCGGCCGCGTCGGCAGGCGGGTTCGCACGGTCGGTCGCAGGTTCGTCCCAGGATTCCCGGGAAGACGTTCGACTCCCAATTGATGAGATAGGCGCCGTCATTGTCGCCATCGGCGATGCGGCGAATGTACTCGGGGACAGGCGTATGCGCCGGGCAGGCCCACTGACAATCGACGACTTTATGGAAGTAATCGGGATGCGAGATGTCAGTCGCTTGCACGACGCGGTAATCTCCTTGCCGTCCTCGGTCGGAATCCATCAGAATTGGTTGGCGCGCATTCAAACCCGATTCCCCCGCGAGTCAAGCGAGAACAATTGTAAAGTTATATTAACTCTTTGAAACCTCATCGGCTTTCAGACAGATAGGCGAGCATTTCGTTCTTTCAAGTACGACTTTAGGGCGTGAGGCGCGGCCAGGTGTCGGCGAGCCGGTAGCCGGCGGGCCAGGGGTCAGCCGGATCCAGCATGTGTTGGTGAACGCCGGTGATCCACGCGCGGCCCGAAATGACGGGCGTGATGGCCGGACGCCCGGCGACGGTCGTCTCGCCGGCGACGTGGCAGATGAACTCGGAGCCTATGATTGAGCGCGCGCGATAGATCTCGCTCGCGTTCAGCAGGCCTCTCGCGACCAGCGTAGCCATTCGGGCGCTGCATCCGGTCCCGGTCGGCGAGCGGTCGACCTTTCCCGGGCGGACGACCACGGCATTGGGGCCGCTGATTTCGGCGCCCTCGCGCGTGAGGGGACCAGCGAACTGACAGAACGAAATGTGGTCCCAGCCGGCGTTTTCCGGGTGCGCGAACCCGAGTTGCTCGTTGGCGGCGACGGTTATTCTGACCCCCAGTTCAGCCAAGTCGCGGGCTTCGTCCGGCGCGATCGTAAAGCCCAGCGCCTTCGCGTCGACAATGACGAAACTGTCCCCGCCATAAGCGATGTCGACCGTCAGGGTTCCAAGGCCCTGGACTTCGAGCGGCGCATCGAGCTGGTCGGCAAACGAAGGCACGTTCTCGACGCTGATGCGCTCGGCTTTGCCATCACGGCAATCGGCAACAACCTCGATCAGGCCGCCCGGCGCCTCGAGCGTGATGCGAGTCTGTGGCTCCCGCATCGGCAGAATGCCGGCCTCCAGCAGCACCGTGGCGACGCAGATGGAATTGGAGCCCGACATGGGCGGAGTGTCCTCCGGCTCCATGATGATGAATCCCATCTGCGCCCTGGGATCCTTCGCCGGCACAAGCAGATTGACGTGCCGGAAGACGCCGCCACGCGGCTCGTTGAGGACAAAATGGCGCAAGGCCCCGTCGCGGGCGATGAACCGCGACTGCTGCCATAAAGTGTCACCTGGCGGCGGCGCGACCCCGCCGACGATCACGTCGCCGACCTCTCCCTCGGCGTGGCAGGAGACGACGTGAATGATTCTTGAGGATCGCATAGGGGACTGCTCGTATACTTGTTGCAGGCTTACGTCATGACGTCACATGGCTCCGCCGCTTCCGCCAGCCTTCAGGAGGAGAGCTTGTGGTCAGTCCCGAGCAACCGATCCGCCGCATTCTTGCCGGAAAATGCTATTGCGGCGCGGTGGAATACGCTGTGGCGGACGCGTTCCTTTATGCCGCGAACTGCCACTGCTCCAACTGCCGGCGGACGACAGGTTCGGCGTTCAAGCCATTCGCCGGAATCGAGCGTGAGAAGCTCAAGATCATAAAGGGTGACTCCGAGCTTATGATCTTCGGCGAAGAAGGCGCCAACAACACGCATTGCGTGACCTGCGGCTCGTTGCTCTTTTCGGTCGTCCGCGGCGGGGCCTTCGTTCACGTCGCAATGGGAACCCTCGTCGATGATCCCAGCATACGGCCTACGCACCATATTTTCGTCGGCTCCAAAGCGGCGTGGTTTACGATCGCCGACGACCTGCCGCAGTACGAAGAGCACGTTCCACCGTCCGGACCCCGGGGCGGTTAGGGCGCATCCGGCGCCCGCGCATCCGGCGATTCGCGCCAACCCCTTCCTTCTTTGCCCCGTTCGGCATAGATAGCGAGCCATTCCCCCTTTTTCGCGCCGGTTTGGCGCTGGAGACCCTGATGGCCAGGCCGAGGACGCTGTATGACAAGATCTGGGACGACCATGTCATCGAGACGGCGGGCGATTCGAGCCTCATCTATATCGATCGGCATCTCGTCCACGAAGTGACGAGCCCGCAGGCCTTTGAGGGTCTGCGCATCGCCGGGCGCAAGGTGCGCGCGCCAGAAAAGACGCTCGCCGTCGTCGACCACAACATCCAGACGACAGACCGCAGCCACGGCATCGCCGATCCTGAAAGCCGCCTGCAGGTCGAGCAGCTTGCCGCGAACGCGCTTGAGTTTGGCATCGAATATTACGACGAGTTCGACCGACGTCAGGGCATCGTCCATATCATCGGACCTGAGCAGGGCTTCACCTTGCCGGGAACCACGATCGTCTGCGGCGACAGCCACACGTCGACCCACGGCGCATTCGGCGCGCTCGCCCACGGGATCGGCACCTCGGAAGTCGAGCATGTGCTCGCGACGCAGACGCTGATCCAGACCAAGGCGAAGAACATGCGCGCACGGGTCGATGGCGCGCTGCCCGAGGGCGTCACCGCCAAGGACATCATTCTGGCCATCATTGGCGAGATCGGCACGGCGGGCGGCACCGGCCACGTGATCGAATATTGCGGCTCGGCGATCGAGGCGCTCTCGATGGAAGGCCGCATGACGGTCTGCAACATGTCGATCGAGGCCGGCGCCCGCGCCGGCATGATCGCGCCCGATGAAAAGACATTCGACTATCTGAAGGACCGGCCGAAATCGCCGAAGGGCGCGCTGTGGGATCAGGCCCGCCGCTATTGGGACGCGCTGCGGACGGATGACGGCGCTAATTTCGACGCCGAGGTGAGGCTCAACGCCGCCGACCTGCCGCCGATCGTCACCTGGGGCACGAGCCCGCAGGACGTCGCTTCGATCCTCGGCTGTGTGCCGCGTGTCTCAGACGGCCAGACCGAGCAGAAGCGCGTCTCGATCCAGCGCGCCCTCGACTATATGGGGCTCGAGGGCGGGGAGAAGATGATGGACATCGCCATCGACCGCGTTTTCATCGGCTCCTGCACGAACGGACGCATCGAGGATTTGCGCGCCGCCGCGAGGATCGCTCAAGGCCGCAAGGTCTCCGAACGCGTCAGCGCGATGGTCGTGCCGGGTTCGGGGCTCGTCAAGGCGCAGGCCGAAGCCGAAGGGCTCGACAGGGTCTTTCTCGACGCGGGCTTCGAGTGGCGCGAGCCCGGTTGCTCGATGTGCCTGGCGATGAACCCGGACAAGCTCGCGCCGGGCGAGCGCTGCGCCTCGACGTCGAACCGCAATTTCGAGGGCCGTCAGGGCTATCGCGGCCGGACCCACCTCGTGTCGCCCGCCATGGCCGCTGCAGCGGCGATCGCCGGCCGGTTCGTCGACGTGAGGGAATGGCGGTAGACCCATGAAGGTTGGTGATCTCCTCATAGACGAGAGCGAGATCGCCGAGACTTTCGTTCGTTCTTCGGGCCCAGGCGGACAGAACGTCAACAAAGTCGCGACCGCAGTCGAATTGCGCTTCGACGCGCGCGGCAGCCCAAGCCTTCCCAGCGACGTCGCGGTCCGGCTGATGAAGCTCGCTGGCTCGCGCGTGACGCAGGACGGCGTCATCGTCATCTTCGCCCAGAAATTCTCGAGCCAGCCGCGCAACCGCGAGGACGCGCGCGACCGCCTCGCCGCGCTGCTGATGAAAGCGCAGCAGCGCGAAAAGCCTCGCCGTCTGACCCGCCCGACGCTCGCCTCGAAGATTCGTCGGCTCGACGAGAAGGGACGGCGCGGGACCATCAAGGCGCTGAGAGGGAAGGCGGAAGCGGATTGATTCGTCGTCGGGCCGGATGCGGTCCTGCCGTCTTGCGGGTAATTTCGGCGCAGTCCGGTCGGGCGAGCGCTGCAAATTGCTGACGGAGCCTCGATGCGGTTGGAGCTGGAAGTTGTCGCCGATGTCGCGAACGAACTCGGCGAGGGCGTCGTGTGGTCGCCGGCGCATGGCGAGGTCCAATGGACCGACATTCTCGGCCGCCGTTTCTGGACCTACCGGCCGGAGGACGGCCCAGCGCCGATCGTGGCCGCTGCCGGATCGTCTTGCGTGTTTCGCGCCGCTCGGCGGGAGGTCGCTGCTCGCCGGATTTGCGGGAGGGCTCGAGGTGTTCGATCTCGAACGCGGCGCCTGCGAGCCGATCGCGGCCATCGAATCCGACCGTCCGACGACGCGAATCAGCGACGGGCAGCTCGACCGCAAAGAGCCGCTCGTGTTCGGCACGATGGAGGAGACGCCGAAAGGCGCAAAGCCGATCGGCCAGATCTGGAGTTACGAGGCCGGCCTCCAGCCTCGCGCGCTCGTTTCCGGAGTGCGCACATCGAATTCGATCGCCTTTTCGCCGGACGGTCGACGCATGTGCGGGCCCCGGCTTTCCTGACGGATCGACTGTGGACGCTGAAGGTTGTCTCTGGAACGCCGAATGGGGCGGCCGCTGCGTCGTCCGCTACACGCCCGAAGGCCATGTCGGTCGCGCCCTTGCGCTCCCTTGCTCCCGGGTCACCTTCTGTGCCGTCGGCGGGGCGAATCTCGATCGTCTTTTCGTGACGAGCGCAAGGACCGGTCTCGACACGGCCGCGCTCGATTCCGAGCCTCATGCCGGCGCGCTATTCGCCTTCGATGTCGGCGTGCGCGGCCTGCTCGACACGCCCTTTCCCGCGTCGCGTCCCCCAGTCGGCGACTGAGCCGTCGCTCGTGCGAGGAGGAGCCGCTGCCGCAGCGTCCCGCCATTTACAAATCATATCATATGAGTTTATAGCTCGGCTCGCATGCCGAAGGAGCGCCGCGAGCCTCTTTCGAGGTGAAAATATCCCCAGGGAGGATCGAATGCGAAATCTCATGTTGAGGGCAGCCGGCGTCGCGCTGCTCGTTAGCGGCGCGGCGACGTCGGCCAACGCGACCGACCCGGCGCCCAAGTGGTGCCAGGGCGTCAAGATCGCGGCCTTCCCGGGCGGCCCGCAGGGCGGCGTGTTCGCCAACAACGTGTATAACGGCTATCGCCAAGCCGAGCTCGACCTCGGGCCGTCGGTGACCTACTATTTCTCGGACTGGGACCCCAACAAGATGCTGACCCAGCTCAACGAGGCGATCGCGACCAAGGTCGACGGAATCGCCTTCATGGGGCAGCCGGGCGACGCCGCCACCGATCCGCTGATCGACAAGCCCCTCGCTCAAGGCATCATCTTCACGACGGCGAACACCGCGCTGCCCGAGGCTCAGAAGAAATACGGGCCTGAAGGCATGGGCTATGTCGGGGCGCCGAATCACGCCGCCGGGT
>JAFAHO010000014.1 GCA_019237205.1 Hyphomicrobiales bacterium
GCGGGCTCGGGCCTCCGGTGCAGCAGCGCTTTTCTCTCGGCTATTCCTCCCCCGAGCGCTTCGGCCTGCGCGACGCGCTGGCCAGCCGCGGGGTGGGTCTCGACCAGATGATCGAGGCCGGGCTCCTCATCCACGGCGAGGGGATCGCCGTGCCTTATGATCGGTTCCGCGACCGGGTGATGTTTCCCATCCACGACCGGACGGGCCGCGTCGTCGCCTTCGGCGGCCGGGCGATGGACCCGGGCGCGACGGCGAAATATCTCAACTCCCCTGAGACGCCGCTTTTTCACAAAGGCGCGTTGCTCTTCAACCACCATCGCGCGCGAAAGGCTGCGCACGATCGCGGCGAGATCATTGTCGTCGAAGGCTATATCGATACGATCACGATGAGCGAAGTGGGCTTTGCCAACGTGGTCGCGCCGCTTGGCACCGCGCTGACCCCGGATCAGTGCGCTCTTTTGTGGGGGATGGCGTCTGAGCCGATCCTTTGCTTCGACGGCGACAATGCCGGCCGGAAAGCCGCCTTCCGCGCGATCGAGACGGCGTTGCCGCTGATCGGCGCGGCCAAGAGCCTGCGTTTCGCGCTTCTGCCGGAGGGCCAGGACCCCGACGACCTCGTGCGGGCGGGCGGCGCGACGGCGATGGCCGATGTCCTCAAGGGCGCGCGGACCTTCGCCGACATGCTGTTTCAACGCGAGAGCGACGGCCACGAGTTCAATACGCCGGAAAGCCGCGCCGCGCTCGAGCGCAGACTGACGGACGCCTTCAGTCTGATCGGCGACGACATCCTCCGGCGTCATTATCAGGCGGATCTGAGGCGCCGCCTCAACGCGTTTTTCGGCGAAGAACGCGCGACCAGGCCCCGCCGCGAGGGCAAAGCGCGACCCTTTTTCTTCGAGCGGCGCAGCGCGCCTTTCCCGGCGCGCGACCCCCGCGTCGGCCTCGCCGAAACGCCGCTGCCCGCGCAGAACAAGCTAGGCCGCAAGGCGCGCGAGCCGGCGCGCGAGGTGATGATCCTGGCGATCGCGCTCGGCCATCCCCGGCTTCTCGAGGCGCACTGGGAGGAATTCGCGGCGCTGGACTTCGCAGGCAAGAGACTTGCGGCCTTCCGGGACGCGCTGATCGCCGCGCCGTCCGAGGCGCTGCAGTCGCCGGAGGCCCTTGCGGAGGCGCTGAAGGCCGGCGGTCAGGCGGAGGAGCGCGAGCGCATCCTGGCGCTCGCGGCCAAGATGCCCAACTGGTGGTGCCTCAGCGCCGACGCCGCGCCTTCCGACGCCGCGCTTGTGCTAAGGCAAAGCCTGGCCTTGCATCGGCGGGCGGGCGCGTTAAATAGGGAGCTGAAACTCGCGGAGCGGTCGCTGGCTGCCGAGCCAAACGAGCAGAATCTCGCCCGATTGCTGGATATCAAGGCGCATTTGGCCGATCTCGCGCATGCGGAGGCGGCGATCGACGGTTTTGGCGAACATTCCGGGAGACCCTCGCCGAGCATCTGACCCAGCCTGCGTCAGGGTTAAAGCGGGCTTAAGGGGAACACCGTCATGGGAAGCGGCGTCGGCCCGACCCCGACAGGGGCAGGTTGCGTCGCTTGGGCTATAAGAACGGCCTTGCGCGCCTTGAGCCTCGGCCCGCATGAAATCTAAAACCCCGCGTGCCGGTCGCGGGATCATGGAGACCGAGATGGCGAAGAAAGACGAGGCGAAGGTCGAAGGGGAAGCGGCAGCGGTTGAAACCGCCGACAGTCCGCTTCTCGATCTGAGCGACGCCGCCGTCAAGCGGATGTTGAAGGTCGCCAAGAAGCGCGGCTGGGTCACCCAGGACGAACTCAACGCCGTTCTGCCCTCTGAGGAGATTTCCTCCGACCAGATCGAGGACATGAACGCGATGCTGAGCGAGATGGGGATCAACGTCGTCGACAATGAGGACGCGGAGGAGGCGGAAAAGGAAAGCGCCGACGACGAGGAGGAGTCCGAGGCCGGCGAGATCGTCGAAGCGCCGAGGTCGACCGCAGTTGCGATCCGCAGCTCCGAGCCGGCCGAGCGCACCGACGATCCGGTGCGGATGTACCTGCGCGAGATGGGCTCGGTCGAGCTCCTTTCGCGCGAAGGCGAGATCGCCATCGCCAAACGCATCGAGGCCGGCCGCGAGGCGATGATCGCGGGGCTTTGCGAAAGCCCGTTGACCTTCCAGGCGATCATCATCTGGCGCGACGAATTGAACGAGGGCAAGATCCTCCTGCGCGACATCATCGATCTTGAAGCGAGCTACACCGGGCCCGACGGCAAGCGGCCGCCCAAGACCGATTACACGGCGCCCGGCGCGCCGCCCGCGCCCAACCCCGTTCGGGACCGCATGGCGCCGGCGACCGCGCCGGCGGCGCCGCCGGACGGTTTCGAGGGCGAAGGCGCCGCCCCGGTCGACGGCTTGGATGACGATGACGATCTCGAGAATTCCGTCTCGCTGTCGGCGATGGAAGCCGACCTCAAGCCCCGCGTGCTCGAAACCTTCGACCGTATCGCGGAGGCTTACAAGAAGCTTCGCCGCCTGCAGGACCAGAACGTTGAGAACAAGCTCAGGAGCGAGTCGCTCTCGCCGGCGCAGGAGCGCAAGTATAAGGCTCTGAAAAAGGACATCGTCGGCGACGTCAAGTCGCTGTCGCTCAACCAGAACCGCATCGACGCCCTGGTCGAGCAGCTCTACGACATCAACAAGCGCCTCATCGGCCTCGACGTGCGCCTCATGCGGATGGCCGAGGCGCATCGCGTCAGCCGCGAGGATTTCCTCAAGAACTACCAGAATTCGGAGCTCGATCCGAAATGGCTCCTGCGCATCTCCAAGCTGACGACGCGCGGCTGGAAAGAGTTCGTCGCCGCCGACAAGACTCCGGTCAAGGAGATCCGCAGCGAGATCCAGTCGCTCGCGACCGAGACGGGGCTCGAAATCCAGGAATTCCGCAAGCTCGTCCAGATGGTGCAGAAGGGCGAGCGCGAGGCGCGGCAGGCGAAAAAGGAAATGGTCGAGGCGAACCTGCGCCTCGTGATCTCGATCGCCAAGAAGTACACCAACCGCGGCCTGCAGTTCCTCGACCTCATCCAGGAAGGCAACATCGGGCTCATGAAGGCGGTCGACAAGTTCGAATACCGCCGCGGCTATAAGTTCTCGACCTACGCCACCTGGTGGATCCGGCAGGCGATCACCCGCTCGATCGCCGATCAAGCAAGGACGATTCGCATTCCCGTCCACATGATCGAGACGATCAACAAGATCGTGCGCACCTCGCGCCAGATGCTGCACGAGATC
>JAFAHO010000075.1 GCA_019237205.1 Hyphomicrobiales bacterium
GTCTCTCGCTCAGCGAGACCAAGAAGACGCTCGACTTCGTCCGCAACATCAAGGACGTCGGCAAATCGGCGATCTTCATCGACCACAACATCTTCAACGTCTATCCGGTGGTCGACCGGCTCTACGTGCTCGATCGCGGCAAGGTCGCGGGCGTCTATAACCGAAGCGAAATCTCCATGGATTCCCTGATCGAGCGGCTCTATCACGTGGCCCGCACCGGCACCCTCGAGTAGACCGATGGCCGAGGCAGGTCTCCCCTTGAAGCCGGTCGACAACCGCGCCGCTCCGCCCTCGATTCTGCTCCGCTACGGCAGCCAGCTCGGCATCATCGGCGTCGGCGTCGCGATGTGGCTCGGTTTCGTCATCGCGGCGCCCCGGGTCTTCACCGACATCGACATCTACCGCGCCTTCGCCGAGACGACGCCACAGTTCGGCATCGTCGCGTTGTCGCTGACCTTCGTCGTCATCACCGGCGAGATCGATCTCTCGTTCCCCTCGGTGATGGCGCTCGGAGTGGCCGCCTTCTGCCTCGTCACCGCCTATGGCGGCGCGCCTTGGTATGTGGGCCTCGTTTGCGCCCTTGCGACTGGCGCAGCCTGCGGCCTCGTCAATGGACTTCTGGTGGCTGCGCTCAACATCCCTTCGCTCGTGATTACCATAGGCACGCAGTTCCTGTTCCGCGGCCTTGAACTCGTTCTGATGGGCGGAACCGGCGTGCCGTTGACCGCCGACCAGTATCCCCAGATGCACGCGCTCCTGCGCGAATCCTATTTCGGCATGCCGGTCCAAACGCTGTGGATGGTCGCCATCCTCATAGCGGAGTGGATCCTCCTGAACCGCACCCAGTTTGGCGCGCATGTGTTTCTCGTCGGCGACAACCAGATCAGCGCGCGCCTCATGGGCGTCAGCGTCGCCCGAGTGAAGATCAAGGCGTTCGTGCTGGTCGGCGTCACGGCCGTCTTCTGCGGCCTCCTGAGTTCGATCTACGGCTATTATTTCTGGCCGAGCACCGGCGAGGGATCGCTCCTCAACACGATTGCCTCTGTGTTCTTGGGCGGAACGTCGGTCTTCGGCGGAACGGGATCAGTCGTGGGAACGTTCGTGGCGTCTTTCATCATCGGCGCGATTAACGCGGGCATCGTTTCAGCTGGAATCAATGCGTTCTACACGCAGCTCGCCTTCGGCCTCGTGATCGTGATCTCGGTCGTCCTGCAGACGCTCATCGACCGGCGGATCCGCCGTCAGTCGCTGACCGGACGGTGAAATGAGCGCCGATGAAGATCACCGCCTTCCTCCTATCGGACGAAGCCTCCTTCGTGACCGTCGCCAATTGGCGCGTGGACGGAGGGCTCGGCGCGCGCTTTGCCGGCTGAGCCCGAGAACGAAGGCCGACGTTCAGTCTCGGAGCGCCGCAAATTCCGCGGGATCGTGCGAGCAGATGAGCTTCACTTCGCCGCGGCGATTTCGCGCCAGCTCGCGCAGCCGCTTCTGGTTTGCCAGTCGCGCCTTCTTGTCGATATTGACGATCGACTCGAACCATCGCACGCCCCGCGGCGTACGGCCGCCGGCGGGCGCGACTTCGGTGTGGTGGAAATAGGCGTCGCCGCAATGGAGCAGCCAGCCGTCGCCGGCCCGGACAGCGACGCCGCAGTGGCCGCGCGTGTGGCCGGGCAGGGGGATCAGCAGAACGTCGTCGCGGGCGCCCCGCAGCGCCCGCACACTGGAGAAGCCGAACCAGTCTTCTCCGCCCGGTTCAACCGGCGCCCATTTGGCGACGCCGGAGAGTTGCGCCGCGCGATATCGATTGCGCTCCATCAGCGTCGGCGGGTTCAGCGCCGCCTTGAGTTCGGGCGCGAACACGTGCACGCTCGCGCCAGGAAAGTCGGCGAGACCGCCGGCGTGATCAAGGTCGAGATGGGTCGGTACGATGTGACGGACGTCGGCAACGCTGAAACCGAGATCCGCGACCTGCCGAAGCGCTGTCTCCGAAACTTCGAGCCTCGGGCGCGTCGCGGCGCGGAACATGAGTCCGAGTCGTTTCGGATCGGCGACGTCCTCGACGCCGAGCCCGCTGTCGACAAGAATGAGCCCGGCTTCGCTCTCGATCAGCAGGCAATGGCAGCACATGGGCGCCGGCGCCCATGGACCGCCCGCGCCTCCGAGCAGGCGCCCGCCGCGCGGGCACATCGACCCGCAGTTGAGATGATGGATTTTCATGCCCGGGTCCTTTAGCCCGGCGTGAGCGGCGGGCCTAGGGCGACCGACGAGCGTTAGAACTTCCGTAACCGAGACGTATGCCGCTTCCGGCCCGTCAGCCTTGGCTGGATGCCGAGGCTTTCCCACAAGTGAAAAGCGACGCAGGCCGAATAGAGCGCGCCGCTGGCGAACACGAGGACGAGCCCCTGCCGCGGCAGAGAGGCGGCAAGCCCCTTTTTGCGAGGGCGCGTATCGCTTGGCGCGCCTTCTTTTTGGAGTCCGCGTGTCGGTTGGAGCGTGGCGTACCCGAGCGCGTGCCGCCGCGCCAAACGCCGCGTCCGGCATCGA
>JAFAHO010000018.1 GCA_019237205.1 Hyphomicrobiales bacterium
AGGCGGCGACCCCCGAGGCGATCAGCGTCAGATAGAAGAGGTCGACCGGGTCGGCGAGCTCGAACCCACCGATCCTCGGTTTCGGAATCTGCAGGATGCCCTGGGCGCCGCCGAGCAGCGGCGCGGCCATGTCCGACTGGACGATGATCCGCACGATCTCGCCGAGCCCCATGGTGGCGACCGCGAGATAGTCTCCGCGCACGCCGAGCACCGGAATGCCGAACAGCACGCCGACCACGACCGAAGCGATGACCGCGATCGGCGCCGCCGCCCAGAAGGAGAGGCTCGGCAGCGGGGTATAGGACGCGAGCGCGTGCGGACTGTCGGCGGTCAGCAGCGCCGTTGCGTACGCGCCGACTGCGAAGAAGGCGACGAACCCGAGGTCGAGGAGCCCCGCCAGTCCAACCTCGAGATTGAGCCCCATCCCCATCAGCATATAGAGCCCGACGAGCAGCATGACCTGGCCGATGTAGGAGCCCGCCACGATCGGCGTCAGGACCAGGAGAGCGACCAGGCCCGCGGCGCGCAACGCCCTCGCCTGACTTCGTCGCCTCGGCGACAGGCCGGCCAGCGCCTCGCCAAGCCCTGCGCGCGGAGCGCCCATCCAAAGGGCGCTGGCTGCGCTTGCGAAAACGAAGATCGCTGCCGCGCCGCGCGGCTCGAGCCCCTCCCATGAATAGAACGCCTGACGCGCCGCATCGGCGGCGGCGTTCGATTGCAGGACGATCTGGATGAGTTCCTGGAACACGCCAAAGACAACGACGAAGGCGAGGCCGACCAGCAGAGGATCGCGGGCGCGCGGGGAAGCGAGGGCCAGCGCCGCGCCGATCGCGCCCAGCAGCGCCGCTCCGGCGACGAGGATCAACCCGCCGACGGGCGCGCCGAGCCCGAAGGTGAGCGTCCTGAGGAGAATTGGCGACAGCGCAATGAAAATCCGGCGGAGCGGCAGCATCTGCATCGCCAGCGCCAGCAGGGCGAGGAGGACTCCAGCGACGCCTCCGGCGACGAGGCCGGCCAGCGCCGCCGTCAGCGACTTTAACGGCGCTGCGCGCAAGGCGGTCGCCCATCCGGCGCCGACAGCGATGGCGATCAGGGCGGCTTGCCCGAACGAGACGACGCCGACGACGATCCAGCGCGCGTCGAACGTCGGCAGGATGCCGACGATGGCGATGTAAACGGCGACTGCGCCGCAAGCGAGCCCGAGCATCAGGGCGTCGCTCAGCGGAACCCGTCTCTTCGGGACGCCGCCGCCCGGCGTCGTCGACCGCGCGCTCACGCGCGCTTCCTCGCCATGCGTTCGCCCATGATTCCGTAGGGGCGAAAGATCAGCACCATGATGAGCAAGGTGAAGGCGATGAGGTCGCGCAGCTGGTAAGGCGCAGGAATGCCGATTCCGTCGAGAAAGAGGGCGGGGCCCACCGATTCGACCACGCCGAGGAACAGCCCGGCCAGCATCGCGCCCGGGACGCTGCCGATGCCGCCTAGCACCGCTGCGCCGAACGCTTTGACGCCCGGCGTGAAGCCCATGAAGAAATAGACCTGCTTGAACACGAAGGCGTAGCAGACGCCCGCGACCCCGGCCATCGCGCCGCCGAGGGCGAACGTGAAGACAATGACTCTGTCGACGTCGATGCCCATCATCGCGGCGGCCTCGGCGTCCTCCGAGACCGCCCGCATCGCCGCGCCCATGCGCGTGCGCTGAACGATCAGGTACAGAACCGTCATCGAGGCGACCGCTATAGCGACCACGATGATTTCAACGACGGGAACGCCAAAGCCGAAAACCGATACCGTCTCATTCTGCCATTTCGTGTCCGGATAGGCGTGGACGCCCGAGCCGAAGGCGCCGCGGAACGATTGCTCGAGGAAGAACGAAACGCCGATGGCGCAGATCAGCGGCGCGAGGCCGCGGACCCGGCGAAAGGGACGATAGGCGAACCTCTCGGTCAGCAAAGCGACAGTCGTCGAGGTCGCGACGCCGAGCGCGAGCACGGCGAGCATGGCGAGCGCCGGCTCGCGGCGGAGGAAGCCGGTCTGGTCGAAATGGGCGGCCAGGAAATATCCGGAAAACGCGCCTGTCATCATGATGTCGCCATGGGCGAAATTGATGAGCCGCAAGACGCCGTAGACCATGGTGTAGCCGAGCGCGATCAGCGCGTAGACGCTGCCCATGGTGACGCCATAGGTGAGGAAATCGAACCAGTCGCCGACCCCGTAGCGGCCCTTGATCAGGGTGCCCGCCGTGCCGGCGGCGATCACCGCCACGACCGCGATACGCAAACCCCAGAGGGCGACGTCGACGAACCCGAAGCGCGCGCGCCTATGCAGGTTCGCGAGCAGGCTTCGCGCCGCCGACGCCTCGGCCATGGTCTCAACGCCTTTCGCCGCCGCGAAGCCCCGCGCCTCCTCAGGCAGCGAGGCGTCGCCTCTCCTATTGGGCGCTGGCCGAGCTCGACTGCGGCCATACCTTCTTCGGATTCACTCCGATCTTGAACGTCGATGGATCGGCGTTGGTGAACTCGTAGACCGCGGGCTTGAACTTGGCGCACTCGCCGTGCGAATCGCAGGCGATCGGACCGCTGACGCCGTCGAACTTGATCGTCAGGACGGCGTCGCGCAGCGCCTTGCGCCCGATATAGGTCGCGCCGCTCGCGTCGGTCTTCGCCACTTGCTCGATCGCCTTCATGGCGAGCACGGCGGCGTCATAGGCGTTGGCGTGATAGCCGGAGATCGGCGGCTCGCCGTAGGTGTCGGTATATTCCTTGACCAGCTTCGGATAACCCGCCCCCATGGCCTCGGGCGACACGTCGGGGTAGGTGATCCTGTAGCCGACGACCGCCTGGCCGGCGGCGGAGATGATGTCCGGCGCCATCTGGCCGGAGCTGCCGATCAGCGGGACATTCCCGAGGCCGGGGGTGTCCTTTTCCTGGCGCAGGAGCTGCGCCCCCGCGGCGACGAACACTGGCGCGTAGATCATGTCGGGCTTCTCGGTCGCGATGCGCGTCAGCACCGGGTGCATGTCCACTTCGGTCGGCGACACCGCCTCGACCGACAAGACCTCTCCCCCGAGCTTCTTGAAGTTGTCGGCCATCACCGCCGCCAGTTGCTGCGCGTAGGGGCTGCCGTCGTGAACGGTGACGATTTTGCGGGCCTTCACCACATCGTAAACGTATTTTGCGTCCGCGGCGCCCTGGTCGATGTCGCTGTAGATGGTGCGAACGAAGCCGTCATACTCGGGCTTGCGGTCCGGCGCGGTGAGACTCGGCGCCGTGGTCGCGGTGGCGACGTCGACGACGCCAGCCTTCCACAGGATCGGCGCGCCGGGCGTCGCAGCGCTTGAACAGGCCGGTCCAAGAACGATCACGGCGTTCGGGTCGGCGGCGAGCTTGGTAGCGGCGGTCTGGCCGCCCTCGGCGTTGCACCCGTCATCCTCGACGTTGAGCTTGATCGGATGGCCGAGCAGCATCCCGCCTTCGTCCTTGATGGCGAGTTCGACGCCTCGCTTCTCGTCGATGCCGAGGGCGGAATCGGCCCCCGACATTACCCAATAACCGCCGAATTGGATCGGCGCGCCTTTCGGGATGGTGACGACGCCGATCGGGTCGGTGACGGGGCCCTTGGTTTCCGCGGCTCTCGCCGCCGGCGGCGCGGCGAGCGCGATCAAAACCAGAGCCGTGCAGGTCGAAATGATCAAACGATCATGGTATGTCATCTTGTGCGTCCTCCTTCGTACTTCCATTTCAGACAGGCGGACCGGCCATCATATCTTTGCGGCCCGCGCATGCGCGGGAGCAGCCGGTGGGCGCGAACAGTCGCGAGAACGCGCCAGAGCCCTCGTCTGACGTGCGGCGTGGGTTTGGAGGTTGTTCGATCGGCCAAACAGCGGCCGCTGGAGCGACCTCAAAACGGACCGCCGTCGTCCGCCGCTTTAGCGGTTCGAACTCGTCGTCGCGCTGCGTCGACCCGCCTGTCGATCAACCCTATCCGTAGCATGACAAACCAGCCGGAATTTGGATATGAAACCGGCGAGATTGCGAACGTTGCTCGCGATCGGGCCGCGCCAACGCCGATCGAGCACACTGGCGAACCGAAGCGTGCGGCGGGTGGGCCCGCGTTGTCGAAAAAGCACTACGCCAAGATCAGCCAGATGGAGGGACAAAGTGATTATCCGAAAAAGGAGGAGAGTCGATGGGCGACGGCTCGAACCCGGCGACCACCGGTCGCTGCATGTGCGGAGACATCCGCTTCGAATATCTGGGCGCGCCGGTGGAGACCGTGCATTGCCACTGCGAAAGTTGTCGGCGGCACGCCTCGTCGCCGTTCACCACTTTCGTGGTCGTTGACAAAGCCGCGTTCCGCTGCACGCGTGGCGCCCCGGTCGCCTACGCCTCATCGCCCGGCGTCGAGAGGACACATTGCGGCCGCTGCGGCTCACCGATCTCCTACGAGAATCTCGGCGAATTCGCCCTTTATGCTTGCACGCTCGACGACCCCACGACGCTGAACCCCGAACGTCATATCCGCGTAGCTGAGAAAATGCCGTGGATCGAAATCGGCGACCGTCTGCCGCAGTTCCGAACACAGCGCGAAGGGCGCAACCCCGGCGTCGTGCCAGCCGAGACGGCTTGACTGAGCGGCCGCTAAAGGCAACCGGACCCGCGCGACTTCCGATCAAAACGGACTGAGCCAATCGCATGCTCGGTGGGCTTGCTTGATGCGAAAGTCGATCGTGAGTCAACGGCCGTGCTCTCAGGCAGGGCCTGCCTGTCGCGCCGCGCCGGGGGTGAAAGGCTGAAAGTCGAGGTCGTAGCCGAAGTAGCGCGGGCCGACGAGTTCGAGGCCTTTCGGCGTGCGCCACTGCTCGGCGCAAGGGTAGGCGAGCGCGACGACGCGGATGCCGTAGCGCATGCCGTCCGCGGTGACCGGCGCGCCGGTCTCGGCGTCGAGCAGTGTGATCATGTCGGGTGTCGTTACCACTGTCTTGCCGTCGCGCTCGGCAATCAGGAATTCGTTCTGGAAGGCGATGCGCAGCTTGTGGCCGCGATGCTCGTCGAGCCCCTCGATCTCCGCCTCGCCGCGGGCGAACCCGCCGACCGTGCGGCGAAGCACGTCCCTGACGCGTCCGTTGAAAATGATCTCGGCCTTGAGGGCCGCCCGCACCGCCTCGACCGGATCGCCGTGCCGGACGCGCGCCTCGCGCAGCGTGCGCCCGAGGTCGGCGCAAAGCGTCAGCGTGCCGCGGACGATCGCCTTTTTCGCCAGCGCGCCTGTCATTGGATAGAAGGCGAGCAGGGCTGAGCCGCCCATGTCGACGGTGGCCGAGCGGGCGAGACGCTCCGTCCAGCGGTTGTTGATCGTCTCGAGCACGACGGAATTGCCCTTGTCGTCGCCGAGCACCATTGGCGTCGCCGAGACGCCGTGCATGCCGAAGGTCGTCATCTGCAGTTCCGGGAAGGCGCGGCCCATGCCGTCGCCATCGATCAGCGGCAGGCCCGTCGCCGCGGCGGCGACGAAGGGCGTCGTCGAGTTGATGCCGCCGGCTTCGCCGCAGAGAAGGCCGTCGACCTGGCGGCCCATGAATTTCTCGAGCTTGCGCAAGGCGATGACGATCTCCTCGCCCTGCGGCAGCTTTTCCGTCATCACCGTCGGCGCGCCCATCATGCAGACCGGGGCGATCAGCGCGTCCGCGGCGAAGCCGTCGACGTCGACGAGACTGACCGCCCCGTGGCGCCGGATCGCCTCCTGCGCCATCAGCTTGCCGATATAGGGATCGCCGCCGCCTCCGGTGCCGAGGATCGCCCCGCCCGTCGCGATGTCGTCGAGATCGGGAACGTCGATCGTGCGAATCAGTTTGAGATCGGTCATGGCGTCCCCTTCCCGATGCCGGCGGCATTCGGAGCTCCAAGCGGAACGAAGTCGAGATCGGCATAGCCGAAGGCTTTCGGGCCGACGACCTTGAGGGCCTCCGGCGTCTTCATCAGCGGGTGCGCCGGCAGCGCGACGGTGGCCAGCTGCTGGCCATAGTGCAGCGTCTCGGTGGTGAT